>NZ_JBEXJF010000018.1:0-105479 GCF_040608935.1 Nocardioides sp. NPDC004968
GACGGCGCCGCGGTGGCGCCCGCCGTCGCCGGCGGAGGCGGCGGAGCCGGCGCCTGAGCAGGCGGAGCACCCGCCGCCACCGGCGCGTCGTCGAGAGTGACGGTGATCGTCGAGCCCGGCCCCACCGGGCCGAGCTGGATCTCGGTCGCCCCGGTCAACGGCACCTCGGTGACGCGGCTGCCGGAGACGTACGTCCCTCCGGCGGAGCCGACGTCGACCAGCTTCCACCCGGACGGGTCCGGGCGCAGCTCCGCATGAGCGCGGGAGACGGAGGATGACGAGAGCACCACGTCGGCATCAATCGAACGCCCTATTCGGACGATCTTGTCGGGCGGGAAGCTGAGCGCTCGTCCCGATACGTCTACGCGAAGCGTCTGCATGCACGAATCATGCACCGAAATGGCCCGATCCAAGTGTCGCGAATCGAAGATTCGCACAACTCGGACCGGGCCTTTTCGCTAGCGGTGGGTCTTCAGACCGTGTCCGTACGCAAACAGCGGGTCATAGTCGGAATCGCCGATGTTGATCGGCTCCTGGTCGACCGAGCGGGGCCAGGTCACCGGGAGCTTGCCGGTGAACGGACGCTTGCCGAAGAGCACGTCGGCGACGCCCTTGCCCTCGCTGCCGGGCAGCCAGGAGGCGACCAGGGCGTCGATCTGCCCGAGCAGCTCGGGCGGGATGATCATCGGACGCCCGGAGACGACGAGCACCGTGCAGGTCGCCGCGGCCGCGCAGACCGTGTCGATCGCCGCGGTGTCGGCGTCGCTGAGGTGCATCGTCAGCGCCGGCCGCTGCACGCCGCCCTCGCCGGGGTCGTAGCCCCAGCGCGGACCGCCGACGTCACCGAAGCCCTCGGCGTACGGGTGCTCGCCGACGACCACGACGCCGTGTGAGCCGGCCGGGACCGGCGCGGAGGCGTCGGGCGAGTGGGTCACCTCACCACGGGCAGCGGACTCGATGCCGTCGAGGATGGTGTCGCCGGGGATCTGGTGGGTCGAGTTGCCCTGCCAGGTGATCGTCCAGCCGCCGGCCTGGTCACCGATGCTGTCGGCCTTGCTGCCCGCGACGTAGACGTCGTCGCGCCCGGAGAGCGGCAGCGTGTGCTTGTTCCGGAGCAGGACCTGCGACTTGGCCACGGCCTCGCGCGCGACACGACGGTGGTCGGCGCTGCCGATCTCGTCGATGTTGCGCCGGTCGGTGAACGGCTTCTCGAAGAGGCCGAGGTCGAACTTCGCGGTGAGGATCCGGGAGACCGCGTCGTCGATGCGGGCCATCGGGACGGCACCGTCCTCGACCGCGGCGGTCAGCGTCTCGATGAACTGCGGGTAGCCGACGGTGTCACCGGAGAACGGCTCCATGAACATGTCGACGCCGGCGTTGACCGAGATGGCGACCTGCTCGGCGTACGTCCCCGGGATCTGGTGGATCGCCCGCCAGTCGGAGATCACCAGGCCGTCGAAGCCCTGCTTCTCCTTGAGCCAGCCCGTGACGAGCTCCTCGTGGGCGTGCATCTTGAGCGGGTTCCCGAGGCCGTCCTCGGTCCAGTCGACGCTGGAGAAGGACGGCATCACCGAGCCGACGTCGTGCTTCTTGATGGCGGTGACGTACGGCGAGAGCGCCAGCTTGTCGAACTCGGCGCGCGAGGCCTGGGTGATGCCCTGGTCGATGGTGTAGTCGCCCTCGCCGGTCCCGAAGGTCGTGAACCCGTCGCCGGCGAAGTGCTTGGCGGTGGCCAGGACGCGGTCGGGATCGTCGAGCTCACCCTTGTCGCCCTGGAGCCCTTCGATCATCTGCGCCATCTGGGCGGCGAGCTTCGGGCTCTCCCCGAAGGACTCGTACGTCCTCCCCCACCGGTCGTCGCGGGCGACGCAGATGCACGGGGCGAAGTTCCACTGCGGGCCGGAGGCGCGGGTCTCCTCCGCGGTGATGTGCCCGATCCGCTCGGCGAGCTTCGGGTCGCGGGTCGCGCCGAGTCCGATGTTGTGCGGGAACACGGTCGCGCCGTTGAGGTTGCCGTGACCGTGGACCGCGTCGACGCCGTAGAGCAGCGGGATCCCCAGCCGCGTCGAGAGCGCCTGCTCCTGGAAGGCGTCGACCGTGTCGGCCCAGGCCTCCGGGGTGTTCTCGGCGGGGGTCGAGCCGCCGCCGGACAGTACGCTGCCGAGCCCGAGCTCGGCGATCTGGCCGGGGTTGGCGGCGACGTCCGCGCGCTCGGCCTGGGCCATCTGGCCGACCTTCTCGGCCAGCGTCATCCGGGCCAGCAGATCGGCGACGCGGGTCTTGGTGGCGAGGCGTGGGTTCTTGTAGGGCAGCGCGTGGCCCGAGCGCGTGAGCGCATCGGTGGCGGACACGCTGGGTGACGCTGCGGTTGACGCTGGGGCTACGAGGAGCGTGGCGCAGAGCAGGCCGGCGAGAGCCGAGGCTCCGCCGATCGCGCCGCGCTGTCTGTGTGTTCGCACGGGACAGGCCTCCTGAGAGTGATCTGTCGGCACCTCGGCGTTGGGGTGCCGCGGCTCGTGAGAGCGCTCCCAGCGTGACGGCGATCACAATCGCGGTCAATGGCTACGCGTGCGTAACCCCTCGATTTCCTCAGATCTGGTCAAGCAACCAGGACGGTCCCAGAGCTGTAGCGCCGCCACAGCGGGCCTGGAGCAGACGGTCGGCGGTCACCAGCGTCACCCGGTCGCCCTTCTCCAGCGCCTCACGGACGACACCGACGATCGCGGCGTCGCCGTCCTTGGGCGCGTGGACCGTGTGCACGTGGGCGTCCCTGCCCGGACGTACGCCGCCCTTGGCCTGTCCCTCCAGGACCAGGACGATCCGGTCCTGCGGGAGATCGGCGACCAGCAGCGACTCGTGAAGCCGGCGCGCGGCGCCGGCCCGGTCCTTCCACCAGCCGTCCGGGCGGGCGCCGACGACGTTGGCGCCGTCGACGACGAGCACCGTGCTCACCTTGAAGGACTCCTACTTGAGGAACTTGGAGAAGTCCGAGGGCAGGTTGAGATCGGCGGCGGCCTTCTCGTAGTCGATCTCCTCGCCACCCGGCATCCCGAACGGGTTGGCGGCAGCCGGCTTCTTCTCGGCATCCGCCTTCGCCTGCTGAGCGGCCTTGGCCGGGTTGCCGGACTTGCGCGCCCCCTTGCCCTTCTTCTTCTGGGCCACCTGCTTGGCGCCGGCACGCTTGCCGAAGCTCGCACCGGGCGCGCCGGGCATCCCGGGCATGCCGCCGCCGGAGGCGAGCTGCTTCATCATCTTCGACGCCTCGGTGAAGCGCTGGATGAGCTGGTTGACGTCGGAGACCTGGCGACCCGAGCCCTTCGCGATGCGGGCGCGGCGGGAGCCGTCGAGGATCTTCGGGTTGGCGCGCTCCGCCGGCGTCATCGACTGGATGATCGCCTGGATCCGGTCGATCTCGCGCTCGTCGAAGTTGTCGAGCTGCTCGCGGAACTGGCCCATGCCCGGCAGCATGCCCATCAGCTTCGACATCGAGCCGAGCTTGCGCAGCTGCTGCATCTGCTTGAGGAAGTCCTCGAGCGTGAACTCGCCGGTCGCGATCTTGGCCGCGTCCTTCTCGGCCTGCCCCTGGTCGAAGGTCTTCTCGGCCTGCTCGATCAGGGTGAGCATGTCGCCCATGTCGAGGATGCGGCCGGCCATCCGGTCGGGGTGGAACAGGTCGAAGTCGGTCATCTTCTCGCCGTTGGAGGCGAACATGACCGGCTTGCCGGTGATCTGGACGATGGAGAGCGCCGCACCACCGCGGGCGTCACCGTCGAGCTTGGTGAGCACCACGCCGTCGTAGCCGACGCCGTCGAGGAAGGCCTGGGCGGTGTTGACCGCGTCCTGACCGATCATCGCGTCGACGACGAAGAGGACCTCGTCGGGGTTGACCGCCGCCTTGATGTCGGCGGCCTGCTTCATCAGCTCCTCGTCGATGCCGAGACGGCCGGCGGTGTCGACGATGACCACGTCGTGGAGCTTGCGCTTGGCCTCCTCGACGGCGTCACGGGCGACATCGACCGGGTCTCCGACACCGTTGCCCGGCTGGGGCGCGTAGACCGGGACCCCGACGCGCTCACCGTTGACCTGGAGCTGGTTGACCGCGTTGGGCCGCTGCAGGTCGGCGGCGACCAGCAGCGGGGCCTTGCCCTGCTCCTTCAGCCACAGCGCGAGCTTCGCGGCCAGGGTGGTCTTACCGGCACCCTGCAGACCCGCGAGCATGATGACGGTCGGGCCGGTCTTGGCGTAGCGGAGCCGGCGGGTCTCGCCACCCAGGATCGTGACCAGCTCGTCGTTGACGATCTTGACGATCTGCTGAGCGGGGTTCAGCGCCTGGCTGACCTCCTCGCCGCGTGCCCGCTCCTTGACCCGGCCGACGAACTCGCGCACCACCGGCAGCGCGACGTCGGCCTCGAGCAGCGCGATCCGGATCTCGCGAGCGGTGGCGTCGATGTCGGCATCGGTGAGGCGGCCCTTGCCCCGAATGTTCTTGAACGTCGTGGCGAGCCGGTCGGAGAGCGTGGCGAACAAAGCGGTCCTTCAGCAGAGTGGTTGTCCTGCCAAGACTAACGAACTGTTGTGTGTGGGGTGCTATTCGGCAGGCGCCATCGGGGGTCCGATGCTCACCGAGCTGCCTCGGTCAGCACTCGAGGGCCGCACGGACCGCATGGGCCGCCTCGGCCGCGCGATGCTCGGCGAGGACTCCGGCCGAGGCCTCCTGGAGGTAGAAGACGTCGACGGCCTGCGGGCCGAGGGTGGAGATGTGGGCGGAACGGACCGCGATCTCCATCCGCGCCAGCGCGACGGCGACGGTGTAGACGACCCCGGGACGGTCGATGGTGCGCACCTCGAGGACGGTGGCCTTGCTGGATGCCTCGGGACGTACGACGACCGAGGGCTCGCTCCCCCGCGCAGCCGCGCTCGGGGCCAGCCGGGTCGCCGGGTCGAGGCGGCCCTCGGTGATGGCGGAGAAGCGCGTGCGGAGCACGGCGGCGTCGACATAGGAGTCGTCGAGGTCCCACACGCTGACCCCGAAACCGCCCTGCTGCCAGGCACGACACGCTCTGACCGGCAGCCGCGCGACCGCGAAGGTCGCGGCCAGGTCGGCGAGCAGGCCGAGCCGGTCGGGCGCGATCGCCCAGACCCGGGCGCCGTCGGCGAGCGGCTCGGCACGGAAGGAGGTCGAGCCCGAACGTACGCTCTCGGGGATCTCCACCGCGGCCTGCGGCCGCTCCCCCGCGGCGACGCCGGTGTCGAGGACCCGAGCGGCGCGCCGGGCGAGGTCGAGGATGAGCCGGGCCCGCCAGGTGCTCCAGGCCTGGCTGCTGGTCGCCCGGGCGTCGGCCTCGGTGAGCGCGGTGAGCAGGGCAAGCGCCTCGGCGTCGCCCATCGTGTCCACCACCAGGTCGACGGTCGCCGGGTCGTCGGGGTCACGGGTGGTCGCGGTCGTGGAGAGCAGCAGGTGCCAGCGCACCAGCTGCGAGATCAGGTCGACCTCCTCGTCCGGGAACCCCATCCGCGAAGCGATCCGGCGGGCGATCGGCTCCCCCGCCACACTGTGCTCGGTCAGCGACCCCTTGCCGATGTCGTGGAGCAGCGCCGCGACCAGCAGCACATCCGGGCGGGCCACCCGCGGCAGCAGAGCGACCGCCTCGATGCAGGTCTCGATGGTGTGCCGGTCGACGGTGAAGCGGTGGATGATCGAGGCGTGCGGGAGGAGCCGGATCCGCTCCCACTCGGGCAGGATCCGGGAGACCGCGCCGGTCTCCTCCAGCGTCTCCCAGACCGCGAGCAGCCCGCGCCCGGCACCCAGGAGGCGTACGAAGAGATGCCGCGCCTCCTCCGGCCACGGCTCGGCCAGCGCCGGGGTGTCCCGGGCCAGTCGCGCAGCAGTCGGCGGCGCCAGCGCGACCCCGTGCTCGGCGGCGAGCGCCGAGGCCCGCAGCAGCATCAGCGGATCCCGCGACGGGCGGGCGCCCGGCACCAGCACCACCTCGCCCGAGGCGAGCGCCAGACCGTTGCCCAGCGGCGTCAGCCGCGGGCGGCGCGGTGCTCCGGGGCGCGAGCGTTCCAGGACACCGTCCACCCGTCGCCACGCCAGGCGGGAGAGATGGGTGAGGCGGCGGCCGATGGTGCGTACGTGGGCCTGTGCCGTGCGGGCGTCGGCCAGCTCCAGCCGCTCGGCGAGCTGGTCCCACATCTCCGGCACGACCCGGTCGGTGGCCCGGCCGCCGATCTCCTGCACGAGATCACGTACGTCGAGCAGGGCGCGGCGCGACTTCTCCAGGTCGACCGCGGGCACGTCGACGAGCCAGGTGGCCACGATCGCCTTGATCACGACCGCATCCCGCAGCCCGCCGTACATCTCCTTCAGATCGGGCACCGAGGCGTGCGCGAGCTCACCGGCGCGCCGGTGTCGCTCCACGCTCATCGTCCTCAGCTCGGGCAGCAGGGCCCGGGCGTGCTTGCGCCAGTGCGCCAGCATCGTCGTACGCAACCGCAGCACCAGCCCGCGGTCGCCGGCCAGGTGCCGGATGTCGAGCAGCCCGAGGGCGACCCGGAGGTCACCGGTCGAGGACGAGAGCATCTCGGAGAACGACCGCACCGAGTGGTCGAGCTTGGGCGCGGTGTCCCAGAGCGGATACCAGACCTGCTCGGCCACCGAACCCGGCGAGACGGCGTCGTCGTGCACCAGCACCACGTCCCAGTCGGAGAAGGGCGCGAGCTCCCCGCGCCCGTATCCCCCGACCGCGACGAGGGCGACCCCGACGTCGGGGCCGCCCGCGGCGGCGTACGCCTTCGCGCACTGCTCGTCTGCCTCGGCTGTGCGCTCCGCCCGACCCTCAGCGGTCACGCCGCCCCCTCGCTAACGCAGAATCAGATCGCGGCGTCGTCGCGGTCGCCGGTGCGGACCCGCACGATGGTCTCCAGCGGGGAGACCCAGACCTTGCCGTCGCCGATGCGCTCGGTCTTCGCCGAGGTCTCGATGGCGCTGACCACCGACTCGACCTCCTCGTCGGGCACGGCGATCTCGATGCGGATCTTCGGCACCAGGGCGACGTCGTACTCAGCGCCGCGGTAGACCTCGGTGTGACCCTTCTGCCGGCCGTAGCCGGAGACCTCGGAGACGGTCATGCCGGTGACACCGACAGCTTCGAGGGCGACGCGAACGTCCTCCCACTTGTGGGGTTTGATCACTGCGGTGACGAGCTTCATTTCTCTCCTCCGGTGGGATTCGATGGACCGGCACTCGGACGAAGCCTAGTCAGAGCGCCTCGGCATCACGTGCACCGGTCCGAACACGGACGACGGACTCGATCGGGCTGAGCCAGACCTTCCCGTCGCCGATCCGTCCGGTCTGTGCGGTCTTCACGACGATGCCGACGACGTCCGCGGCATCCTCGTCCTCCACGACGATCTCGATGCGGATCTTCGGCACCAGGGCGATGTCGTACTCGGCGCCGCGGTAGACCTCGGTGTGACCCTTCTGCCGGCCGTAGCCGGAGACCTCGGAGACGGTCATGCCGGTCACGCCGAAGGCTTCGAGGGCCTCGCGCACGTCCTCCCACTTATGGGGCTTGATCACTGCGGTCACGAGCTTCACGAGAGGGCGCCTCCAGAGGTCCTTGATCCTGTCATCTTCGCCGCCACCTTGACCCGGGGACGTTTCGACACCCCGAGGCGTCTGTTTCCACTGTGTAACAGACCATTTCACCGTACGTCGCCGAAGCGTCGAAACAGCCTGTAAATCACCCGTGCCGAAGCCGCGCGGCGCCGCCAAAGGTCGCTACCCTCGTCGCATGTCGCACTACGCCGTCGAGATCGACCTCGATCACCGCAACACCAGCCATGTGCAGGTCATCGACCTGGCTGAGTCCGCCGTCGCGGCGGGCAGTGGGAAGCGGGTCCTCGACGTCGGCTGCTGGACCGGCGAGATCGGCCGGATCCTCACCGAGCGCGGCTGCACCGTCACCGGGATCGAGATCGACCCGGAGGCGGCGAGCCTGGCCGATAAGGTCCTGGACAAGGTGGTCGTCGCCGACCTGGATGTGACCCCGCTGACCGAGATCGTCGAGCCCGGCTCCTTCGACGTGGTGATCTTCGCCGACGTCCTCGAGCACCTCGTCGACCCGCGCGCGGCACTCGAGCAGGCCCGTGACCTGCTCACCCCCGGCGGCCAGGTGGTCATCTCGATCCCCAACGTCACCCACGGCTCGGTCCGCCTCGCCCTGCTCCAGGGCCGCTGGCAGACCACCGACACCGGTCTCCTGGACCGCACCCACATCAAGTTCTACTCACGCGAGGGACTGCTGCAGCTCTTCACCGAGGCGGGCTACGCGGTCGAGGACCTGCGCGGCACCACGGCCGACCCTCTCAACGTGGAGGTCTCGGTCGACCCCGGCCTGCTTCCCGAGGTGGCCGTGGAGTGGGTACGCCAGCAACCCGACGCGCTGGTCTACCAGTTCCAGCTGGCCGCCCGGCCGCTCGCCGACGGCGAGGTCGCGCCGGCCGGCCCCGAGCTTGCCCAGGCCGCCCCGGCCGACGAGGTCCGGCTCCGCGACGTACACACCCAGAGGTTCGAGGAGGTCACCCGCTCCCGGCTGGCCACCCGTGACCACATCCTCGGCATCCAGGCCTCCGCCAACTCCGCCCAGGCCCGGGTCGGCACGCTTTCCAAGCAGCTGCGCGAGGCCCGCGAGGTCAACCGGCGCCGCCGCGAGCGCATCGAGCGACTGCGCGGCAAGGTCGCCGGCCTCGAGGCCGACCTGACCTACGCCACCCGCCACCCGGTGCGGAACTTCGGCCGACGGGTCGTACGCCGCCTCCGCCGAGCGGCCCAGGGCTGACCGCCGAGTCAGCGGACGCCGTTGGAGTACGCCTCGCGTACGTCCTTGTAGTTGCCCCAGCGGTTGTTGATGAGGTTCTTCTCCCAGTCGTGGACCGCGTTGTCGCGGCTGACGGACTCGAAGTGGAAGAGGGTGACGTCGTGGAGCCAGACCAGGCGCAGGCCGAGTGAGCGACGTACCTTGAGGCACAGGTCGACGTCGTTGTAGTTGACCGGAAGCCGTTCGCTGAAGCCACCGGCGTCGAAGAAGACCTCGCGCCGCATCGCGACGCAGGCGCCGGTCAGCGCGGAGGTCTCCCGGTTGATGTGCAGCTCGCCGTGGTTGCCCCGCTCCTCGGGACGCGCGCGGTAGTAGGCGTGGGTGATGGTGCCGCTGCCGTAGACCAGGCCGGCGTGCTGGATGCGGTAGTCCTCGAAGAGGAGCTTGGGGCCGGTCATGCCGACGTCCGGCTCGCGCAGCGGCGCGATCAGGTTCTCGATGACGCCCTCGGAGTAGGCCTCCATGTCGTCGTTGAGGAAGATCAGGACGTCACCGGTGGCGTGGGCGGCGCCGACGTTGCACTTGGCGCTGAAGCTGAACTTCTCCTTGAACTCGACGAGCTTGATGTCGGCACCCTCGATCGCCCGCAGCGCCTCCAGCACCGGGGCCGGGGTCGGGGTGTCGTAGACGATCACGAACTCGACGTTGCGGTGCTTGGTGGAGGCGACCACGGAGCGAACGGTCTCGACCACCATCGCACGTTTCTCGCCCCATACGATCGCGCTGGTGCCGATGGTCGGGATGATCACGCTGACAGGGGTGTCCAGGTCGGGCTCCCGCTCGACGCGGTAGAGCCCGGGCGAGACGCCGCGCGAGGCCGTGGCCCGGATCCCGAGCCGGTCGAGGTGGGCCTGCACGGCGCGTACGCCGGCGTCCCAGGCGTACGGCTTGGCGTGGTTGTCCGCCGCGGCGGAGCCCGGTACCTGGCGCCAGTGGTAGAGCACGCCGGGGACGTGGACGATGCGCCGCGCGCGCTCGCTGACCCGCAGCACGAGGTCGTGGTCCTGGGAGCCGTCGAAGCCCTCCTGGAAGCCGCCGACCTCCTCCACGACCGAGCGGCGGAACACCGAGAAGTGGGTGCAGTAGTTGTGGTGCCGCAGCCGCTCCGGGGACCAGTCGGGCTTGTAGTAGGCGTCGCGGAGCTCGCCCGCATCCGACATCAGGTCCTGGTCGCTGTAGGCGTAGTCGAGGTCCTCGAACCGGTCGTAGGCGCGGACCATCTTCTCCAGCGCGTTCGGCTCGAGTACGTCGTCGTGGTCGAGCAGGGCGATCAGCTCGCCGGTCGCCTCCGCCAGCGACGTGTTCGAGGCGGCCACGATGCCACCGTTCGCCGCACGCTCCACGATACGCACCCGCGGCTCCGTCGCGGCCAACTCCCGCAGCCGCGGCAGCACCCAGGGCGCGGGCGAGCAGTCGTCGCTGAGGACCCACTCCCAGTCCTCGTGGGTCTGGCCGAGAACCGACGCGATCGTGTCCTCGAAGGCATCGGCGGGCGGGTTGTAGACAGCGGTGATCAGCGATACCCGGGGCGATGGCATGGTCTTCAGCCTATGACCCTCACCGAGGGTTCGCGGAACCCGACACGGGGCACTCGCCCGTTTGGGGGATGGTCGTCATCCCGACTTCTCGGAGGGTTCACCGAGCGTCTGGAAGGCGAC
Source organism: Nocardioides sp. NPDC004968 (assembly GCF_040608935.1). Lineage (NCBI taxonomy): Bacteria > Bacillati > Actinomycetota > Actinomycetes > Propionibacteriales > Nocardioidaceae > Nocardioides > Nocardioides sp. NPDC004968. The sequence goes on from NZ_JBEXJF010000018.1 coordinate 10,541, forward strand.
GGCAGCCGCCCCGCAGGGAGGGTCGGGGGCGGCTGCCGAGTCTTGCCTGACGAACTTCAGATGGCGTACGTCAGTAGCGCAGGCCACGCAGGTAGGAGTAACCCACCTCCGCGGTCTGGATCGGGGTGACGTCAGGGCTGTCGTTCTCCACGATGTAGTCCTCCACCTGGTGGGCGCGGAAGATCTTGGCGAAGTCGATGAACCCCGTGCCGAGGTCGACGTGGTCGCCGGTGGCCTCGTTGCGGTCCTTGACGTGGTACTGGCGGACCTGGAGCGGAGACCGGTCGACGACGTCGATCGCGAAGTCGATGGCCTCGTCACTGGACATGCCGAGGTTCACGCCGCCGGTGACGGCCCAGTAGAGGTCCACCTCGAGGTGGACGTAGGCCGGGTCGAGCTCCCGCATGAACACGTCCCAGGGCGTGACCCCGCCACCGAGATCAGTGGTGAACTCATGGGCGTGGTTGTGGTAGCCATAGCGGAAGCCGCGCCGCTTCGCCGCCGCCGCCTCGTTGTTCATCTGGTCGGCCCAGGCCTGCCAGTCGGAGAGCGAGCTGGAGGCCAGGTAGGGCACGTTGAGGTAGCGGACCCCGAGCGTCTCAGAGTTGTCGAACTTCGTCTCGAGCGCGGCGAAGCTGCTGCTCAGACCGTCGTGGCTCGAGTTGGAGCGGATCCCGAGCCCGTCGAGGACGCCTCGGATGTCCTCGGCGGTGCGCCCGTAGAGACCGGCCAGCTCGACGCGGTCGTAGCCGATCTGCGCCAGCTTCGCCAGCGTCGCGTCGACACCTGCTCCGGTCATGATCGACCGCAGCGTGTAGAGCTGGATGCTGATCTTGTCGGCAGGGACCCGGCGGCCGCCACCGTGGCCACGACCGGAACGTACGCCGTCAGCGGCTGCCGGTGCGGCCAGAGCACCGCTGACTCCGAGCGCGGCAGCACCCGCGGCGGCGCCGCGGATGAGGGAGCGCCGGCTGAGCCCGCGCTGTTCGAGTGAGCGCTGCAGCGCACCGTCACCGTCGAATCCAAAACACATCTCGTAACTCCTTCTTCTTGGGTGTAGCGGGTCAGTCGGCGGTCGAGAACGCCGCGTCGAAGGCCGCCTCGGGGGCGTCGAAAGCGAGTCGGCGGACGAACTCGAGCGCCTCAGGGGCACCGACGAGGCGGTCCATGCCGGCGTCCTCCCACTCGACCGAGATGGGGCCGTCGTAGCCGATGGAGTTGAGCATCCGGAAGCACTGCTCCCACGGCACGTCGCCGTGGCCGGTGGAGACGAAGTCCCAGCCGCGGCGCGGGTCGGCCCAGGCGAGGTGGGAGCCGAGGCGGGCGTTGCGGCCGTTGCCGGTCTGCATCTTCGTGTCCTTGCAGTCCACGTGGTAGATCCGGTCGCGGAAGTCCCACAGGAACCCGACCGGGTCGACCTGCTGCCACACCATGTGGCTGGGGTCCCAGTTGAGCCCGAAGGCCTCGCGGTGACCGATCGCCTCCAGCGTCGCGACCGTCGACCAGTAGTCGTAGGCGATCTCGGAGGGGTGGACCTCGTGGGCGAACCGCACCCCGCACTCGTCGAAGACGTCGAGGATCGGGTTCCAGCGGTCGGCGAAGTCCTGGTAGCCGGCCTCGACCATCGCCTGAGAGACGGGCGGGAACATCGCGACGTACTTCCAGATGGAGGAGCCGGTGAAGCCGACGACCGTCTTGACCCCGAGGTTCTTCGCCGCCCGGGCGGTCATCTTCATCTCCTCGGCGGCCCGCTGACGTACGCCCTCGGGGTCGCCGTCGCCCCAGATCTTCGCGGGCAGGATGTCTTTGTGGCGCTGGTCGATGGGATCGTCGCAGACCGCCTGGCCCTTGAGGTGGTTGGAGATCGTGAAGACCTTCAGGTTGTGCTTGGCCAGCAGGTCCAGCTTCGCCTGGACGTACGTCTCGTCCTCGGCGGCCTGCCAGACGTCGAGGTGGTCGCCCCAGCAGGCGATCTCGAGGCCGTCGTAGCCCCACTCGGAGGCGAGGCGGCAGACCTCCTCGAACGGCAGGTCGGCCCACTGGCCGGTGAAGAGCGTGATCGGTCGGGTCATGGTGTTTGTCCTTCCTCAGGGGAGCGGTTCAGGGGAGCAGGGATGCAAGCAGGTCGCGGACCTCGGTGGCCTCGAACCGGTCGCGCTTGGCGGAGGCGTCGGAGCAGACGAGCACCGGGCCGTGCTCGGGGTCGTCCGGCAGCCGGCCGTGGCTGCCGGAGACGGGGGCGGGGTCGAGCGGCACCACGCTCATGGCGTAGCGCAGCCCGGCCGTCTTGCGGGCGAGCGTGGTCGCGGCGCGCAGCTTGACCCAGCGGTCCTCGGGGTCGAGGAACAGTTCGGCGGGGTCGTAGCCGGGCTTCTTGTGGATCTCGACGCCGCGGGCGAAGTCGGGTGCGTTCGCGTCGTCGAGCCAGTAGTAGTAGGTGAACCAGGCGTCCGGCTCGGCCACCACGACGAGCTCGCCGGCGCGTTCGTGGTCGAGTCCGTACGCCGCCTGGCCGGCGCGGTCGAGGACCTCGGCCACACCGTCCAGACCCTGCAGCAGGTCGCGCACCCGGTCCAGGTCGGCGGGGTCCTTGATGTAGACGTGGGCGATCTGGTGGTCGGCGACCGCGAAGGCCCGCGACGTCCACGGGTCGAGCAGCTCGCCGGTGGCGTTGTGGTGGACGTGCAGGAGGCCCTCGCGGCGCAGCAGCCGGTTGACGTCGACCGGGCGGGTGGCGCGGGTGATGCCGTACTCGCTCAGCAGCACGACGCGTACGCCCGCCGCCTCGGCGTCGTCGAGCAGCGGCGCCAGGGTCGCGTCGACGTCGCAGGCCGCCTGGACGGCCTGCGGGCTGTCGGGGCCGAAGCGCTGCAGGTCGTAGTCGAGATGCGGGACGTAGACGAGGGTGAGGTCGTGGTCGGGCATGACCTTGCGGGCGGCCGCGACGATCCATGCCGAGCTCTTGATCGAGGCCGTGGGACCCCAGTAGGTGAACAGCGGGAACGGGCCCAGCTCCGCGGTGAGGGTGTCGTGGAGCTCGGGCGGCCAGGTCCAGCAGTCCGGCGACTTCTTGCCGTCGGCGTGGTAGACCGGGCGCGGGGTGACGGTGGTGTCGACGTCGGCACCCATGGCGTACCACCAGCAGATGTTGGCGACCTTCGCGCCGGGGCGCCGGCGGCGGACGACGTCCCACAGCTTCTCGCCCTGGACCAGCGCGTTGTGCTGGCGCCACAGGAGCACCTCGCCGAGGTCGCGGAAGTACCAGCCGTTGCCGACGATGCCGTGGTCACGCGGCAGCGCGCCGGTCAGGAAGGTCGACTGGACCGAGCAGGTGACCGCGGGCAGCACCGTGCCCAGCTCGGCGGTGAACCCCGACTCCCCCACCTGCCGCACCCGCGGCATGTGCTGGAGCAGCTCGGGGGTCATCCCGACCACGTCGATGACCAGCAGCTTCTCACCCAGGTTGTCGCTCATGCCGATGCCTCCTGCAGCTGTTCGAGACCGGCCTCGAGGAGCCGGTCGCGGGTCCAGGCCAGCTCGGCCGCGATGCCCGCGACCAGGCCGGCGTCACCGTCCGGGCGGACCTGCTCGGGCAGGACTCCCCAGGTGTAGGTCTCGACCTCGAGGTGGTCGGTGTGGGCCACCGGACCGCCGAGGAGCGCGTCGAGCGTGCCCGCGAGGTGGTCGCGGGTGCTGCGCAGCGGCGGGGCCGGGTCGGCGTGGAGAGGTACGTGGAAGTGCACCCGCCACGGATGCTCGGCCGGCAGCGGACGATGGCCGGCGAGCGCCTCGGGAAGGTCGTCGCGGCTGTCCACCCGCGCCCCGCGCGGCTCCCGGGTCTGGTGCAGGAAGCGGTCCTCGGCGTAGGAGGCCAGCGCCTCCCGCGTCGCCGGGTCGCTGGGGTCGTCGGCGTGCAGGGCCGCGGAGACCTGGACCTTGACGACCGGCAGTCCGGCCACGCGAAGCCGGTCGAGCGCCTCGGTGGCGTCCTCGAACTGGGTGGCGAGGTGGCAGGTGTCGACGCAGATCCCGAGGTGGTCGGGGGCCAGCCCGGCGAGCCGGGTGACCGCGTCCCGGGTCGTCTCCACGACGCAGCCGGGCTCCGGCTCGAACCCGACCCGCACCAGCCGGCCGTGCTCGGCCTCGATGCCGGCAAGGCCGTCGGCGAGCTCGCCGATCAGCTCGCGCGCCGCCCGGTCGCGGTCGGTGAACCAGGGGGTGCGCCAGCCCAGCGGAAGGGTCGAGATGCTGCCGCGTACGGCATCGTCGGGCAGCAGCGCCGACAGCACCCGGGCGCAGTCGAGGGTGTAGTCGAGGCGGCGCCGGGTCGACCAGTCCGGGGAGTAGACGTCGCGCTTCACGACCGGGGCATGGAACCCGGCGTACGGGAAGGCGTTGAGGGTGACGACCTCCAGGCCGTGGCGGTCCAGGCCGGTGCGCAGCCGGTCGAGGGTGGCCGGGTCGCCGGCCAGCTCGTGCGCGGTCGCGGCGGGCAGCCACAGACCGAGGCCGAGCCGCTGGACGCCGAGCCGGGCACGTACCTCGCCGGCGTAGCGGCGGAGCTGGTCGAGGATGCCGTCGACGTCCTCGGCGGGATGCACGTTGCTGCAGTAGCCGAGGTGGACGACCGTGCCGTCGCGGTGCCGGAACCTCATGCCCGCTCACCTCGCAGCAGCGAGTTGCCGGCGAAGGTCGCACCCTGGTCGGCCGCAGGTACGTCGAGCAGCAGCCGTCCGCTCTGGCCGAAGAACTCCACCGGGTTGCGCCACAGCACCCGGTCGACGTCGTCCTCGGTGAAGCCGGCCGCCAGCATCGCCTCGCCGGTCGCGCGAGTGCGCAGCGGATCGCTCTTGCCCCAGTCGGCGGCGGAGTTGACCAGCACCCGGTCCAGCCCGCGCCGCTGGAGGATCGCGACCATCCGGTCGGGGTCCATCTTGGTGTCGGGATAGATCGAGAAGCCCATCCAGGCCCCCGCCTCGTCGACGACGTCGACGGTCATCTCGTTGAGGTGGTCGACGACGACCATCCCGGGCTCCATCCCGGCCGCCTCGACGAGGTCGAGGGTGCGGCGGGTCCCGGCGAGCTTGTCGCGGTGGGGCGTGTGCACCATCGCGGGCAGCGCGAACTCGCGGGCCAGCTCGAGCTGGCGGCTGAACGCCTTCTCCTCGTCCTCGGTCATCGAGTCGAAGCCGATCTCGCCGACCGCGACCACCCCGTCCTTGGCAAGATAGCGCGGCAGCAGGTCGAGGACCGGCGTGCAGCGCGGGTCGTTGGCCTCCTTCGGGTTGAGCGCGATCGTGCAGTGGTGGGCGATGCCGAACTGCGAGGCCCGGAACCGCTCCCAGCCGACCAGCGCGTCGAAGTAGTCGACGAACGAGTCGACGCTGGTCCGCGGCTGGCCGAGCCAGAACGCCGGCTCCACCAGGGCGCGGACGCCGGCGGCGTACATGGCCTCGTAGTCGTCGGTCGTACGCGAGCTCATGTGGATGTGCGGGTCGAAGATGCGCATCAGGACTCCCGAGTGGTCTGAGTGGGGGCGGGAAGGAAGGGCAGGGCATCGACGGGCACCTCGCGGCCGGCCGCGCGCCGCTCAGCGGCGTAGTCGGCGACCATCCGGCGCAGCTCGTCATCGGATCCGTCGGGTCCGTCGAGGCCGGCCACCAGCCGCAGAGGTACGCCGACGAAGAGGCATTTGAGGACGGCCTGGCGCCACGCGGCGGGATCGAGACGAGCGGCGTACGTCCCCAGGGCGGCTGCCACCAGGCGCGGGTCGTTGGTACGCAGCGCGTCGTGGAGCAGGTCGACGGCGCGGTCGCCGATCAACTCCTCGAGGTGCCCGAGGCCGAGCAGGACTGCCCGCCGCTCGTCGGCGTCGCCGAAGCGGTAGAGGTCGTGCACCTCGGCGCTCAACGCGTCGGCGTCACCGGCCAGGCCACGGCCCAGCGCCAGCAGCAGCCGCACGCGTACGTCGTCCTCGACCCGTCCCGCGCCCGGTTCCGGGGAGGTGCCCGGGGTGCGGCCGATCTCCCTGGCCGCGGCTGGGAAGCGGGTCCTGATCCGGGTGGGATCGGCTTCGATCTCGGCGCACCACTCGGCAAGCAGCTTCTCGTTCATGCGCCCACCTCCTCGGATCGGGGCAGGTCGTCGAGGGTCTCGCGCAGGAACGCGAGGGAGTGCTCGGCGACGGCCGGGGCGGCATGGGACTGGCGGGGCAGCTCGAGCGCGGCGAGCCCGGTGTAGCCGATCTCGACGAGGGTGCCGAGCGCGGCGGCGAAGTCGACCTCGCCGGTGCCCAGCTCCAGGTGCTCGTGGACGCCCTCGACCATGTCGTCGACCTGCACGTTGGCCAGCAGCGGACCGGCGAGGCGGATGGTCTCGGCCATCCCCCGCGGCTCGTTGCACACCACGTGGCCGAGGTCGAGGGTGACCCGCAGCAGCTCCGGGTCGTCGAGGCGATGGCGCAGCTCGATCACGGAGTCGAGGGTGGCGACGAAGTGCCCGGGCTCGGGCTCGATGGCGCACACGACGCCGCGGCGGGTGGCGACGTCGAGGACCCGCCACACCCCGTCGCACAGGCGTCCCCAGGCCCGGTCCTCGTCCACGCCGTCCGGCAGGGTGCCCGACCAGAACGAGACCGCCTCGGCGCCGAGGTCGGCGGCCACCTCGACCGCCCGGTGCAGGTAGTCGACCCGGCGGCTCGCGTCGGGGCCCGGGTGCAGCAGGGTCGGGTAGTGCTTGCGGAGCGGATCGAGGATGTAGCGAGCTCCGGTCTCGATCACGACCGACAGACCGAGCTCGTCCAGCCGGCGGCCGACCTGGGCGACCCGGCCCGCCAGGTTCGGCCGGAAGGGGTCCAGGTGAAGGTGGTCGAGGGTCAGTGCGACGCCGTCGTAGCCCAGCGCGGCCAGGAGGCTCAGCGCGTCCTCGAGCCGGTGGCTGTGCATGCCGTTGGTGCCGTATCCGAACCGCAACGTGCTCGTGCTCATGTCGGTGACACCACCTTCGAGGCGGCCTTGGCGATCGGGCCGGCGGCCAGCAGCGCGACCGCGGCCAGCGGTGAGCGGCGGGCGACGAGCGCGGCCTGGAGCGGGATCATCCCGCGGATCCCGGCGCCGGTGGCCCGCCGGACGGTCCCGGCATCCGGCGAGGAGACCGCGGCGAGCTGGGCGGAGCCGACACTGCGTGCGTACGTCGCGGCGAGGGCGACGGGAAGCGCCGCCCGTCCGTGGCCGGCCGCCGCGGCTGCGGTCAGGACCGTGACGCCGCCGGCGAGACTCGCGGTGGCAGGCCGGGTGCCGTGGACCTCGCCTCGGCTGAGCAGGGTGACCCCGGCGGTGTGGGCGGCGAGGAGACCGGCCGGCACCAGCCCCGCCCGCGTACGTCCGCTCGCACTCGCCCCGAGCAGCACGTCGAGGCCACGGGCCGCAGCCATCGCGACCGGCCCGGCGGAGGTGTCCTTCAGGACGGTGTCGTAGGCCCACACCGTCCCGGCCAGGGCGGCCGCCGTCACCGCGGCCGGACGCCCGCCGGCGAGCCCGGCCAGCCCGACACCCGCCGCAGTGAGCCCGACGGCCACCCCCAGCGCCTGCCGTGGGCTGATCCGGCCCGACGGGATCGGCCGCTCGGGGCGCTCGACGGCGTCGAGGTCCCGGTCGGCCCAGTCGTTGAGCGCCATCCCGGCCCAGTAGAGCGCCACCGAGGCGGCCGGCATCGCGACCGCGCGGGCCCGCAGCGGACCGGCCGCGGCGGCCCCGGCCAGGGTGTCACCCGGCACGGTGAGGGCCGCCGGCAGCCGGACGAGCTCGGCGAAGGCTCGGGCGCGAGACGTCATCCGCCCACCCGAGCGCACCACGCGACCAGCTCTTCCCACTGCGTACCGAGCCGGTGCTCGGTGGAGCCGGCCGGGTCCTTGAAGAAGAACCCGAACGGCAGCGGTCCGCTCTCCCCCACCTCGTGCGCGCGCAGAACGAGCCGGGCGAGGTCGAGCACCAGAGGCGCGGCCAGTGCGGAGTCGCAGCCGCTCCAGGTGAACTGCAGCGACATCCGCACCCCGAGGAACCCCTCGAAGGAGACGTGGTCGATGGCGGTCTTCCAGTCGCCGTGGTCGGGGACGTAGTCGATGTGCATCGGGCCCTCCACCGGGTGACCGAGCATCGCCTCCAGCCCCTGGGCCTTGGTGACGAGCTTGCTCTGCGCATTGGCCGGGTCGGCGAGCGTGGCGCCGTCACCGCCACCGAGCATGTTGTACGAGGCCCAGGCGTTGACCTGCAGCGCCCGCGTCGAGAACATCGGCGCCAGCGCCGACTTCAGCAGCGTCTCCCCGGTCTTCCCGTCCGAGCCCGCCCACGGGAGCCCCGCGCGCTCGGCGAGGGTGACGAGTACCGGCAGCCGCGGCCCGGGACTGGGCGTGAACGAGACGACCGGGCAGCCCGCCCGATAGGCGGCCAGGACGTAGACGGAGCTGGCCGGCAGCGGGGACTCCCCCGCGGCCAGCGCCGCGTCGAGGGCGTCGGGGTCGGCGAGCGGTCCGCCGTCCACGACCTCGGCCGGCGGCTCGGTGCTCGCTACGTCGATCACGACCACGCGCTCGAGCCCGTGCTCGTCGCGGAAAGCCACCAGATCGGCGGTCAGCCGCTCGACCGCGACACCTTGCGGCTCGGCGCCCGCTGGGTCATAGCCCGTACGCAGCCGCCCCTCGACCTCCTCCAGCTCACCGGCGATCGCCGGCAGGATCCCGGCGGGAACGACCCCGCCAGCGGCGAGCCGCTCGGCCCGCTTCAGCAACGGGTCCGCCCGCAGATCGTGCCCACCGATCACCAGGTCGTCCAGGGAGGGCAGCCCGGCGGCGGCGATCTCCGGCTGCTCGGCGACCAGCCCGACCCGTCCGGCGAGCCCGGCCCGGACTGCCAGCGCGCCGACCGTCGTCGTGACACCGACCGAGCCGCACGCACCGACCAGCCAGAGCCCGACCCTCCCGTTCATCGGTCCGCTCATCTGTCCGCCTCGCAGCGGAACCGGGCGACCCCGGCGACCATCTCGATGCCGCCGAGCACGTGGGAGAGGAACTCCGGCTCGGTGAACGACTCCGAGGTGTGGCCCATGCCGGTGTAGAAGGCCCGGCCGCCGTCGTAGCGGTGGCACCAGGCGATCGGGTGCGGGTTCCCCATGGCGTGCTGGCCCGGGTCGTAGCTGCGCTCGTCGAGGTCGGCGAGGACCCGGATCGAGTCGGCCGGACGGTCGCGGAAGCTGTACCACTCGTCCCAACGCGTCCACCGCTTCGGCAGCTCGGCCGTCGCCGCGGTGTTGTGCCCGTGCACCTTCACCGTCGCGGTCTGCTGGGCGGGGTGACCGGCGAAGTAGGCACCGACGAGGCCTCCGTACCAGGGCCAGTCGTACTCGGTGTCGGAGGCGGCGTGCACGCCCACATAGCCGCCACCGTCCTGGATGTAGCGCTCGAACGCGGCCTGCTGGCCGGCGTCGAGCACATCACCGGTGGTCGAGAGCCACAGCACCGCCTCGTACGCCGCCAGGTCGGTGTCGTTGAACACCGCCGCGTCCTCGGTTGCGGTCACCGTGAAGCCGTTCTCGGCCCCCAGCCTCTCGATCGCCGCGATGCCGTCAGGGATGGAGCCGTGCCGGAACCCGGCGGTCTTGGAGAACACCAGGACGTCGTACGTCCCAGCCCCCTCGCCCCCGCCGGGGCGGTCGGCGCTCGCGGCGGGCGTCGGTGACAGGCCCGGGGCGAAGGCGGCCACCGCCACCAGCCCGATTCCCGCGATGAGTGTCCGGAACCTTCTCGATCCGTGCTTCATATGCGTATCCCTTCTGTGCTCAACGGTTTGAACAGGCTGGAATCGGCCGAGCGGCCCCGGGTGGGTCAGGTGGGGATCTCCTGCCACGTCCTGGTGTCGGAGCTGGTCTCGACAGCGGCGAGCACGCGCTGCACCTGGAGTCCGTCGGCGAACGTCGGCGTCGGCTCGGTGCCGTCGCCGAGCGCTCGGACGAGGTCGACGACCTGGTGGGTGAAGCCGTGCTCGTAGCCGAGGCCGTGGCCCGGGGGCCACCAGCCGGCCACCCACGGGTGCTCGGGCTCGGTGACGACGATCCGGCGGAAGCCGCCCTCGGCGGCCGGCAGGGTCGCGTCGTGGAAGTGCAGGACGTTCATGTCCTCGAAGTCGAAGGCCAGGCTGCCCTTCGACCCGTTGATCTCGATCCGGATCGCGTTCTTGCGGCCGGTGGCGAAACGGGTGGCCTCGAAGGAGCCGACCGCTCCCCCGGCGAACCGAGCCAGGAACACCGCGGCGTCGTCGACGGTGACCGGACCGCGCTCGGCCCCGGCGGTGGCGGAGAGCCCGGATGAGGTCTCGGCCACGGGACGTTCCTTGACGAAGGTCTCCAGCATCCCGGAGACCTCCAGGATCCGGTCGCCGGTGATGTGCTGGGTCAGGTCGATGACGTGCGCGCCGATGTCGCCGAGCGCACCCGAGCCGGCCTTCGTCTTGTCGAGGCGCCAGCTCAGCGGGGTCTCGGGGTCGGCCAGCCAGTCCTGGAGATACTGCGCACGCACGTGGTGGAGCTCCCCGAGACGACCGTCGGCGACCAGCTTCCGGGCCAAGGCGATGGCGGGCACCCGGCGGTAGGTGAACCCCACCATCGCCCGCACTCCACGCTCGGCGGCCACCGCGGCGGCCTCGGCCATCCGCTCGGCCTCGGCCACGCTGTTGGCCAGCGGCTTCTCGCAGAGCACGTGCTTGCCGGCCTCGAGCGCGGCGATCGCGATCTCCGCGTGGGTGTCGCCGGGCGTGCACACGTCGACCAGGTCGACGTCGTCGCGGGCGATCACGTCGCGCCAGTCGGTGACGCTCTCCTCCCAGCCGAACCGGGTGGCGGCCTCCGCCACGCGGGTCGCGTCACGGCCGCAGAGAACCTGCATCCGCGGGGTCAGGGGAAGGTCGAAGAAGCGGTGGGCACTGCGCCAGGCGTGGGAGTGGACGGCACCCATGAAGGCATAGCCGATCATCCCCACCCCGAGCGTGGCGTTCTGCTCGGTCATCGGAACTCGATCCTGTGTTTCGGTGGTGTCGCTCCGCGCCCGAGCGCGGAGCGATCTTGCGGTCTGGCTGGGTCGGGCTCGATCAGGACTCGAATGCCGTGTCGAGGAACTCGCCCACGTTCTCCTCGGTGACCACCGGCGCGTCCAGCTGGATGGTTCGCGGCACGGTCACCTCGACCAGGTCGGACATCGCCTTGTCCTGCACCAGGAGCCGGGCGAGCTTGATGCCGTCCGCGGCCTGCGTGGAGGGGTAGATGACCGTCGCCTTGAGGACGCTGTCACCGGACTCGATCTCGCGCATCGCGTTCGCCGAGCCGGCGCCGCCGACCATGGTGAACTCGTCGCGGCCGGCATTGTTGATCGCAGCGAGGACGCCGACGCCCTGGTCGTCGTCGTGGTTCCACAGGAAGTCGATCTTCGGGGCCGCCTGCAGCAGGTTGCCGGCGGCCTTCTCGCCACCCTCGACGGTGAAGTCGGCGGCGACCCGGTTGTCGACGTCGAGGCCGCACTCGCCCAGCGCGTCCTTGAAGCCTTGGCTCCGGTCCTGGGTCAGGGGCAGCGAGTCGATGCCGGCGATCTCCGCGACGATGGCGTTCTCGTTGCCGTCGGCCTGCTCGCAGACGTACGTCCCGGCCGAGACGCCCATGCCGTAGTTGTCGCCGAGCACGGTGACGCGGGCGGCGTTGGGGTCGTTGAACTCACGGTCCACGTTGATGACCGGGATGCCGGCCTCCATCGCCTTGAGCGCGACCGGCGTCATCGCGGCGCCGTCGAAGGGCAGCAGCACGATGGCGTCGACCTTGTCGTTGATGAAGGTCTCGACCTGGCTGATCTGCAGGCTGACGTCGTTGGTTCCCTCCGCCAGGCGAAGCTCGACGTCCTCGTAGGAATCGGCGGCTGCCTTGGCCTGCTCGCTGATCGCGCCCATCCAGCCGTGGTCGGCGGCGGGGGCCGAGAAGCCGATGACGACCTGGTCGCCCGCTTCGTCGTTGGAGCCGGCCTCGGCGTTGGACGTACCCCCGCCCTTGTCGGACTCCTCGGGGGTGTTGCTGATGCACGCCGAGAGGGCAAGCACCGAGAGGCCGGCGACGACGATTTTTGCTGTGGACTTCAGTTTCATGGAAGTGCTCCTAGATCGTGCGAGGTGGAGAAGGGATTGGTCCGAGACCCGAGGACGGCTGGCTGGACGGCGTAGGGCGGTCATGACCCGGGCTGTCGTGAGAACCGCTTCTGCAGCAGCACGGCGGCGATGATGATCAGGCCCTTGGTGAATGCCTGAGCCGAGATCGAGAGGTTGTTGATCACGAACACGTTGGTGAGGGTCATGAAGATCAGCACACCGAAGACGGTGCCGACGATGGTGCCGCGCCCGCCGGAGAGCAGGGTGCCGCCGATGACGACCGCGGCGATGGCGTCGAGCTCGTAGAGCTGGCCGTGGGTGGCGCTGCCGGTCGTGGTGCGGCTGACCAGCATGACCGCCGCGATGCCGCAGCAGAGACCCACGAGCACGTAGAGGAGCACGGTGTGGCGGCGTACGTTGATGCCGGCCAGGCGCGAGGCCTCCGGGTTGCCGCCGATGGCCAGGGTGCGCCGGCCGAAGGTGGTGCGGTTGAGCAGCACCCAGCCGATCACGGCCACGATGGCGAAGATCCAGATCAGCACCGAGACCCCGAGCACGTCGCGGGAGAGCGCATCGGTGAAACCCGGCACGCTGACGATCTGGGTCTTGCGGGCAGAGATGATCTCGGCCAGACCCCGGGCACTGGCCATCATGGCCAGCGTCGCGATGAACGGCACCACCCCGCCGTACGCCACCAGCAGGCCGTTGATCAGACCGGCGCCCGCGCCGACCAGGAGCGCCGTGGTGACGATGAAGATCCAGTGGTAGTCGTTGGCCATCGCCTGCGTGGACAACGTCGTGCACCAGACCGAGGAGAGCGCGACGAGCGCGCCCACCGAGAGGTCGATGCCACCGCCGGTGATGACGAACGTCATCCCGATGCTGACCACGCCGATCACCGCCGCGAGGCGCAGGATCGTCATCACGTTGTCGACCGAGGCGAACCGTTCACCGCCCGTGATGACGCCGACCAGGGCCAGCAGCGCCAGCGCGAGGACCAGGCCCAGGTTGTGGCCCGCGCCGCTGCGCAGCAGCTGGCCGAGACCACCGGGCTCGGCCCGGCGGGCCGCCTCCTTCTCGACCCGAGCCGTGTCCTCCTGGGCCACAGCAGCGTTCGTCGGGTTGGTGTCGCTCATGCGACCTCTCCTTCCATCACGAGGTCCAGGACCTTCGACTCGTCGATCTCGGTGGCGGGTCCCTCGTGGACGACGGAGCCCTCGCTGATGACGAGGACCCGGTCGGCGAGACCGAGCACCTCCTCCACCTCGCTGGACACCACGACCACGGCGACACCTTCGTCGGCCAGGCGGCGGACGAGGTTGTAGATCTCGGTGCGCGCCCCGACGTCGACGCCCCGGGTGGGCTCGTCGAGGAGCAGCACCTTGCAGTCGCGCAGCAGCCAACGGGCGAGCACGACCTTCTGCTGGTTGCCGCCCGACAGGTTGCGGACCGGCCGGTCCACCCCGGCCGGACGTACGTCGAGCGAGCGGCTGAGCTCCTCGGCGGCGCGGCGCTCGGCGCCGCTGTCGAGGAAGCTGCCCTTGGAGAACCGGCTCAGGGACGAGACGGTCACGTTGCGGTAGACCGCCTGGTCCAGCAGCAGCGCCTGGCTCTTGCGCTCCTCGGGAGCCAGGCCGATCCCTGCGGCCACCGCGGCACGCACCGAGCCACGGCGCAGGCGACGGCCGTTGACGGTGACCGTGCCCGCGCTGGAGCGGCGGGCGCCGTAGACCGTCTCGAGGATCTCCGAGCGGCCAGAGCCGACCAGGCCGGCCAGACCGACGATCTCGCCGGCGTGGACGCGGAGATCGATGTCGTGGAAGCGGTCACCGGACAGGCCGGTGGCCTCGAGCACCGGCGTGCCGTCCCGACCGGGTGCGATCGCGGGGCGCTCGGGGAAGACGTACTCGATCTGGCGGCCAGTCATCAGCGTGATCAGGTCCCGGGTCGGGGTCTCCTCGACCGGGAGCCCGGTGGCCACGGTGCGGCCATCCTTGAGGACCGTGATCCGGTCGCCGATCTGGCGGATCTCCTCGAGGCGGTGGGAGATGTAGATGATCGCGACGCCCTCCGCGGTGAGGCCGCGCATCACCCGGAAGAGGTTGTCCACCTCCTCCTGGTCGAGGACCGCCGACGGCTCGTCGAGGATGAGCAGGCGGGTGTCGTGGGACAGCGCCCGGGCCATGCTGACGATCTGCTGTCCGGCCGGCGAGAGGTCGCCGACCAGCTTGTTCGGGTCGACCTCGCTGTGGCCGAGCCGAGCCAGGAGCGTACGCACCAGCTGGGTCGCCTCGCCGCGGCGGCTGAACCCGGCCGTGGCGAGCTCGTGGCCGAGGAAGATGTTCTCGGTGACGGTGAGCCCGGGCACCAGGTCGAGCTCCTGGTAGATCGTCGAGATGCCGCGCTTCATGGCGGCGACCGGCGTGGTCAGCCGGACCGGCTCGCCATCCCAGAGGATCTCCCCCTCGTCGGGCTGGTACGCCGCCGAGAGCACCTTGATGAGGGTCGACTTGCCGGCGCCGTTCTGCCCGAGCAGGCAGTGCACCTCCCCCGCGCGGACGTCGAGGTCGACGCCGCCGAGGGCGAGCACGCCGGGGAACCGCTTCACGATCCCGGTCATCTCGAGCAGTACGTCACCCCCGTCTGCGCTGGCGGCGGGGCCGTCCGGCGACGGCTTCGGGGTCTGGGTCATCGGGTTCCTCCGTGCAGGTCGGCGAGAGCGGTGGGGTCGGAGAGCACCGGCTCCAGGGAGACCAGTGCGCCGCCGCGTACCGCGGCGGTCGGGCCGAAGGCGGAGATCGCGACCCGGGTGCCACCGGCACGCGGCGCGAGGACGTCCGCGGCGAGCCGCGCCTCGACGGCCGGGCGCAGCCACTCGCCGAGCACGGCGTAGTAGCCGCTGAGCACCACGGTGCCGGGGTTGAGCGTGTTGACCAGGACGGCGGCGCCGGTGCCGAGCCACGTCCCGACCTCGTCCAGCGCGGCCAAGGTGCGGCCGTCGGCGAGCCTGGCCCGCTCGACCAGGGTGGCGAGCCGCTCCTCCAGGGTCAGCACGGGGTCGCGAACCGGGTCGTCGGGGTCCGTGGCCGCCTCGAGCAGCGCCCGCAGGCCGACGACGGTCTCCCAGCAGCCGGCGCGGCCGCAGCCGCAGCGGCGCCCGCGAGGGTCGATCGGGAAGTGGCCGATCTCGCCGGCCCAGCCGTGCCGCCCCGGGGCCACTCGGCCACCGCTGACGATCGCGCCGCCCAGGCCGACCTCGCCGTAGAGCACCACCATGTCGGCGCGGTCGGCGTCGGCGGGGTCGAGCTCGGCGGTGGCGGCGAGGGTGGCCTCGTTGGCCACGCGCACCGGTGGCACCGGCGCGGCTGTGGCGGCCAGCCGGAGGCGTACCTCCTCGGCGGCGTCGATGTCGCGCCAGCCGAGGTTGGGGGCGAGCGTGACGCGCTGGGTGGCGGTGTCGACGAGGCCCGCGACGCCGACGGTGATACCCGCGACGGTGGCGCCGGCGGTCCGTGCCTCGGCGAGGGCGTCCTCGACGAGACCCGCGAGCTCGGCCAGCACGCCCTCGGGCGGAAGGCGCCGGCCGTCGATGCCGCGGCGGAACTCGGCGATCACCGTCCCGGCGAGGTCGACGGCGACGACGGCGAGGTGGTCGACGTTGATCTCCGCACCGATCCCGCACACCGAGCTGCCGACGAGCCGGACCTGGACGCCGGGGCGGCCGGCGCCGCGGCGGTCGGCGTCCTCGCAAGTGACCAGCCCGAGCTCGACGAGCTCCTCGATCAGTCCGGTCGCAACCGTGCGGGTCAGCCCGGTCTCCTCGGCCAGGCGCCCGCGCGAGCGCGGGCCACGGTCGCGGAGCGACCGCAGGAGCAGCCCCATCCGCGCGGTCCGGACGGCGGCCGGGTCGGCGGTGGCGGAGACCCGCACGGTGATGTCTGCGTCGCGCACGGTTGCCTCCTGTCCGGGGTGGGTCGCCCATCGTGGGCAGCCTGTGATGGCAGTCACAGAATTCGGTGACTGAGAGACAAACTAGTGACCTTTCTCACGTTGTACAACCCTTTCGCGGCGGTTTCTGCAAAGTTTCTGTCGAACTTTGAAAAGTGATTGGACAAAGTAGCCGAAAGGGGCACCCGACCAGAGTTGGCCGAATGCCCCTTTCAGGGTCGATCGCGAGGGTCACTCGCTGGGTGCGATCACCACCTCGTCGGTGCCGGTGAGCGCCGGGATGTCGCCGTCACCGGGGTCGGTGTACTCCGCCACGAAGACGGCGTTCAGGTCGTCCTGCCCGGGGTCGTGGCCACCGGGGACGGTCGTCACGATCGAGCCGCTGCAGCCGTTCGCGGTGGACTGCGGGTGCCCGTGCTCGTCGTGGCCCAGGACGTACGTCACCGAGACCCGGTCGCAGTCCACAGCCTGGTCGTCGGTCACCTCGACCTGGAACTGGACGGTGTCACCGAAGTGGAACGCCTCGCCGGGCGCCGGGCTGGTCGTCAGGGTCACCACCGGAACGTCGTTGCCGACGATCACGTCGACGTCCGCCGAGGCGTGCTTGCCACGACCCGCCTTGCCCTTGTCGGTGACGGTCAGGGTCGCACGGTAGGCCCCCGGCTCGTCGTAGGTGTGGGTGGCGGTCTTCCCGGTGGCGTCGAAGGTGCCGTCACCGTCGAAGTCCCACTGGTAGACGAGGCGGTCGCCGTCAGGATCGGTCGTCCCGGCACTGTCGAAGGCGACGGTCAGCGGCGGCTGACCGGCGGTCTTGTCGGCGCTGATGACCGGCTTCGGGCTGTGGTTGCCGGTGCGGGCGATGTAGTCGATCCGGGAGACCTGGGCCTCCTCGTTCTCGCTGAAGAACCCATCGCCGTACTCGAGCATGTAGAGCGAGCCGTCCTTGCCGAACTCCAGGTCCATCACGTTGTCCGTGGCGAACGAGGAGAGGACTGACTCGATCCCGGTCAGGTTCCCGTCGGCGTCCAAGCGCATGCCCTTGATGTAGTCGCGGGTCCACTCGGCGAGCAGCGGGACGCCGTCGTAGTACTGCGGCCACGCACCAGACCGCGGCCCGGACGCCACGGACTTCTTGAAGTCGTACACGGGGCCCGCCATCGGCCCGATGCCGCCCTGCGTACCGAGCTCGGGGAACTCCTCGGACTGGCCGTAGGAATACCACACGGTCGGCTGGGTGACCGGCGGCAGCTGGGTCAGACCCGTGTTGTGCCGAGAGTCGTTGACCGGGGCGTCACAGTCGAACGCCGGCCCTGAGGTCCCGGTCGCGAAGTCGTAGTCACGGTAGGGCAGCTCGGCGGTCGCGCACAGCGGCCAACCGTAGTTGGCCGGCTCCGTGACGACGGTCCACTTGCCCTGGCCGGCAGGCCCGCGCTCCGGGTTCGCGGCGGAGGCGTCGGGCGAGTAGTCGGCCACGAAGACGCGGTCGGTCTGCGGGTCGATCTCGATCCGGAACGGGTTGCGCAGGCCCATCGCGTAGATCTCCGGACGGGTCTTGGGCGTGCCCTTCTTGAAGAGATTGCCCTTCGGGACGGTGTAGCCGCCCGAACGTCCCGGCTTGATCCGGACGAGCTTGCCGCGCAGGTCGTTGGTGTTGGCGGCCGTACGCCTCGCGTCGAAGGCCGGGCTGCGGTTCTCGCGGTCGTCGAGCGGGGCATACCCGTCAGACTGGAACGGGTCGGTGTCGTCGCCGGTGGCGAGGATCAGGTTGCCCGCGGAGTCGAAGACGATGTCGCCGCCGACGTGGCAGCAGCGCCCCCGGTCCACCGGTACGTCGATGATCTGCTGCTCGGTGGACAGGTCGATCTTGCCGCCGGCGAACTTGTAGCGCGAGAGCCGGATCGCACCCTTGAAGGGCTCGAAGTCGGCGGGCGTGCCGTACTCGGGGGCGTCACCCTCGTTGACGTCCGGCGTGGCCGGATCGTCGACGGGGGTGTTCATCGGCGGTGAGTAGTAGACGTAGACCCACTTGTTGGTCCGGCCGTTGTATCCGGGGTCGAGCGCGATGCTCTGCAGGCCCTCCTCGTCGTGCTGGTAGACGTCGAACTGGGCTGCGACGCTGTTGACGCCGGTGTCGGCGTCGTTGAGCCACACCTTCCCGGCGCGGGTGGTGTGGAGGACGTCCCCGTCGGGCAGGACCGCGAGGTCCATCGGCTCACCGGGGCGGTCGTTGAGGGTCACCTTCTCGAAGTCGGTGTCAGGCGGCGGGGCAGCCGTGGGGGCCGCGTCCGCGGACGTCGTGAGGGGGAGAACCAGGAGGCCGGAGACCACGGTGGTGGCGACGCTCCAGAGGGTGAATCTGCGCACGGTCCATCTCCTTCTCTCGCTGCATGGGAGGGGAGCGAGATCGTCCGCGAACGTATCGATGTGACGCCGGTCACGTCAAGTGACTTGCGTACTTTCGCAAGATGATTTCGAAAGATGGGACGTTAGTCCGCCTCTGAGGTGGCCCGGGAGCCGGGTCTACGCCTCTCCGCTGCTGGGCGCGTACACCGAGGCGCTGATCAGGTGGGCGGCCCCGATGACGCCGCCCTCGTCACCCAGCTCGCTGAGCACGATCGGGAGGTTGCCGGTCGCCAGCGGCAGCGAGCGACGGTAGGTCACGCTGCGGATCTCGGCGAGCAGGCCATGGCCCAGCTTGCTGACCCGGCCGCCGATGACGATCAGGCCGGGGTTGAAGAACGAGACCAGGCTGGCCAGGACCTGGCCGATGCGGTGTCCGCTCTCCCGGATGAGCTGGACCGCCTGGGCATCGCCACGGGCCACTGCGATGGCGATGTCCTCGGCGCTCAGCTCGCCCTTCTCCGCGAGCAGCTCGGCCAGCACGGGCGAGCGTCCGGAACGGGCCGCGGCGAGCGCCTCGCGAGCGAGCGCCGCCCCTCCTGAGAACGCCTCCAGGCAGCCGGTGTTGCCGCAGGCGCAGGTGGGCCCGAAGTCCTCGACGCGGATGTGGCCGATGTCGCCGGCGCAGCCGTCGACGCCGCGGTAGAGCTCCCCGTCGACGACGATCCCGCAGCCGATGCCGGTGCCGATCTTGACGTAGAGGAAGTCACGAGCGGTCCGGGCGACGCCGGCGTGCTGCTCCCCCGCCGCGAGGACGTTCACGTCGTTGTCGAGCACGACCGGGCAGCCCAGCTCCCGGGCGACCGCGTCGCGCACCGGGTAGCCGTCCCAGCCCGGCATGATCGGCGGGGACACCGAGACGCCGCGGTGGAAGTCGACCGGCCCGGGTACGCCGACGCCCGCGCCCATCGGCTCGGTGACGTCGTGCTCGTCCAGAAGGGCGCGTACCTCGTCGAGCGCGGTCGCGAGCACCTTCTCCGGGCCGCTGCGGATGTCGCACGCCCGGGTGCGGGTGGCGATCACCGACAGCCGGCCGTCGGTGAGGCCCACCGACATGCTGGTGGCGCCGATCGAGATGCCGACGAACCGGATGTCCGGCGCGAGGTCGACCAGGGTCGAGCGCCGGCCGCCCCGGGAGGCCGCCGGCCCGACCTCGTGGGCCATGCCCAGCTCGGTGAGGCGACCGACCTCGGCCGCGATCGTGGTGCGGGAGACGTTCAGCCGGTCAGCGAGCTGAACCCGCGACAGCGGGCCCTCGTCACGGAGCTGGGCGAGCAGTCGTGCCTGCATGGAGGTCTCGGCCCGGCCGGCGAGTGAATGGCGCATACCGGCGATCCTGCCATGTGGCACAGGGAGTTAGCCCAGGAGCGCGTCGACGAAGGCCTCAGGGGTGAACGGGGCCAGGTCGTCGGGGCCCTCACCGAGGCCGACGAGCTTGACCGGAACACCGAGCTCGCGCTGCACGGCGACGACGATGCCACCCTTGGCGGAGCCGTCGAGCTTGGTGAGGACGATGCCGCTGACCGCGACGGCCTCGCTGAAGACGCGGGCCTGGATGAGGCCGTTCTGGCCGGTGGTGGCGTCGAGGACGAGCAGCACCTCGGTGACCGGGGTCTGCTTCTCGATCACGCGCTTGACCTTGCCGAGCTCGTCCATCAGGCCGGCCTTGTTCTGCAGCCGGCCGGCGGTGTCGACGATGACGGTGTCGACGCCGGTGTCGAGGCCCTCCTTGACCGAGTCGAAGGCGACGCTGGCCGGGTCGGTGCCCTCCGGGCCGCGTACGACCTCGACGCCGACGCGCTCGCCCCAGGTGGTCAGCTGCTCGGCGGCAGCGGCACGGAAAGTGTCGGCGGCACCGAGGACGACCTTGCGGTCCTCGGAGACCAGGATGCGGGCGAGCTTGCCGGTGGTGGTGGTCTTGCCGGTGCCGTTCACGCCGACCATCAGCACCACGCCGGGAGCGCCGTCGGCGCCGCTGACCTGGAGCCGGCGGTCCATGCCGGGGTCGACCAGCTTGATCAGCTCGTCACGCAGCGCCGCCTTGACGTCGGACTTGCCGCCCTCGACGCGCAGCCGGGTGCGCAGCCCCTCGACCAGCTCCTGGGTCGGGGTGACGCCGATGTCGGCGGTGAGCAGCAGATCCTCGATGGACTCCCAGGTGTCCTCGTCGAGCTTGTCGGACGAGAGCAGGTTGAGCAGCCCGCGACCCAGCGCGTTGGAGCCGGCCAGGCGCTGGCGCAGCCGCACCAGACGGGAGGCGGTGCTCTCCGGCTTCTCGATGACCGGCGCGGCGGGCTCCGCCGGCACCGTCTCCGGCTCGGCCTCCCCGACCGTCGGCTCCTCCGGGCGGGTGATGACATCGGTCCCCGCCTGGGTCGGCAGCGAACGCTCCTTGCGGCGCCGGGTGCTGGTGACCAGACCGGCGATGCCGCCGCCGATGATCGCGACAGCGGCGACCGCGATGATGACGATGAGGGTGACCATGTCCATGGGCCTCATCCAATCAAACTAGGCGTTCTTTTCCGTAGTTCCTGGCTTGCGCTCACCGAGCAGCTCGGTGAGACGGTCCTCACGGCGGGTCTGCAGGCGCGTGGCCGGGCTGAGCGTGGGGGCCGTGTCGACGGCCCGCTCCATCGCCTTGCCGAGCTTGGTGGCGTACGGCATCTTCTGTCCGCGGTGGGGGAAGACCGTGTAGACGATCACGAGTCCGGCCAGCGCGACGATGACGAACATCGCCACGAAGATGACAAGGATGGTCGTCACTGGCTCGGCCAGCCCCCTTCTGGATACTCACGGACGGCGTCCACCCTCGCACACCTCGCCCCCGGAGCACACAACGGCACGCGCGGGCACGCGCGCCCGCGCCCGGGGTGTCCCGTCGTACGGCGCGGGATCTCGACAACGTACACCGGGCCGGTAGTGTTTCACGGCATGAGGATCATCGGGACAATGATGGTCCGGGACGAGGTCGACATCGTCGCCGCGATGATCGAGCACCACCTGGACCAGGGTGTCGACACGTTGATCGTCACGGACAACGCGTCGGTCGACGGCACCACCGAGGTACTCGAGCGCTACGCCGCCACGGGACGGGTCGAGCTCCACCACGACCCCGTCCACGAGAAGCAGCAGGGCAAGGTCGTCACCTCGATGGCCCGACGTGCCCGCACCCACTTCCGCGCCGACTGGGTCCTCAACCTCGACGCCGACGAGTTCCTGGTGCCCAAGGACAAGGGCCTGACCGTACGCCAGGCGCTCGAGGCCACTCCCCTGTCGCTGAACGCGTTCACCGTCGAGGTCGAGAACCTCGTCGGCCCGCCCGCATGGACCGGCGGCGGCATCAATCGGCTCCAGTGGCGCGACCGGCGCTCCGACGAGCGCCTCGAGGCGGTCGGGCTCCACGCGCATCCGACGCCCAACGCGATCCACCGCGGCGAGTCGGACATCAAGGTCGTCCAGGGCAACCACTTCGTCTCGCTGATGAGCAACGGCCAGCCGCCCGACGAGGTCGCACTCGAGGTGCTCCACCTCCCCTGGCGCTCCTGGGCCCAGCTCGAGCGCAAGGTGATCAACGCCGGCAAGGGCTACGAGGCCAACCCCGACCTGAAGCCGAGCCCGCGCCACCACGGGATGCGCGACTACCAGCGCTACCTGAGCGGCACCCTGCAGGACGCCTACCTCGCGCGCACGCCGACCCGGGCCGAGCTCGCCGCAGGCGCCTTCTCCGGGGACTACTCGTTCGACGACTGGCTGACCTACCACCTGCACATCGTGCTCGGCCGCGCGCTCGTCCTCGACCTCATGCGTGACGTGCTCGACCCCGAGAACGACAAGGCCGTGCCCGACGACGAGCACGCTCTTGGTGCCGAGCGCGGCCGGGCCGCACTGGCGGCCGAGCCCTACATCCCACCCCGCACCAGCTGAAACTCTCTTCTCAGGAGGACCTGTCTTGCCCACCTTCAGGGGCGCCGTACGCCGCGGCCTCGCCGCCGCAGGTCTGCAGACCGTCCGTGCCGCCGATGCCGAGGCCGCGCGCCTGCACGACCGGATCGACGAGCTCAAGCAGCGCAACCAGAAGCTGCGTACGAAGGTGGAGGGGCTGCAGGGCGACCGAAACCGCACCACCGCGGTGCCGGCCATCCCGGGCCTGGACCGGCTCGAGCTGCGTCGCGAGCAGGTGCTCGCCGGGGTCAAGCCCGACGCCCTGATCCTGGAGATCGGCCCCGCGCACAACGCGATCCTGCCCAAGCGGGACGGCTATGACGTACGCATCGTCGACTATCTCGACCGCGAGGGTCTGGTTCAGCGCTACGCTGGTTTCTCCCAGTACGACCCCGATGACATCGAGGAGGTCGACTACGTCTTCCGGCCGGGAACTCCCTGGTCAGACGTGATCCCGGAGCGCTTCGACCTCGTCGTCGCCTCCCACGTCATCGAGCACACCACCTCGATGATCGACTTCATCAACGAGTGCGAGAAGCTGCTCAACCCCGAAGGCGTGCTCGCCCTCGTCATCCCCGACCACCGCTACTGCTTCGACCGCTTCCGCGAACGCGCCTCGCTCTCGCGGGTCATCGACGCCTCGCTCTACCCGTCGTCGGTGCACACCATGGGCGCGGTCATCGAGGAGCGGCTCAACGCCGCCAAGCACGGCGGCATCACCGCCTGGGGTCCGCGCCACAAGGGCGACTACACCTTCGCTCACGCCCTGGAGGCCGTGAAGGCAAGTGGCGAGGAGGCCCGGCGCGGGGATCGCTACATCGACACCCACAACTGGGTCTGCACCCCCAACCACCTCCGCCTGCTGCTCCAGGACCTCGCCGACCTCGGCTTCATCTCGATGCGGGAGACGTCCTTCCACGACACGGTCAAGCACGAGTTCTTCATCAACCTCTCCCCCACCGGCGAAGGCACCGGCCTCACCCGCGAGGAGCTCGTAGTCCTGGCCGACGACGAGCGCCGCGTTCTCGACCAGGCAGTCTTCGAGAAGTAGCCGAGGCGTCACTCCCGTCGGCCGAGACGTCAGCCCGGTCGGCCGACTCGGCACTGCCGTGACGTCTCGACCGACGTAAGTGACGTTTCGGCCGACGTACGTGACGTTTCGGCCGACGTACGTGACGCCTCGGCGGGTCAGCGGCGACGGAACTCGCGGAGGGCGAGGGCGGCGGCGAGGCCTACGACGACGCCGAGGAGGGTCTCGGCGAGGCGGGACCAGAGCAGGGCGTCGACGGGCTGCGGGTGGCCGAGCTGGACCATCAGCAGCGAGAGCGGGGTGATGGCGACGAGGGCGAGGCCGTAGTGACGCCCGACGAGCAGCTCGGTGATCCCTTGGAGCGCGGCGACGACCACCGCGACGACGAGGGCGGGGAGCGATACCGAGAGCAGCACCGCTGCCAGGACCAGGCCGACCAGGGTGCCGGCCACGCGCTGCAGCCCGCGGGTCGTCTGCGCCAGCAGCCCGGTGACGCCGAACGGCACCGCCGCAGCCACCATCGCCCAGTAGGTGTGACTGAGCCCGAGCGCGGTGGAGATCGTGCCGGCGACCACGACCGCGACGACGACCGCGGTCGCGTGGTCGAGGCGTACCTCACCGCGGCTGGCCTCGACCGAGGCTCCGCTGCCGACCAGCCGCTCCTCGAGCAGCCCGAGGAGCACGGCGACCAGGGCCGCGGCGGCTGCTACGCCGACGGCCACCCAGACACCCGACAGGGTCACCGGGAGCGCGGCACACGTCGCCACCGCGAAGACCGGGAACATCGGTCCCGGCGGCCGCAGCACGAACCGGTCCGAGAGCATCGACCCGGCCGCGGCCCATACCGCGGCGACGGGAATGACGAGCCAGGCCCGGTGCGGGGAGGTCGCGACGAGTGCGCCGCACAGGACCGCGGCACACATCAGCGCCCCGGCGGCAGTCTGGGTCCGCCAGCGTCCTCGCAGCGGCTGGCGGCCACCGTAGATGGAGGCGAAGGTGCCGAAGCAGGCGTACGCGGCCAGCTCGATGTGTCCGATCCCGGCCAGTGCCACCAGCCCGACCAGCAGCGTCGCGCTCGCGCGCCACGCGGGCGAGCGGCTTCCTGGCGCCGGTGAGATCCGGATCGACTCCTGCATCAACCGCTCGAGCCGGCTCCGGTCGCTGGCCAAACCGTCTCCCCCATGCCGTGGTGCCGTCATCGCTTCAGACACCATACGGCCACCTGGGCGAACCCAGATGGTCCGGAGCGCTCAGCCCAGCCGGCGTCGCAGCTCGGGGACGCCGGCTCCCTTGAGGTCCTCGAGCACCTCGCGCCTTCCGGCCATCGCCATGACGAGATCGAGCAGGCGGCCGTTGACCTCGGGGCCGTCGCCGGTCACGAACTCGGCGTCGACCGCTCGGAGCCGGAGTCCCTCGACCAGCGACTTGCTGTTGACCGCGAAGTCCTTGGTGGCGAAGAACCTGGCGACCGCAGCGAGCCCTTCGGGGTCGGGATCGTGCCGGATGCCGAGGGGCCGCCGGATGTCCTCGCCGTGCACGACCATCTCCCCCAGCCCGCCGACGCTCTCCGTCCGCGGCAGCCGGATGGGCCCGATCACGGCGTACATCTCGAGCGTCTCCTCCGGCGAGGATCCGCGGAACTCCTCGAGCCGCCTGCGGTTGTGTACGTCCGGATCGAACCGCGCCCCGATCATGCTGCGCAGCCAGGCCGGGAACGAGAGTCGTGAGGCCGCACCGAGGTGCGACACCACCTCCTCCGCGTCCCACTCCCCGCAGAGGGTGGCCGAGCGCCACTGCTCGGGCGAGAGCGACCTCAGGTCATCGACTAGTGCGTCCCGTTCGCGCAGCTGGATCACCGACAGCTTCGTCATGCGGACACTCTGACAGGTCGCTAGGAGCGGTCACGCTTGGCGCGCTCCTCGAGCGCGATGTCGAGGAGGGATCGGGCGCGGGCGTCGAAGCCGTGGTCGCGGTGGATGCGGGCGGCCTCGGCGCGGATGTGCTCGTCGGTGCCGAAGACGACCGAGGGGTCGGGCATCGAGGACCATTTCACCAGGTCATCGGGGGTCTCGTAGACCTGCACGGTGTCACCGAACACCTCGCGGAGGCCGACGACGTCGTCGGAGATGACCCGGGCACCGGAGGCGACGGCGTCGAAGAGCCGGTTGGAGATGAAGCCGTAGTCGCGCATGTCGGCCCAGTGGTCGTTGAGCACGACCCCGGCGGCCCGGTACTCGGCGCCGAGCCGGGTGTTGGACATGAACTGGGCCTTGACGTAGTGGCGCGGGATGTAGGGCTCCCAGCCGTGGCCGTAGACCGACAGAGGCAGTCCTGCCGAGACCGCATCGTGGATGATCGGGCGCTCGACGTCGCGCGAGGTGCCGACGAAGAGCACCGCGTGACCGGAGTCGGGCAGCGCCCGGTCGGGGTTGAACAGCTCGGGGTCGGTGGCCTGTAGCAGCGGGTCGATGCGGATGCCCCACCGTGCCGACATCCGCTCGGCCCAGATCGGCCCGGCTGCCAGCAACCGGTCGAACGAGGCTGCTTCGGCGCGGGTGACCGCGTCGGGGTGGGAGATCACCCAGCCGATGTTGATCCGGCCGTCGGGCGCCGGGAAGTAGCGCGAGAGACCGCGCAGAGTGACCACGACGTCGTCGTCGAGCGCGCTCGGCCGCTCCCACTCGTAGTGGTGGTCGACGACCGCCGACTGGCCGAGCCTACGCAGCGATCGGGCCAGCGCGCGGGCGAAGTGGGTGTCGCCCCACCGCTCGCCCTCCGGCGCTCCTGGCGCGGAGATCTTGATCGACCAGCGGAGCTGCGGGACGCCCTCGACGACCGAGGCGCGCGGCATCGGGGCGAGGATCGGGCGAGTGGCGGCGTACGTCTTCGCAGGGCCGGTCGGGTTCCCGGCCGCCGCGCGGCCGACGACCTGGTAGCCGCAGGCCGCCCAGGCGGCCACGTCGTCGCGAGGCTCGGTGCGCCCGGCCCACCGGTCGAGGTAGATCAGCCGGTTGCGCGGCGCGCGGGCGAAGCGACCCTTCGACTTCGACTCGTGGTGGACGACCTCGGAGGAGGTCACGACCCGGAACGAGCCCGGACGCAGCGCGGCGAGCCGGTGGCACAGGTCGACGTCCTCCATGCCGTTGGTGAAGATCGGGTCGAACCCCTCACATGCGACGACGTCGCGGTAGCGCATCACCAGCGCCGCGCCGGTGAGTGCGGAGAACGGGTGGCCGTCGAGACCGGCGGCGTCCTCGGGCGGGTACTCGGCGAGCATGTTGTAGGGCAGCCCGCCGTAGGGCGGGAAGACGACCCCGGCCGACTGCACCGACCCGCTCGGGTAGAGCAGCAGCGGCTGCGCCGCGAGCACCTCGGGGTCCTCGAGAGCCGACACCAGCGGCTCCAGCCAGCCGGCCAGGGCCGTGGTGTCGTTGTTGAGGAAGACCACGGTCTCGCCGGTGACGTACGGGATGGCGAGGTTGTTGCCGAGCGCGAAGTTGTGGTTGACGGTGCTGTGGACCACCTTCACCTCGGGGAACCGCAGCGGCAGCGAGTCGAGCACCGCCGAGACGCGGGCCGAGGAGCCGTTGTCCCAGACCACGATCTCGAGCCGCTTCTCCCCCGCGCCGTGCTCCATCACGGCCTCTACCGCGTCCACGGTCAGCAGCGAGTCGTCGTAGGTGGGGATGACGACCGAGACCACGTCGGGGTCAGGGGTGCGCGAGCCGAGCGCGTTCCAGTCGATGAAGGTCCGGTTGCGTACGACGTCCTCCCACGACTCGAGGTCGAAGGGGTCGAGCGGAAGCCGGTCCTGGCGCGGGCGGCGCGGGTTGATGCCCTGACGCCGCTCGACGCCGACCTCGGGCACGACCTCGACGGTGGCCTTGGAGGTCAGCCGCAGCGCGAGGTCGTAGGCCCAGCCGAAGCCGATGTCGTCACGGGGACCGCCGATCTCCGCCAGCAGCGGCGCGGAGAACAGCAGTCGCGAGAGCAGGGTCCGCATCAGCGGACCGGGCACGTCAGTCCCCGGCGAGGCCGGAGGTACGTCGACGGCGAACCGCTGCTCCTCCTGCCAGGGACGCTCCAGGACGTCGGCGACCAGCGGCCTCCCGGCCGCCTCGGCCACCGAGACCAGCCGCGCGAGACGGCCGGGCGTCCAGACGTCTCCCCCAGCGACGTACGCGACGAAGTCGCCGCTCACCTGCGAGAACGCCGCGACCACACCGGGCTCGCCGCGGTCCGGGTCGCCGAGCACCACCCGGGCGCCAGGGGTGACCTCAGGGATGACCTCGGCGACCGACGGGGTCAGGCCGCGGTCGATGACGATGATCTCGGTGCTCACCCCGGTCTGGGCGGCGACGCCGTCCAGCGTCGCGCGGGCGAGCTCGTCGGAGGCGCCCAGATCGACGATGACGGTGACCGTGCCTGCCGGCTCACGACCAGCCAGCGGGGCAGGGGCGCGGTCGATGTCCGGCCGCCAGGTCTTCGGGCCGCCCTGACGGGCCTGCCACTCCGCGCGCCGGTCGCGGATCCAGTCGCGCAGGTCGGGGAACCGGCCGTCGACCTGCTCCAGCCAGTCGTTGGCGCGGCGTCCGTTGCGGGCGCCGCGGTCGACGTAGTGACCGATCGCGCCGCCGTAGAAGTTCTCGGTCTTGCGCCGCTCGGTGTAGCCGTCGGTGTCGAAGAGCGGGTGCGTCGGCTGCAGCCACAGCTCGGCGCGCAGCCAGTAGAGGAACGGGTCCTGGTCGCCCATCTGCTTGCGCAGCCGCGGGGTCAGCCGCGCGAGGAAGAACTCCGGGTCGAAGAGCGGGCTGGGCTGCGCCAGCGGCTTGGCCGGGTCCTGCTCGAGATAGTGCCGGGCGGCCCGTTTGCGGTCGAGGCGCTGACCGACCTGCTCGGCGTACCACTCGTGGTCGAACAGCGGGCAGTCGACGAGCAGACGTACGTCGTCGGCCCGGCTGTAGAGGGGCGAGTCGTTGTAGACCTTGCGAGCAAGATCTCGCCCCCTGCGCAGTCCGCCACGTGCGATGCGCTTCAACTCTTCGTCCACAGAGGTCCCCCAAGACGCTCTAGATCGTGCTACGGCGGTGGATCAGCCTGTCACAGTGCCGGACAACGGTGAATGGCGCCACGCAAGATTTAGCGAGGCGTCACGGTCAGTTCTGCCGCCACAGCGGCATGACCGCCTCCCGGATCTCGTCTGGCATCGGCGTCACCGGACGTGACGCGTCGGTGTTGTCGACGTAGACGTGCACGAACCGGCCCTCGGCGGCGGCCTCCTCGCCCGGCCCCTGGAAGAGCCCGATCCGGTAGATGACCGACGAGCTCCCGACCTTGTCGACGACCAGCCCGGCCTCGACCGGCTCGGGGAACCCGATCTCGCGCAGGTAGCGGCACGAGGTCTCCGCGACGATCCCGATCTTCGGCAGCTTCCGCACGTTCACGCCGGTCGTCTCGAACAGGTAGGCGTTGACGGCGGTGTCGAAGTACTCGTAGTAGGTCGCGTTGTTGAGGTGACCGTACGCGTCGTCGTCGCGCCAGCGGGTGGTGATGGTGCGCCAGTGCACGTAGTCGGCGCGGGTCGGGGCCTTGCGGTCAGGAGTGCTCATCGCCGCTGATCTTAGATCCTAGAGCTCGTCCTCGACCGCACGGACCAGATAGGGCGCCAGCGTCATCGAGAAGGTCGCGGTGATGTGGCTCCGGTCGCGATAGGCCTGCACGTGGCCGACCACCAGGGGACACCGGTCCTCGTCGCAGTAGGCCGCAGAGAGGTCTATCAGCGAAGCGCCCGGCCCTGCCAGGCGAACCGCCTCGGCGAGCGGGTCAGAGGTGGCGTACGCCTCCTGGCGGGTCATCTCGCACGCGCCGGCGTCCGCGAGCGTCTCGATCTCGTCGAGGCAGGTCGCCGCCTCGGGGGTGAGGTACGGGTTGTCTGCGAGCGCGACGATCTTCGTGCCCCGCTCGAGGATCGGCTTCCAGGCCTGCGCGAGCTGGTCGGCGGCCGGGTCCGGCTTGCCGGCCGCGAGGTTCGGATTGCGGCGTTGGGTGACCAGCACGACGTCGTACGCCTCCTGGTCGAGCTGCTCGATCAGCGCCTCGCGGTAGGCGCGGCGCGGGTCACCCGCGGTGGCCGGGAGCAGCCCACCGCCGTTGGCGACCAACGTGTCGACCGACCAACCTGAGCTCTCGGCGACCCGGGTCAGGCCGGGGATCAGCGAAGCGCCGTGCGAGTCACCGACCAGCGCGACCCGGAGCGCATCCGGGTCGTCGGAGCCGAGGTGGCAGACCTTGGGGCGGGCGTCGGCGGCGTACGTCTCGATCTCGGGGAGATAGCACCGGTAGGCCCGGCCGGTGTCATCCTTACGGGCGATCGGCGCAGGGAGAAGCACGCCGTCGAGCTCCGGGTTCCGGCACCCCTCCATCAGGTCGGCGGCACCGAAGCACTCGGTGTCTCCCGATGCGAGCGCCTCAGCCTGGGCGCGACTCTCCTCGACCAGGTTGCGTCCATGCAGGATCCCGGGAACCGCGACGGCGGCGACCAGGGCCGCTCCGAGCACCCCGAAGAGGAGGGCCCGCGGGGTGGTCCCCAGGATCGGTCCGGTGCGGAACGGCGTCTCCACGAACCGGTAGGTCAGGGCCGCGAGGCCGATGGTGACCAGGAGGATCAGCGGCTCGCGGAGCCAGGTGCCGAGCACGGGGCCGGTCTCGGGGAGCACGACCACGAGCGGCCAGTGCCACAGATAGAGCGAGTAGGAGACCGTCCCGATCCACTGCACGACCGGATGGCCGACGACCCAAAGCCCGAGGCCGCGGGGCGCGCCCGCCCAGATGACCAGCGCGGTGCCGACGACCGGCAGCAGCGCCACCCAGCCCGGGAACGGCAGCGAGTCGTTGAAGAGCAGCAGCGCGCCGAGCACCCCGAGCCAGCCGGCCACCGCTGCGTACGGCGCCCAGCGCCCGGGCACGCGCTTGAGGGAGAGCGGCAGCACAGCGACGAGACCGCCGACCGCGAACTCCCAGGCGCGCGCGTAGGTGACGAAGTAGGAGTCGGCGCCGTCCATCGCGGTGACATAGACCGAGGCCGCGAGGCTGACCACGAAGACGGCGAGGAAGACCGCCCGGATCGCCGTCAGCCGCGCCGTCGGCCGTCGCCGGGTCAGGAGCGCCATGGCGACGATCAGCAGCGGCCAGATGAAGTAGAACTGCTCCTCGACCGAGAGGGACCAGTAGTGCTGCGCCGGCGATGGCGGGTCCTCGGCGGCGAGGTAGTCGACCGCGGCCCAGGACAGCTGCCAGTTCTCCACGTAGAACGCGGCCGCGACCGTCTCCCGCAGGAACTGCTGCCACAGCGCCTCCGGCACCAGGACGTACGTCGCCGCCGCACTGCACAAGAGCACCAGCAGCGCCGCCGGAAGCAGCCGCCGGATCCGGCGCGCCCAGAATGCGCCCAGCCGTACCCCGCCGGGCTTGGCGGCCTCCCGCACCAGGTGGGAGGTGATCAGGAAGCCCGAGATGACGAAGAAGACGTCGACCCCGGCATACCCGCCGCGGATCGCCCCCGGCCACAGGTGGAAGAGCACGACACCGAGCACAGCGGTCGTACGCAGCGCCTGGATCTCGAGCCGCTTGTCCCGAACCGGCTGCCCGGCCTGCCCAGGCTGCCCGTCCTTGGCGGGCGCGACGGCGACTGCGGTCACCGGCGCACCCCGCGGACGATCCGGCCCGCCACGCGGCGGGCCTTGCGGACGCCCCGTTCGCCGAAGGTCAGCGGGATCTCGATCCCGTGGCGCGGGCGGCCGTCGAGCTCGACGATCTGAGCACGCTCGCCGATCCGCTCGCCGATGACGTCCTCATGGATGACCACCGGCCCGTCGAACTCGCCCAGCGCGTCGCGGCCCTCGAACCGCATCCGCCAGCGACCGCCCGAGAGCGCGGCGGTCGGCAGCGCGACTTCGAGGCTGCCGGAGGCGAGCTCTGTGGCGTCGTAGTCCAGCGTCCGGCGCCGGCGGTCGTGGAGAAACACGACGCGGAGCCTAGCGGGCCCCACCATCGTGTGAGCCAGGTGCAGGTGCGCGCGGCCGTCGACGAGCGAGAGCGAGGTGGCCGTCACCGGGTCGGTCGCGCCCGAGACCACCCGGCGCAGCAGCTCCGGGCCCTCGTCGAGCGCTGCCATGATCCGGACGAGCCGCCAGCCCGGCGCCTCACCGGCGTCGCCGGCCCTGACCGCCTCGGCGACCGCGGTGAACAGGTCGCGGTGCTTGAGCACCAGGTCGGCGAGGTCGTCCCCGACGAGCGTCTCGTCGCCCAGTGAGATCGTCGCGACGGCGTTGACCAGCGGCCGCTGGAGCGTACGCAGCGGGACCACGCCGCTGTCGGCGACCAGCTGCAGCGTCTCGAGGATGTCGTCGACCGCCCGGTCGCCCCAGCGGACGTCCTCGCCGATCAGCCGGGCGGCGGTCGCCCACTGGCCCGACTCGACCAGCCGCCAGCCCCACCGCTTGTCGCGCTCCAGGTCGTCGACGACGCCGTCGTCGAAGAGCGCCATCAGCTCGGCGACCAGGACCCGCGCCGGCTCGAGCGCGGCTGGGTCGATCGCCGCCATCCCCCGCAGCGCCCGGACGATCGCCATCCAGCCGTCGGCGTCGAAGATCAGCGAGGCGTACTCCGCGCGCACCTGCGGGTCGCCGAGCTCGATGATCCGGCGGGCGCAGCGCAGCTCCTGCTCGAGATAGCTGATGATCCCGGCCGGCGAGTGCGACTTCGCGGTCATCGATCCCGGTCCGGGCCGGTCGCGGTAGACATAGACCGTCTCGGTCACGATGTCGAAGCGGGCCGCGGTCAGCGCGTGGACCATCGGCTCGATGTCGTTGGACCGCGAGGCGTCGGGGAACGAGATCTTGGCCGCGTCCCAGAAGTCGCGCCGGAAGACCCGGTTCCAGCAGGCGCGGTTGCGCAGGGCCGACGGCGCATCGGCCAGCCTCACCAGTGTGCGCTCCTCGTCGAACGCCGGCCACGCCCGCACCGGCCACCAGACCCGGTCGCTGAAGAGCTTGAAGAACCGGCCGACGACCATGTCGGAGCCGGTCTCCCGCGTCTTGCGCAGCATCGCGGCGTACGCCCCGCGGGGCACCAGGTCGTCACCGTCCGCGAACGCGAGGAAGCGGCCGCGCGCCAGCGAGACACCGTGGTTGCGCGCCTGTCCCCCGCCCTTCCCGGGCGAACGGACCACCGTCAGGCGCGGGTCGCGGGCGGCGTACGCCTCGGCGATCTCGAACGTCTCGTCGGTCGAGCCGTCGTCCACGACGATGACCTCCAGGTCCACCGGTTCGGCAGGCGTGGACTGGTCCTCGAGGATCGAGGAGAGCAACTCGCCGACCCACAGGCCGACATCGTGCGTCGGGACGACGACGGAGAGCTCAGGTGTGGTCATCGGGCTGCACCCTCCAGAACGCCGGACAGGTCGTTTGCCAGCCCGTCGAGCAGCCGCAGGTAGTCGCGCGACATGTCATAGGGCGTGTACGCCCGTGTGAACTCATGAGCGGCCCGATGCCGCGACTCCTGCCCGTCCAGGGCCTCCAGGATCGCCGCGGCCAGAGCCACCGGCTCATCAGGTTCCGGCGCGTACGTCACCACCCACGGCTGGTCGGCGAACTGCCGCGCGACCGGGGTGTCCTCGGGGATGAGGGCAGTGCGGCCGAAGGTGCCGGCGGCCAGCAACGAACCGGAGTTGAGGATGCGCCGGTACGGCAGCGCCACGACGTCGCTGGCCCGCATCCAGTCGGAGAAGTCGGCCGTCTCGACGAACCCGAGCCGCTTGACGATGTTGGGCGCCGAGAGCATCGCCTCGACCGTCTCCACGTCGGAGGCGGGCACCACCTTGCCGGCCACGACGAAGGTCAGGTCGGGCACCTGCTCGGCCGCGATCTCCACCGCCCGGCAGAGCACGTCAAGGCCCTTGTACGCCCGGATCTGACCGATGAAGCCGACCGTCGGCACCCCCTGCGGGACCCCGATGCGCTCGCGCGAGGCGGCGTCGTCACCGCCGTCGGGGTAGACGCCGAGGTAGGACGAGTGCGGCAGGTCGACGACCTTGTCCGGCGGGAGCGCGTAGTAGGCCGCGGTCTCCTCGACGGTCGCCGGGTTGAGCTGGATGATCCGGGACGCGTAGCTCGCCAGCGCCTTGGCGACCGCGAGCTCGACATCGACGTAGTCGGCCTCGTGGGCGATCGAGTTGTGCACCGTCCACAGCACGTCGGCGCCACGGTCGCGCAGGCCGCTCAGCACGTCCTCGAACCGGGCCGCGTTGGCCCACGCGTCCTCGAGGCTCTCGCAGCCGGCGGTCACCGGCGAGGTCCAGTGGACGTGGAGCACGTCTCCCCGCCCCATGTGCTCCGCGCGCGCCTCGAGCCGGTGCAGCCCCTGCACTCCTTCGACCACGTCCCAGCCCGCCGCCCGCGGTGCCACGGTGAGCATCGTGAGGTAGGGGTTGCTCCGGTAGTAGGGGAACGACAGCAGGGTCGAAGGCATGTGGGGGGTCCTCAAAGTACTTAACCGTGACGATCCCCCGAACGCCGAGACCACGTCTCGCCGGTGCCCCGGTTGGCCGGTGACCGGAGGATTCTAGGCAGGCAAAAGAACCGATTTTGACCACTCACAAGGCCTCCCCGAATGCCTTCATCACGGATTCACCGATGGTTCATCGAACCCACCCCTCCTGGTGGCCCTCGAGCGGACGTCCGTCCTTGGCTACACGTCAGTAGCCAAAGCCGCCTCCGTTGTCATCCGGCGTGGACGATTCCGACGGGGCCGAGGACCCGTCGGTCCGCGCCGCCGCCCACACGAACTGGGTGCCCTGGAAATCATCCGTGAAGCCGTCACCCTGGAGTTCGCCGGCGCCCTCTTCGGCGAAGGTGTACAGCGGCAGGCCGTCGTACGTCAGCTGTGACGATCCGTCGGGACGCTCCACCATCCCGAACTTGCCGTCAAGCGTGGAGTTCGCCGCGTCGACGTCGGCGTCGGACGCGACGATCGGCTCCCAGAATTCCGCGCAGGTGTCGACGCAGTGGATCTGTCCATCCTTCTCGACCTCTGCGGTGTAGAGCGTGTGCCCCTCGGCATCGGTGAGCACGTCGGTGTCGTCGACCTCGGCCACAGAGACGAGCGCTGATCCGCCGCCGGCGTCCGATCCATCCGCGCCGTCGTCGCTGCCGCAACCCGCGGCGAAGAGTGCCGTGGCAGCAGCCGCAAGTACGGCCCTAGCCAGGAAGAAAGTAGAAGGTCTCATACCAGGTACACGGGCCAACCCGCACCGCGGTTCATCGAAACCAGGAGACCGTACGTCGGTGCGCTGGTAACACCCGACCCTGAGAGCCGGGGTTGATCGCGGCCGCGCGTCGGCGCATGCTCGGAGTAGGAGGTTGCGATGAAGCCCTCACGCATTCCCGACGGCATCCCGGTCCTGTCACCTGGCCGGCATCGAACGCCACGACGCGGCGCATGCTTCATGGAGCTCGCCTCGGTGCTCGCCGGTGAGCGGTGGAGCGATCATCCGTCCTGCACTCATCCCTTGCTCGCCCATCTAGCAAGGCTGGTGAACGATCACACCAGCGACGGCGGACGGCAGCAGCTGGCACCACTCATCCCCTCGGTCGTGGGCCGACGCGGAAACGACCGGACGTGGCTCGCGGTCGCGGTTGCAGTAGCGGCGCAGGCCATCTCCGACGTCCCCGAAGCGAAGCAGCGCCCGCTGGCAGCCGGCCTGCTTCAAGCTGAGCGCTTGTGCGCGGATGCCGAGCCCGATCTGGCGGCCACCCGGCGGGAGACCCAGCTCGCGCTCGCGATGGTTCCTGGCGCGGTTGCCTGGGTCGATCGTCTTGGGATCCGAAGCCGGATCGACGCAAAGACCTTCGCCAGGCGTTGCGCGCCGACGATGGTCCAGTGCGCCGTCGATGGGGTCGTGGCGAGCGCCAGCCCCGATCTTGACGGACGGCTGGGCGCTCTGCTCGAGGTCGGCATCGCGGCTTGTCCCGCGCCAGACTCGGAGATCGCCGCACCTGCATTCACAGGTACCCAGAGCCTGGCTATGGCGTCCCCGCGCCCAGTGGAGTAGACAAGCGCGGGAACCTCGTCAAAATCCGCTCTTGCCCTTCGGCCTCGGCGGAAACCGTCGTCGGGCCCAAAGGCCTGATCAACCGTCACCCAGCGCCGTCTCGCGCCTTCGCCCACTCGTCGTACGGCACCGGGTCGGCGTCGTTCTCCGCCTGGCCGACGATGCTCTCGGTGAACCAGGTCCGCAGCGACACCATCTCCGGCGTGGAGCGCAGGGTGAGCAGCTGGTGGGTCTCGCTGAGCTCGTCAGCCAGGTTGTCCGCGGCCAGCAGCTCACGCAGCATCGGGGCCATCTCACGAGGGAGCGTCATCTCGATGTCGACATACTCCAGGCCCGCAGCGGCTGCATCCAGGGCGGTACGCCGGCCCATGTGCCGCGCGAAAGCCGGCCGCGTCACCAGCCGCTCGATGAGCTCGCCGAGCTCGCGCGGCGGGGTCGGGCCGTCCTTGGAGTCGATGAGCTGGAGCTCACGGACGAGATCGTCGAGGCGCTGGTCGATCTGGAGCCCCAGCTGCACCGGGCAGGCGGGGAGCCGCACGGTGACCCAGTCCGCGGGAAGGGCGGCCGGCTCCGGCATCGCCTGCTCGCCGTACTCCACCATCGGAGGCCGTACGTCGTGCTCGACGCCGTCGCCGGCGAGCTCGGCCCAGATCCGTCGCCCGTCGACGCGCTCCTCGATCCCCCACGACTCCGCCAGCACCGACACGATCGCCAACCCGCGCCCGGTGGTGCCCTGGCTCTCGAGGGGAGGAGGGGCCACTGCCGGGAGCGGGACCAGCGCGCCGTCGTCCTCGACGCTGAGCCGTACGCCCGGCTCGAGGTCACGCAGACGGACGTGCATATAGGGGCTGCCGCTGTGCAGGGCGGAGTTCGCCGCCATCTCGGTGACGCACAGGGCGGCATCGTCGACGAGATGCCCGCGCCCCCACTCCACGAGCCCGTCGGTGACGAATCTGCGCGCACCAGGCACGCTCGCGGTCTCCGCCGCAAGGCGCACCCGCAGCTCGGGGCGGCCTCCGTCGGACACGGACTTCATGGGGTCAGTGTGCCTCGCGCCAGCCCCAGCCGTCAGCGACTCGACCTGACAGCTCTGATCAGTGGGGGGTCAGCGAGCGCCGGGCGCGGTGCCGGCGGACCGCGGCGCGATTGGCGCAGCGGACCGAGCAGTAGCGCTGCCGTCCGTTGCGGGTGACGTCCACGACCACCGCAGCGCATGGATCCCCCTCGGCCTCCCCGGCAGCACACCGGCTCAGGCGATGGATGCCCCGAGTGGTCAGGTGCAGCGCCGTGCCCACGCTGATCACCGCTCGCAGCACGTCGGGAAGCGAATCGTTGACGTCGTCGCGGTAGTGGATGTGCCACCCTTCCCGCCCGTGATCGGTCAGCCTCGGATACGCAGTCGCCTGCGCCATCAGCTCGTTGAGCAACCGCGCCCTCTCGCCCGGCTCCGACGCATCGACGACGCGAAGCCACTCATCGATCACCAGCCGGGTACGCCTGTGGTCGTCTGGAGACTCAGCGAAGTCCATCGTCATCCCGAACTCCCGCGTCCGGGCCTCGATCCCGACCCGGTCCTCGGGCCAGTCGTCGGCCAGCGAAGCGGCCATCAGCACGGCGTACTCACCGTAAGGGTTGAGATGCATAAGACCATTACAGCAGAGTGGTGATCATGACCGACAGCGCAACAGAGGAGTCCCGGCGCGCGGACGCCACCCACGACCACGGCTGGCTCACCGAGTCCAGCCATCAGACTTCGGAGGGCCAAGTCGTCTACGTGCGCTGCGCACTCTGCGGCGTACGCCGCGTCGACCTCCAGCCTCACCCGCACCTGCCGCCGCGGCCGCTGAGCCGCGAGCAGGGGTGACAGGAGGAGCATCACTCCGCCGCGACCAGGTCTTGATGCCCCGGGCGCAGTCCGACCGGTCAGAGACGGAAGGTCGCACGGTACTGCGTCGGGGTGTGACCGGTCAGGTCACGGAAGCCGGCGTTGAACGCTGACAGGGAGGTGTACCCGATGCTGTGCGCGATGGTCGCGACGGAGTCCTCACCGGCAGCGAGTCTTTCGATCGCACGCACCACCCGCATCCGGCGCAACACCGCAGTCCAGGTCATCCCGCACTCGGCCTCGAACCGGCGGGCCAGCGACCGCGGCGCCAGCCCCACGTCGCGGGCGATGTCCTCGAACCGGACGTCCTCGGCCAGCCGGTCGTTGGTCACCGCCAACGCCCGACGCAGCTCCGGTGACCGGCCGGCGGGCACCGTGACGGGGCTGGGATCCTGCGCCAGCCGCCACGCCACCGCAGCCAGCGCGCCGAACATGCT
The DNA here is from genome assembly GCF_040608935.1 of Nocardioides sp. NPDC004968. Classification (NCBI taxonomy): domain Bacteria; kingdom Bacillati; phylum Actinomycetota; class Actinomycetes; order Propionibacteriales; family Nocardioidaceae; genus Nocardioides; species Nocardioides sp. NPDC004968. Next base: position 48,465 of record NZ_JBEXJF010000018.1, read on the forward strand.
GCGTGCGTACGATGACAGCGGCTCGGCAGCGTCGGGCCAATCGACGCATTCCGACACCAGGGCCCGACCCAAGGGGCTGAGGTCGAACACGGTCAGTGGTGCGGGCGGCGGCGGCACAAAGCCGACGTCGAACAGCACGGAGGACGTCTTCACCATTTGCGGGATGGCGACCAAGATCGGCTCGTCCGCAGCAATGAGCGCGGCCCGTGCAGGAGGCAGCACCCACGAGCTGCCGTGCGCCTCCAGCCGCAAGGCGCCCCGGGAGGCGCAGAGCAGATAGTGCCGGTCGACGCGAAGCTCGGCTGCCGGTGCTGCCGCGAAGTCCCGCGCGAACGCGTACGCCTCGCGTGTCAAGAACGGCCTCGCACACGCTCACCCTAGACCACGCTGCGGGTCAGACGGTCTCGAGAAGAGTGGCCCGGAACCGGCGACTCACGGGAGGTGCGGAGAGCAACGGCCGGAGCACCGTGCCTGAGCGATCGAACACATCAGTGGCGAGGTAGTCGACGAAGGACGGCTCGTCGTCCCATTCGTGGATGACGACCACGCCCTCCTCGTCGTCGCGAGCGGCATACACCCTGAACTCGAGGTTGCCCGGCATGGCACGGATCTCCTCGCGCACGTTGTCGAGATGGGCAAGGACAACGGGCCGGTCGATGGGTGCGGTGCGCAGGTCGAGTACGGCGATGAACATCGAAGTCTCCTGACAGTCGAGCCGGCGTTGGTGCCGGTCCTCGCCATCCTTCACCGCCGGACAGAGGTCCGGCTCGCGTCAGTCAGACACGTTCAGGCGCTCAGCGGACAGCCGCGACACACCTTTGGTCGACTTCCGAGCCGTGACGCGCGTCGTCGCCGGCCACATGACTATGGCGGCAAGGACCAGAAGCGCGCCAGCGGGAGCTTCAGACCAGGGGGCTGTGTCGTGGGAGACATAGCCGGCAGCGATTGGACCAACGAGGAAGTATGTCGGCAGCACAGTCGTCGCGGCGATCAGCAGCGCTGTCACCACCGTGCTCACGGACCGTGCGGTGGACGGCCGGTCTTCGGAAACCTCGGGCCATCCAGTCGGGATGTACCCACCCGCTGCGATCGCGGCAGCGACGATCAGCGCGGTGGGCCACAGCACGCCAACGACAATGAGCGCCGTCAGGTCGAAGTGCGGAACGGTGACCGGCCTGCCCGCGATCCCAGAAGCCAAGACCAGCACGCCGGTGCCGGCGAGCACGGCAGCCGGGATGACGGCGAGTGGCCACAGGATGAGGCGACGAAAGGTGGGCATCAGCAGAAACGGCAGTGCGAACGCCGCGACGGCCAGCAACAGGACCGAGAGCCCGTAGAGCTCAGCCGCATGCCCGATCGGATGCCACGGGCTGGCCGGCCACTGGTAGTCGTAGAGGTGGTCCTGCCGCTTGAGGCAGGCAGGTTCGTCGAAGCTGCCACGCGGGCACACCCCAGACCAGCGTTGCCACGCTGCCACGTAGGCAAGAACCCCTGACCCGGCGAGTGCGGCTGAGGTCAGCGCGCGTGCGCCGCGGTGTCCCGGCTTCATGCGCTCACGGAAGCATGCCATTCATCCGTTCGAGGTCGGTGCAGCCATGCCTCCTCGATGTTGAGGACGGTCTCGCAGTCGCCGCTGGTCGGCCCTTCAGGATCAAGCGTTCTGCTCGCTCGCCGCTTTCGGCTCGACGAGCGGGAACCCTCAGGCAGGCTGGGCGTCGCGGAGGCGCTGCGAGATGACGGTGGTGACACCGTCGCCGCGCATGGTGACGCCGTAGAGGGCGTCGCCGACCTCCATGGTGCGCTTCTGGTGGGTGATGACGAGCAGCTGTGAGGACTCGCGCAGCTCCTCGTAGATCTCCAGGAGGCGGCCGAGGTTGGTGTCGTCGAGCGCGGCCTCGACCTCGTCGAGGATGTAGAACGGCGAGGGGCGCGCCTTGAAGAGCGAGACCAGGAACGCGACGGCCACCAGGGACCGCTCGCCACCGGAGAGCAGCGAGAGCCGCTTGACCTTCTTGCCCGGCGGCCGGGCCTCGACCTCGATGCCGGTGGTGAGCATGTTGTCCGGGTCGGTAAGTACGAGCCTGCCCTCACCTCCCGGGAAGAGCCGCGCGAAGACGTGGTCGAAGGCGACGCGTACGTCCTCCCAGGCCTCGGTGAAGACCTGCTCGACGCGGTTGTCGACCTCCTTGACGATGTCGAGAAGGTCCTTGCGGGTCTGCTTGAGGTCCTCGAGCTGCTCGGTGAGGAACTTGTGGCGCTCCTCCATGGCCGCGAACTCCTCCAGGGCCAGCGGGTTGACCTTGCCCAGCGCGCGCAGGTTCTTCTCGGCGATCTTGAGCCGCTTGGCCTGCTCGGCACGGACGTAGGCGATCGGCTCGCGCTCGTTGCCGTCCTCGTCGGGGTGCTGCGGGACCAGCTGGTCGGGGCCGTAGTCCTTCACGATCGCCTCGGCGTCGAGGCCGAGCTCCTCGAGGATCCGCTCCTCGAGCTGCTCGATCCGCATCCGCTGCTGGGCGCGGGCCATCTCGTCACGGTGGACGGAGTTGACCAGTTCCTCGAGCTCCTTGCCGAGGTTGCGCAGCAGCGAGCGGCACTCGCGCAGCGCCTGCTCGCGCCCGGCGCGGGACTCCTCGATCTCGGTGCGGGCCCGGGCGGCCTGCTGCACCGAGAGCTCCAGACGGTCCAGCGCGTACGCCACCGCGGTGCCGACCGCTCGCGCGGCCTCGCCTTCGCGACGCATCTGCTCACGGCGGGCGGCCGCCTTGGCGCGCTGCTCACGCTCCTGACGGGCGGCGCGGAGCAGCCCTTCGGCGCGGCCTGCCAGCGCGCGGGCGCGCTCCTCGGAGGTACGCAGCGCCAACCGCGCGTCCATCTCGCGCTGTCGTGCGTCGCGGGCGGCCTGGGCCAGCTCGTCGCGGGCGCCGATGTCGGGCTCGTCCTCGGGGTCCTCCTCGGCCATCGCGAGGCGCTCCTCGAGCTCGGCGAGCCCGGCGACGGCGTTCTCGCGCGCCTCCTGCGCCTGCTCGACGGCGGCCAGCAGCCGCTCGGCCTCGCCGCGAGCCGCACGCGACTGCGCCCCGAACTGGCCGAGCTCCTCGGCCACGGCGGCCAGGGTCGCGTCGGACTCGTGCAGCTTGGCCAGCGCGACATCGACCCGCTTCTGCGCGGCCAGCCGCTCGGCCTCGAGCCGGGAGGTCTCGAACGTGGCCCGCTCGGAGACCGCGTGGGCCTCGGCGAGCTGGGCGGTGGCCTCGTCGACCGCGGCCTGCACCTCGATCAGGCTGGGCACGCTGGAGGAGCCGCCGGAGGCGACGTGGGCGCCGATCAGGTCGCCCTCACGGGTCACCGCGGTGACCTCGGGGTCCTCCCCCACGAGCGCCTGAGCGGTGGCGAGGTCCTCGACCACCGCGACCTTGTCGAGCAGCCGCGCCACCGCGGGCCGAAGCACCGGCTGGCACTCGACCACGTCCAGCGCGTACTCGGCGCCGGAGGGCAGCGCCGGCCAGCCGCCGGTCTCCCCGGGCGAGCCGCCCAGGAGCAGCCCGGCGCGGCCGAGGTCCTCGGCCTTGAGGTGCTCGATCGCCCCGACGGCACGCTCCGCGGACTCGACGACGACCGCATCCGACGCGGTGCCGAGCGCCGCCGCGATCGCGGCCTCGTAGCCGGAGCGCACCGCCAGCAGCGACGCGACCGACCCCAGCACCCCGGGAAGGTCGGAACCGAGCAGCGCGCCGGCGCCGTCCTTGCGGTTCAGACCCATCTCCAGCGCGTCCTTGCGGGCGGCCAGGGTGGAGCGGTCACGGTCGGCCTGCTGCGCCTCGGCCTGCAGCTTGGCCAGTCGCTCCTCGATGTCGTCGAGGGCCGCGGCGGCGGCCTCGTGCTCGGCGTCGAGGCCCTCCTCCCCCGCGTCCAGCCCGGCGACCTTGGTCTCCAGGGCGGTGAAGTCGCGCTGGGCCCGCTCGGCGCGCGCCAGCGCCTCCTCACGAGCAGCGGTCAGGCGCCCGACCTCGTCATCGGCGGCAGCGGCCCGCGACTTGAGCGCGTTGACCTGACCGGTCAACCGGGCCAGCCCCTCGCGACGGTCGGCGGCGGCGCGCTCGAGCCCCTTGACCCGGCGCTCCTCCTCGGCCGCCGCATCTTCTGCTTCCTTACGAGACTCGACGGCCTCCTCGAGGGAGTAGCGCAGCTCCTCGACCTCGGCGTCGGCGGTCTCCTCCTGCTCGCGCGCCACCTCGGCCTGGGCCTCGAGCTCCTCGGGGTCGCGCCCCTGGCGCACCTCCAGGTCCTCGGAGCCGGCCGCGTTGCGCACCCGCTCGGAGGCCAGCGACTGGGTGCCTCGCAGCCGCTCGCGCAGCGAGTTCAGCGCGAACCAGGTTTCCTGGGCGGCGGCCAGCGCCGGGAGGTCCTCGCGCAGCGCCGCCTCGAGAACGGCCTCCTGCTCCCGTCCCTCCGTGATGGTCTCCTCGACCTCGGCACGCCGGGCCAGCAGCGCACCCTCGTCGGCGAGCTCCTTGTCGAGCTCGGTCTTGGCGGTGACCAGGTCGTCGGCGTAGATGCGGGCCTTGGCGTCGCGTACGTCCATCTGCACCGTCTGCGCCTGCCGGGCGACCTCCGCCTGGCGGCCGAGCGGCTTGAGCTGGCGGCGGATCTCGACGAGCAGGTCCTGGAGCCGGTCCAGGTTGACCTGCGTGGAGTCGAGCTTGCGCAGCGCCTTCTCCTTGCGCTTGCGGTGCTTGAGGACGCCGGCGGCCTCCTCGATGAAGCCGCGGCGGTCCTCCGGGGTCGCGCGCAGGATCGTGTCGAGCTGGCCCTGGCCGACGATGACGTGCATCTCGCGGCCGATACCGGAGTCACTGAGCAGGTCCTGGACGTCCAGCAGCCGGCAGGATTGTCCGTTGATGGCGTACTCCGAGCCGCCGTTGCGGAACATCGTGCGCGAGATGGTGACCTCGGCGTACTCGATCGGCAGCGCCCCGTCGGTGTTGTCGATGGTCAGCGAGACCTCGGCGCGGCCCAGCGGGGCGCGGCCGGCCGTACCGGCGAAGATGACGTCCTCCATCTTGCCGCCACGCAGGCTCTTGGCACCCTGCTCACCCATGACCCAGGCGAGCGCGTCGACCACGTTGGACTTGCCCGAGCCGTTGGGGCCGACGATGCAGGTGATCCCCGGTTCGAGCTCGAGGGTCGTCGCGGAGGCGAACGACTTGAAACCCTTCAGCGTCAGACGCTTGAGGTACATCGGCTTCTCCCCCGGCTCAGGACCACGTGGTCGTACACAGTTCGCAACACATCAGCGTGGCTGAGGTGAGCCAGCAAATCTAATCGCCGCTGCTCAGGGGAACCCCAGCGGGTCGAGGATAACCCGCCGGGCCTGCCGATCTGGGGACCTCGGCCCCCACGACAGTCGGAGTCAGAGCCCCAACGTCCGCTTCACCTCGGCCCGCAGCTCCCGCAGATGGGCGTCCGCGGCCGTACGCAGACCAGCGACCGCCTCGGGGTCCGGGATGACGCGCTCGGTGAACCGCTCGGCCAGGTCGGCGGCGTCGAAGGCGGAGACGTTGGCCTCCAGCCCGATGCGCTTCATGAAGTTGCGGTTCTTGTTGGTCGCGATCATCACGATCGACGGCACGCCGTACATCGTGGCCACCACCGAGCCGTGGAACTTCATGCTCGCGAACGCGGTGCACTCCCCGATCGCCCGGGTGAGCTCGTCGAGGTCCTCGGTGTAGACGACCTCCTTGCCCGGGATGTCGAGGTCGTCGGCGTTGGCCACGTCGCGGCTACCGACCTCCATCGTGCCGAGGATGAGGTGGCGTACGCGCCACCCCTCCGCGATCGCCTTGCCGGCCATCTCCTCGACGCGTGAGTAGTCGTCGGGCTCGTCCAGGTTGGGCCGGTAGCGGGTGACCACGCCGAGGATCGGCGCCCCCTCGGGCTTGGTCGCCGGAGGGAGGTCCAGCGAGCAGACCATGTCGGGAGCGACCTTGATGTCGAGGTCGGCGGAGATGTTGTCGAGGATCCAGTCGGCGGTCGGCTGGTCGCGTACGCCGATGAACTTCACGTTCGGGTGCTCGAGGAACTTCTTGTGCCTCTCGATGATGTGGGGCTTGATCTCGGTGTTGCGGTAGATCGGGACCCCGACACCGACCACGAAGACCGGCTTGGCCAGCATCTTGTGGTTGAAGTAGCGCGGGTCCGCCTGCCACGACTGCAGGATGTCCCCGCCCCCGATGAGGATGGCGTCCACCTCGTCGACGATCTCGGGCAGCGGCCGGTCGTAGTAGGGCTTGGTCATGTTGTCGGCCAGCACCCGCAGCTCGAACTCCTCGCCGAAGTACTGCTCGTAGACCGACAGGAACAGCTCGTCGCCGTAGTTGCCCGCCCCGAAGAACCCGGCGAGACCGATGACCGGCTTGCGGCCCCGTCGCTCACGGCGGGCCAGCGCCGCCCTGATCTGCTCCTTGAGCGGGGCGGGAAGGCGGCGAGCCGCGGACCGCAGGACCGGGTGATGGCGCAACGAGGACAACGGAGAGCTCCTGGGGGATCACGAAACGGGCCGCCGACGGCGGCGAACCGCGCGAGCGTAGCGACGCCGGGTTGTCCCCGACGCCCATCGGCCGAACCTGAGGTGAACGCTCGGCGACCATCTACCCCGGTGGTCGAGCTCGTCGAGACCCCGAAAAAGGCTGAAACCGACCCTGAATACCAGAGTCGGTTCCCCCTGAACGAGAAATGGCTCTCGCTCATGGTGTTGCAGAGTTGCCCGCAGGTCAGGCGGGCTGCATCTCCTGCATCGAGGTGTCCAGGTCTGCGGTGTGAGCCGCGACCAGAGCGTCGTTCTCCGTCTTCAGAGTGAGAACGAGATCCTCGAGCTCACGCACACGTGCACGCAACCGAGCATTCTCGGCGGTGAGGTGGGCGGGAGTCCGCAGGTCGCTGCTCATGTAACCGATCAGCGCCTTCGCCATGAATACGTTTCCTTCGTTGGAATCACTAGAAGTTCCCGCGATACCGGGCCGTCTACAAGAGTGACACCGTTATCGACAAGCGTCAACGTCACGCGTCCAAAGCCGGGACCTCCGACCATGCATTCACCGCGAATACGGCCGAAACTTGAGTGGACCGCACTCAACTTCGGCTGATCTCCGCCTCAGCCGCGGCGTCGGCGCTCCCGCAGCTGCATGAGCTCCTTCTTCTCCTTGCTGGTCAGCGAGTCGGCCCCCTCGGCGTGGATCTTGTCGAGGAGCTCATCCATCCGCTGGTCGTCCTTGGAGACGGTCGAGGACTCCCAGGGACCGGTGACAACGGTCGGGCCCGACTTACGCTTCTTGGCCTTGGCGGGCTTCGCCGGCTTCGGCTGGCCGGGGCCGCCAGCCACCTGCGGGATCCAGGGGAACCGGTCGAGCAGCCCGAACTGACGCGCCACGAAGGCGTTGACGAAGAGGCCGACGACGAAGACCAGCAGCATCACCCAGCTGCGGTAGCCGAGGTACTGGATCAGCTGGATGCCGACGAGGATCACACCGAAGAGCCAGGCCGGGATGTTGAACATGAACATCCGGTCGGGCCACTGCGCGATCCACAGCAGCACCACCATCATCTCGAGCATCCCGAGACCGGCGAGAACGTACGTCGGGTCCAGCACCGCGCCGAAGAGGACAGCCAGGAACGAGAGCACCCCGGTGAACGCCACCAGCAGCCAGGCGAACCGAACCTTGCCGAGCTCGTTGCGCTCGAGGTCGGAGCCGAAGTACCAGAAGAAGAAGATCGCCAGGACGTCGAAGATGCTGAACTGCGGGTAGGCGAACGGCCAGGTGAACAGCGTCCACAGCTTGAGCTCGGCGAGGTTGGGCTGGATCAGGGCCAGCCCGGCCAGCACACCCTGTCCACCCATCACGGCGAAGAGAATCAGCCCGACGATGCTCGCGAAGACCACGAGCCACGTCGTGGTCACCCCCAATGAACCGATGTGGAACCAAGGCTCGTGGGGGTAACGACCGCCTGGGGTCAACCGGAAACGTTCTCGCACGGGGCCGAGCCTATCCACGCATTGGTTGCCGCGTCAGCAGGGCACTCCCACCGACCTGCTCGATGTTGCCCAGATCCGGGGGCAGCGCCGGGTCGTTGCGCCACGGATGCTGCCGAAAGGCCGCCCGGGCGCCGTACCTGTCGATCATCGCGATCAGCGCGACGAGGTCCTCGGCACGGTCCTGGGCGACCAGCCATGCCATCAGCCGTTGAGCACGTGGGACCGCCGTGTTCTCGAACGGAACGCCGGCGTCGTACCAGAACTCCAGGACGGCGCCGCGCAGCAGCTTCCAGTAGCGGCTCGGGTCCTCGGTGTCCGGGTGGACGGCCGCGCGGAAGTGCTCCCACATGTCGATCGGCAGGACCTCGACGAGCAGGGTTTCCATGAGCTTCGCCGAGCCGGCCGCGCGTACGAGCTCGACGGTCTGGCGCTTGGTGTCGATCCGCTCGACGAGGTTCGCGATCTGCGCACGCCGCTGCGTCGCCGAGGACCGGTCGGACCGGACCTGCCAGTCGTAGACGATCTCCGTCATGACGTCGAAGGAGTCGGCGGCGAGGAACACCTGGGTGAGCGCGACCTGGTCCTGGTAGCGAGTGCGCTCGGGGAAGGCGATCGCGTTCTCCGTCCAGAACGACCGCCGGAAGATCTTGTTCCAGACGAAGATGTCGGCGAGCATCAGCGGCGCGTCCTCGATCCGGCACCTGAGCCGTTCTTCCGCGTGGTTGCGACGCATCAGCGGTGTCGTGAACCTGCGTTCCACCCCGCCTTCGACCGCGACCCGCTCGGCCGCACCGACCGCGAAGTCCGAGCCCGTACGTCGCAGCGACCGCACCATCGCCGACCAGGCATCGTGCGGCAGGGTGTCGTCAGGGTCGACGAACGTCAGCAGTTCTCCTGTCGCCGCGTCGATCCCGGTGTGACGCGCGCGGGAGACTCCCGAGTTCGGCTGGGTGATGACGGTGACGCAGGCTTCCTCGGCGGCAAGCCGCCGCAGGATCTGCGCCGACCCGTCGGTCGAGCCGTCGTCGACGACGACCACCTCGAGCTTCGAGATCTCGTTCCGCGGCTGGTCCAGGATGCTGCGCAGGCTCTTCTCGACGTATTCCGCCACGTTGTAGACCGGCACGACCACGCTGAGCGTCGGCCTGCCCCGCAGCAGCCCCCTCGCCCGACGAACCCCGGCGTCCGTCCGCTGGCGCCAGTCCGTCACGCCGATCCGTTCCCCGACGGAGCGCACCCGAGCACTTCTCACAGCGGGAGGTCCTTTTCCGCGGCCGACTGGCGGTCCCGCTTCTCGAGCTCGCTGATCTGGTCACGGAGCGACCGCTTCAACGAATTGAGGCGGTAGATCTCCTCGGTCGCCGTCACCAGCGCCGCAACCACCTCTGCCTCCTCGGGTGATCCCGTGGCGGGGCGGAAGACGTGGGTCGGAGTGAGGTTGTAGGTGCCTGTCTGGGCGTAGCCCATTCGACTCATCCAGGAGGAGACCTTCTGGTATCCCGCCAGCGTTCCGCACTCGACGTACAGGAGCGGTCGGTCCCGGGCGATGAGCTCGGCCGCGCCGCCGAGCACGTCGATCTCGGCGCCTTCGACGTCGATCTTGATCGCCGCCACCCGGGCCGGAAACTGCTCGTCGTCGAGAGCGACGACCGCGAAGTCGCCCTCGACGTCCGACACCGCGACGGACTGGGCCCCCAGATTCGTCGCATCGAGGTCCGCCATCGTGCCGCGTGCGGACTTCGCATGGACGCCCACGTCACGGACGACGACACGGTCACCGAGGCCGTTGGCCTCGACACTGGCGCTGATTCCGGCGACCAGCTCAGGGTTTGGCTCGTACGCGACGATGCGGAGCCCTCCGATCACCGCCAGGTACAGCGTGTGGTTGCCGATGTTCGCCCCGACATCGATCACGAGGTCACCTGGCTCGAGAGCAGCAACCATCGCCTCGAGCATCTGCTCCTCGTAGGGACGGCCGGTTCGCACCAGGTTCGACTGGATGTAGTCCGTTGCGGCATGTGGAACACAGACCGCGTAGCTCCGTCCCTCAACCTCGATCGCCGTCATACGGTCCGAGGATGTCGAGCTGTCAATCATTCGTGATCACTTTCGCAGCGCAAAGATGGGACGGAACTGGTTCCGCGACGCTCTAGGTCTGTCACAAGGCGTCTTCGATGGCGCGGCCCAGGTACGGCGCAAGGGTTCGCGTGTAGGTGAGGGTCAGGTGTTCACCGTCATCACGGTAGACGATGACGTGACCGACGACCGGCCGACAGAACTTCGATTCGCAATAGAGGTCCGTCAGGTCCACCAACACCGCGTTCGGGTCGATGGCCACGGCCTCTGCCAGTCCCGACGGCGGAAGGACCTTCCTGCGCGGCTGCGCACACGCTGAAGCTGCGTCGAGCAGCTGCGCCTCCACGCAGGCCATCGTTCCTTCTGGCATCGCCGGGTTGTCCTCGATCGCGATGACCGGCACCTTTCGAGGGGCCGGCCGGTGCGCCCACGCGCGGGCCAACCCGTCAGCGGTCTCTGCGACAGACGTCGTCACATCGCCACCGGTCAGTATCGGAGAGGAGTTTCGCGCCTTGGAGGTGAGGATCGCGTCCAGGTCAACGGCGTTCTCGACATACGCGCTGATGCCACGCCGCCACTCCTGGCACATCCGATGGTCTGCGGTGCTGTTCTTCTGGAGATCCGACTCCGTCCAGTAACAGCCGACTCGGCCAGCAACATCGATCCGCCACCCGTACTCGTGCGCGATGTCCTCGTACGCCCCGACCAGCTGGTCGTTGTGGGAGTCGCCGACCGCAAGCAGCCGCCTGCTGTAGCCGGTCTTCGGGCCGAGGTGGCACATGACGACGTCACCGGTCTTGGCGGCCGAGCTCGACCAGCATTCGCCTCGGTTCGCCTGGTCCGTTGCGAGGTCGGACGGGTTCGGGACGAGAACGCCGTCCAGATCGGGGTTCTCGCAGTCCGGGTCGGCGAGCTCGGCTGCGCCCAGACAGGGCAGATTCCGAGCGAGCAGGGTGTTCGCCTCCCGTTCCGACTCCGCTGCGCTGATCGCCTGCACTGTCAGCCCAGTAGCAGCGACGACCAGCACGACCACCATTGCCGCAGCACTCCACAGGCCGACCGAAAGCGGAGAGCGGCCGCCAAGAAGCCTTGCGGAGAAGCGCACACGGTTCTCCCACTGGGTCGTACTGAGCCATGCGAGCGGGAATGTCACGCAGAGGATCAGCAGCTTCGTCCCCACGTTCAGGGGCGCACCGGTGATGTACGGCAGCAGGATGATGAGCGGCCAGTGCCAGAGGTAGATGGCATACGAGGTGTCTCCGACGATGGACACGGGTCGCCATGTTCCGACGCGTGCGAGGAACGTTCCCCGGCCGAGCCATATGGCGAGTGCGGCGCCGCTCACCGGAACCAGGGCGGCGACCCCTGGAAATGGCGTGGCGCTGGTGTAGCGCGTCGCTGCCGTCGCGATCAGGGCAAGGCCCAGCGCCACCCCCAGAGCGCGCGCCCTCCTCGAAGCGATCATCGGCAACAACCCGATGAGAACTCCGGCGGCGAACTCCCACGCGCGGGTGAAGGTGGAGAAGTATGCCTCCGGGGTGTTCGCAGTAAGCCAGACGCCGTAGGTGAAGGAGGCGCCGGCGATGAGCGCCAACAGCGATCCGGCGAGTCCCCGGGTCGTGACGTACGACCTCGGGCCGATCAACCGGGAGAGCAGCACCACGAAGAGCAGCAGAAGCGGTGTGAACGCGTAGAACTGCTCCTCGACGGAGAGGCTCCAGAAGTGCTGAACCGCGGAAGGCTCGTTGTCGGCGGCGAGGTAGTCCACGCTCGCCCAGGCGAGCCGCCAGTTCTCGATATACAGGCTCGATGCGCCGATCTCGGTCAGGAACTGCGACCAGAGACTTCGCGGCACCCAGATGAACGTCGCGACCGCGCTCACCAGCAGGACGAGGAGCGATGCCGGCAGAAGCCGCTTCGCTCGCCGCGCCCAGAACGCGCCCAGGCGAATACGGCCGGTCGTCTCCATCTCACGAAGCAGGTGACTCCCGATGAGGAACCCCGAGATGACGAAGAAAACGTCAACACCGATGTACCCACCACTCAGTCGGCCCGGAGCGAGGTGGTAGGCGAACACGGAGAGGACCGCGATCGCGCGCAGCGCTTGGATGTCTGGCCGGAACGCACCTGCCCGCACCTGCGCACTCGACGCCGTACGCGCATCCGCCGACCGCGTCCTCGTCGCCGTCGTCATGAAGCCCTCTCGTCCATGTGCATCGTCATGGCCGTCAGAGAAGCGGCGCCGTGTCGACGTCGTCCGGGCCGATCACGCGACCGTCGTCCGCGACACCTCGGATGCGCTGCAGCAGCGCATCACGGGAGACACCCACGCCATGCTCGAGGTGGCCGAACACCTTCTCCAGCACGAGGTCGTTGTTGCCCTGGAACGCGTTGCGACGCCACAGTGCGACGGTCTGGGCCTCCTGGATCTGCTGGTAGCCGGCGCGCTCGCGCGGCATCCAGACCGGGTAGCCGTTGGCGGTCGCCATCGCCTTGAGCCAGAGGTCGTCGGCGTACAGCGCGGTCTCAGTGATCGCCTCGAGGTCGAAGGTCGCTGCGGGCAGCGAGTGCGGCGGGTAGAGCACCCCGCCGATCCCCGTCGGAAGGAGCTGGTAGCTCGCCTTGCCACGCAGGTAGTTGCAGTCGTAGACCCACCCGTCGTAGGAACGAAGGGTGCCGTCCGGCCGGAACATGGCCAGGTTGGCCCGCTGGCAGATGATGGCCTGCGGGTTCGCAAGGTGGCCCTCGTACAGGGTCTCGACAAGGTTCTCGTCGTAGACGACGTCATCATCGACGGTGACGACGAGTGCGTCGGGATACTCCTGCACCGCGTAGAAGTACTTCTTGTGCGGCGCGATGTCGCCGTCGACCCAGTGGATCTGGAAGCAGTCGTCCTGACGTTCCAGGACCTCGTTCGGGACATCGGCCTCGCGGTTGGGGAAGTTCTCGGTGGAGAGCCACAGGAGCACCTTGTCGGGCCGCTTCGTCTGCTCCACGAGAGAGTCGATGCACTGGCCGATGGTGAGCATCCGGTGAGGAATCGAGGTCAGTGACACCACCACGTCCCGCGTCGCTGAAGGAACTCGTCCACGGCGTCGCTCAGCCTTCGACATGACCGGCTGGATCCTGCGGCCGGCCCCAGCGGCGATTCGGCGCTCGAAGAGAGCTCCGAGGTCCTTGGTGTACGCATCCATGCTGGCCCGCTCGTCATACGCCCTGCGGGACGCGTTGCCCATCTTCTCGAGCGTCGAGGCTTCCTTGTCCATCATGGCCATGAAGGCGGCGCGGAGCGACATCACGTCACCGGTGTCGACCACCAGGCCGTTCGCGTTGCTGACCATGTACTTGGCGCCGACGTTCTCCGTCACGATCAAGGGCTTGGACAGCATCGCTCCCTCGAGCGCCACCAGCGAGCACGACTCATCGCGCGACGCGACGACCACGGTGTCCATCTGCGAAAGGAGCTCGATCTTCTTTCGCTCGTCGGAGATCACACCGTGGTACTGGATGTTCTCCTCGTCTGCGATCTGGCCGAAAACGTAGGAACTGACCGACGTACCGCTGTTGATGAACCCGCCCGCGAAGTGCAGCTCTGCGCGAGCCCGATACTCCTCCGGCATGGCCTTGTAGGCGGCGATGAAGACGTCGTATCCCTTGCGGTGCTCGATGGTGCCGAGCTGGACGAACTTGAACTTGCCGCCGGCGGCGATCTCGTACTGCTGTGCGTACTCCGAGACGTCGACGACGCTGTTACGCACTACCTCGACAGGCCCTTCGGCGTGCTCCGCGACGGCTGCCGCGGCGTACTCGCTGACCACGCAGATGCTGCGGCTCTGGCGAAGCGTCTCCTGACGCTCCGGGGCTGCGGCGAAGAAGTCAGGAAGGTTGGTCGCCTCACGGACGTACCAGACGAGCGGGATCCTGCCCTCCAGTGCGCGCACGTAGTCGTCCGTCGCCACCGTGTTGCAGACGACGAGCTCGACGCCACTCTCGATGAGCTTGTTGATCCGCTTCGGACCCAGCTGGCCGGCGCGCATCACCTTCACGGAGATGCCAAGAGCTGCGAACTCCTTCGAGAAAGGGCCAGGCTTCGCGGTCCAGACCACCGGCTCGTACCCCAGCGACATCGCGACCTTGCACATCCGGTGCAGGCTTCGGGGCGTGCCGGTGTAGGTCATCTCCGGCGACACGAACACGATGCGGCGCGACCGCGAGACCTGAGCGGAGTCCTCCGAGGCGGCACCAGGCTCGAGAGCCTGGCTCGGCCCACCGAGGTCGAACAGGTCACCGAATCGCTCGGTATGCGTCTCCTCGCCGAACAGAGCTGGTGTGGCGTCGTAGAGGAAGTCCTTGTAGACGTCGTAGGAGTACGACTCGTTCTCGATCGCCGCCTTCAACGGATTGAACGCGACATAGGGAGAGATCGGGCGGATGTCGCGGTAGTTCTTGGAGCGGGCCAGGTACGCCTCGACGAAGTCGACGATCCCGCGCTGCATCTCGGTGATCTGCTCGACGTTGGGCGGAGCGTTGTTCCCACGGAGGGCGACAGCCCGGCCTTCCTCGAACCCGTAGCCCACAACGCTGGAGGCAACCTCCGTGAACAGGTACTCGAGCGGGTGGTGCAGCAGGTCCGTCTTGCGCGCCGCCTTCGGTCCGCCGGGCATCATGAACCTCGCGAGGTCCAGGTTTGCCAACGGCGAGTAGGCATATGCGCTGATGAAGCCGTCAGACACCGTGTCGGTGACCTGTTCCGTGCGGCTCGTACACATCAGGGCGCCGGAGACCTCGAGAGCGCGGTCAGCCAATGCGGTGCGGAAGAAGTGTCGTAGGGCGGTGATGCAGGTGCCGCTCCAACCGATGTCGACGATCAGAACCCGCTTGGCATCGCCGACGGCCGCACTGAAGTACTCCTTCGCCGCATCGACGCTGGTGCGGTTGTGCTCCTCGATGACGTGCTTGTGGTCCCAGAAGAACTGCTCCAGACGTCGCCGAGTGGCGCTGGCCGGGAACAGGAACCGCTCGATGTCTGCCTTGTCGAGGTACGGCAGCAGGTAGTCAAACCCGGTGTCGATCAGGAGCTGCTCGATGGTCTTGGTGTTGTTGGACTCCTTGAACCAGCGGAAGAAGGAGCGTCCGACGAAGTCGTCGAAGTTCAGGTCGAGCGTGATCCCGGCGGCCGCGTAGCGGGAGATGTCGATGTAGACGCCGTCCGCGCTGCCGTAGAAACGGTCGTAGACGCGCGAGATCACGTCGCAGTCGCGCCCGCAGAACAGGATCCGGTCGATGCCCTTCTCGCGTACGACCGACTCGAGGAACTCGCAGAAGCCCGCGGCCAGAACGCCGCCGACACGGTAGCCGTGCGTGTAGTGCAGGCCTTCGGTCCAGGTGCCGGAGGCGATCGAGTTGTTGAGGGCCGCCCCGTAGAAGCTGCCCGCGAGCGTCTCCATGTACGGCTCCCGAACGAACCTTCGCTGGTCCTGGTTGTACACGGCCGGAAGACCGACTCGTTCGGACTGCTCGACGTCTGCCTCGAGATTGTCGCCGACGTGGACGATCGACGTCTCGCTGCCGTAGTACTCCAGGAGGACCTGCTGCAGCGTGCCGTCGCCCTTACGGCGGAGGTACTCGTTCGACAGGTAGATCTTCTCGTAGCCCGCGAACCCGTTGCGGACGAGCATCTCCTCGATGACCTCCCGCGGGAGGTACATGTCGGAGGTGAACACGATGGTCTTGCCCTGGGCGAGGAGCCGATCGAAGACCTCCTTGATGTACGGGTTCGCTTCGGCCAGCTCGATCTCGAGGTCCCGCTCGAGCATCTCCCACTCCGGATCCGCGCCGTAACGTTCCGCCATCACGGTGTAGATCTCACGGAGGGTGACCTCTCGGGACCCCTTGTGGTTGTCGTTCTCCCGGCGCGCGTGATCCTCTGCCTGCCTGCGGATGCTCGGGAACCGGTCGATGCCGAGCCTCGACCCCAAGATCCGGAAGACGTCTTTCGGGAACTCCACCGCTCGATACAGCGCCGTGTCGAACACATCGAACGAGACGACGTCGTACGCGGCCAGGGTCTCGACCATCTCCTCGACGCTGAGCCGCTCAGCACTGTCGGGCTTGAGATAGTACGGCCGCCCGCTGTCCGGCTCGTCGCCCGCAGGCTCGCCCAGCCGGGCGCGCAGGCGCTCGATCTTCGCGTTCAGACCCGACTCTCGGTCCAGGAGGCGGGTGTAGCGGGAGAGGACCGGACCGCCGCTGGTCGGACGACCGAACAGCACCAGCTTGTGTTCGCCGTCCACTTCCGCGACGCGCACCATCCGATGACGCAGCCCGAGCTTGTTGATCGGCTGCTCGCCCATACCGGCAGGCATGGTTCCTCCTTGTGTTTCTGGGGTGACGACAGTGCGGGCGGTCCCGCGTTTGGTCTGGTTTCGCGATCGAGCCGGCTCACGGCGCGCCGCAGCGCCGGGCTATTTCTCGACGACGCGGGCTCGGGGCTGTGGCGGGCGGACGTCTCGCTTGAGCGAGTTGCGGATGACGCGAGGTCCGGACGTCATCAGGGACCCGATCCTGAAGGACACCGAGCCGCGGGTGTCGGCGAGCTCCTGATCACGGCCCTGGAGCTCCTGCTCGAGGGTGACCACCCGGTTTCGCAGCCGCTTGCGGACGGTCGAGGCGGTCCCGGCTGCCTCGGCGACCGCGTCGGCGAGATAAGTGGCCACGATCTCGGCGCACATCGGGCTCATCGCCGCGTACTGCCACCATCGTTCTGCGAAGTCGGCCGAGACATCCATCCACGGCTTCCGCTTGTCCGCGAAGTGGATGATGACCGGCGAGCTCATCGCCTCGTCGTACTCGTCGCGGGACCAGACCCGCTGGACGGCCGGTCTGCTCCAGAACTCCTCGACGTTCTTGGGACCGTACTTCGTCATCAGGTTGAAGCGGAGCGGAAGATGGCGGAGGCCGTCGTAGCAGACGATGTTGATGATGTCCTGATCGTCGGAGTCGAACTCCTTGGCGGAGAGCTCGAGGAACTCCTCGACAAGGCCGTCCTCACGCATCTTCTCCAGGTTCATCACCATGACCCCGGAGTTGACGTAGCGGTCGAAGGACGGGAGGCCCATCGCCCGGGCCGCCTCTGGCGACCGGAGGTGGTAGACCGCAGCCGGCACTGCGGCGACATAGACGTCATGCACGTCCTGCGCGTAGAGCGGCGACAGATCGCTCTCGATGACGGTGTCGACGTCGAGATAGATGATCTTGTCGACGTCCGGGAAGAGGTCAGGGAGCTTGAGCCGGAAGTACGCAGGTGCGGTCAGGTGCGACGTGCTCACCTTGACGTCGGCGAAGCCGTCCACGACGACGAACGTGATCGTGTTACCTGGATAACGATTTTCGAAGCTGAGGATCTGGTCGCGTACGTCCGCCGGGTACTCCTCCGCCACCAGGATCTTCAGGTCGTAGCTGGTGTCGGTCCCGGAGTTCTCCAACAACGACGTGATCGCCACCGACATGGGCTTGGCGTAGTTGAGGTCGGCGGCCATGGCGACCGGGATGGTGCGGGTCTGCTCGGCCTGAGCGTTGGCTACGCGGGGTTGCGGTAGTTCCAGATCCTGCGGGCGCGTTGTGGGCGCATGATCGGATACGGCGAGCTTGTGGGGAGCCACCTGTTGTCCTTGTCGAGCTGTTGACCAACCCGATGGCGCGGGCGTGTGGTTCACGCCTGTGCCGGTATGGGTGGGCCGTGGTTTGTCTTCCCCGAGATCCGGATGACCACGTCGCCACCCGGCAAAACCGCCAGCCCGAACAAGGCGGTGCGTCGTCTGCTGCCCCCCGGCTGGTGCAGAGCTGCACCCAGGACGAACGACCGAGAGATTAACCCAACCGAATCCGGATCACTTAACTTTCGTCGACGATTTTCGGAAGCGTCACAGGGCTGCAATATTCGCGGCCCCGAAGGGGCCGTGAGCAATAGCCCAGATGGGCTATTTACCCCTGGATTCGGCGGACTCGAGGTGCTGGCTGGCAGGTGGGGCAGAAGTAGGAGGAGCGGTTCATGAAGGCGGTGCGGCGCATCGGGGCACCGCACCGATCGCAGGGCTCGCCCTCACGTCCGTACGCAGCGAGCGACCGCTCGAAGTAGCCGGACTCGCCGTTCACGTTGACGTAGAGCGCGTCGAAGGAGGTGCCGCCCTGGGACAGCGCCTCGGTCATCACGTCGCGTACGTGGCCGAGCAGCTCGCGCACCTTCGGGCCGGTCAGCCGGTCCCCCGGCCGTTCGCCGTGCAGCTTGGCGCGCCACAGGGCCTCGTCGGCGTAGATGTTGCCGACGCCGCTGATGACGGTCTGGTTGAGCAGGATCCGCTTGATGCCGCTCGATGAGCGGCGTACGCGGGCCACGACCGCTTCCGCGTCGAAGGCGGCCTCGAGCGGGTCGGGGGCGATGTGGACGATCTCGGGCGGCAGCTCGGCTCCCCCGGGGCTGATCGAGAGGCCGCCGAACATGCGCTGGTCGACGAAGCGGAGCTCCCGACCCTCCGCGGCCCCGTCGAGACGGATCCGGACGCGCAGGTGCCGCTCGTCGGGCGACTCCGGCGGCTGGACGAGCATCTGGCCGCTCATGCCCAGGTGGGCCATGAGGGCGTCACCGGAGTCGAGCGGCAACCAGAGATACTTGCCGCGGCGGCGGGCGCCGACGAGCACGCGGCCCCTCAGCTCCTCGGCGAAGGCCGAGGCACCGGCGAGGTGGCGGCGTACGGGCCTGGGGTGCAGGACCTCGACGGCGATGATCCTCGCGCCGAGTACGTGACGCTCGAGGCCGGCACGTACGACCTCGACCTCGGGGAGCTCAGGCAAGGACAGTCCGTCTCAGGCGGAAGAAGAGGCGGCGGCTTGGATCTCGCCGTAGGCCGTCTCCGCGGCGGCCTGCTCGGCCTCCTTCTTGGAGCGGCCGACGCCGTTGCCGTAGAGCTGCTCGCCGACTCGGACCTTCGCGGTGAAGGTCTTCATGTGGTCGGGGCCCTCGTCGGTGATGACGTATTCGGGCACACCGAGGGCACGCTCGGCGGCGAGCTCCTGCAGGGAGGTCTTCCAGTCGAGCCCGGCGCCGAGGTCGGAGGCCGCCTCGATGAGGGGGTCGAAGAGTCGGTGGACGAGGACGGTGGAGACCTCGATGCCACCGGAGAGGTGGACCGCTCCGATCACCGCTTCCACGGTGTCGGAGACGATCGACGCCTTCTCGCGCCCACCGGTGGCCTCCTCGCCACGGCCCAGCTTGATGTGCTGGCCGAGGCCGATGGCCTGACCGACCTCGGCCAGGGCGCGGGCGTTCACAACTGCCGCCCGCAGCTTGGCCAGCTTGCCCTCGGGCAGGTCGGGGTGGATGCGATACAGGGTCTCGGTGACCACGACGCCGAGCACCGAGTCGCCCAGGAACTCCAGGCGCTCGTTGGTGGGCAGGCCACCGTTCTCGTAGGCGTAGGACCGGTGAGTGAGCGAACGCTCAAGCAGCTCGGGGTCCAGGATCGGATCCCCGAGCGCTTTGCGAAGCTCGGCGTAGTTGGTCAGGAGACTAACCGCGTGTCAGATCAGAGGACCTGGCGACGCTCGGCGCGAGCGCCGTACTGGCCGCACTCGCCGCACGCACGGTGCGGGATGTGCTTGGCGCCGCAGGCGGGGTTCGCGCACGTCACCAGGGTCGGCGCAACGGCCTTCCAGGCCGAGCGGCGGTGACGGGTGTTGCTGCGCGACATCTTCCGCTTCGGGACAGCCACTGTTTTCTCCTCTTATTCGGCCGGTCGGATCTCGACCGGCTACTGAAGCCTAGTTACTGGCGAACTCTAGTTGCTGGGCTCATCATTCAGCGAAGCCAGCCCCGCCCAGCGCGGGTCGACCTTGTCGCCGTGGTTGTGCCCGGGATCGTCCGCGAGCCGCGCCCCACACTCGGGGCACAGTCCCGGACAGTCGTCCTGGCACATCGGCTGGAACGGCAGTGCGAGCACCACCGCATCCCTGAGCACCGGCTCGAGGTCGATCAGATCGCCCTCGGTCCGGCTGGTCTCGTCGTCCTCGTCAGGGGCCTGGCCGTCACGAGAGTCGTTGTAGACGTACAGCTCCTGGATGTCGACCTCGGCTTCGTCCTCGATCGGCTCCAGGCACCGCACGCACTCGCCCTCGAGGACAGCAAAAGCCGTCCCCGTGACCAGCACACCCTCCATGACCGCCTCGAGCCGCAGGTCGAACTCGACCGGCGAACCCTCGGGGACAGAGAGGACTTCGATACCAAGATCCGCCGGCGCCGGCACCGTCAGCTCCACGTGACGCTCGGACCCCGGGCGGCGGCCGAGCTCGCGTGTATCGAGCACGAGCGGCGCTCTCGGGTCCAGGGCAGTCATGTTTCACTTCCGGATGAGGGCACGACAGATCAGATAGATCTTAACGGGACCGGGCGACGGCGACCAAAAGGACGGTCACCACACCGGCCACGCACGCGATACCGGCGATGCCCGTCGCGACCCAGGCCGCCGACTGGAAGACCGGTGCGGTGGCCAGGTCGCCGCCGGAGGGGTTCGGCGGAGCGATGTGGACGGCGAAGACCGCGAATGCCGCCGCGGCCCAGACCGCGACCGCCGGCCCCGCCAGGCGCGGCGTGGCGGCGAGCCCGAGCGCGGTGAGCAGGCTGGTGACGACGGTGAGCGGGATGAGATAGCGCCAGTACGCTCCCCCGCCACCGGCCGCGTAGTTGAGCTGGATCCCGACAGTGACCACGGTCAGGGCGAGCAGCAGCAGCGCCGTCGCCACCCGGACGGGCTCGCGTCGCGACCGGGACAAGGCGCGGAGGCTGACCACCAGGCCGAGCACGAGCGGGGCGAGGGTGAGCACGGCACCGATGGTGACGTGCTCCTGGAGAGCCGGCGGGATCAGCAGCTGGCGCCAGATGTCGGGGTCGGTGGCGACGTCGAGCACGGGGCGTACCTCCCGCTCCTGCAGGGGGCCGCCGGGCGTGCCGACGAGGTCGGTCTGCATGCCGGACCAGTTGCCGGTGGCACGGAAGTTGCGGAGGTAGAACCACGCGTTGACGGCGACGGCGAGGAGCACCGCGACACTCAGACGCAGGATGCCCGCCCAGTCGCGGCGCGGGCCGAGGAGCCAGACCAGGCCGAGGGTCGTCGCGCACAGGCCGATGAAGACGACCCCGGGGAGCCGGGTGCCGAGGGCGGCCGCGGCATACAGACCGAAGAGCACCAGCCCGCCGGTCCGGGGCCCGTGGCGGAGCAGCCAGACGGTCTGGCCGACCAGCAGGGTGGCCCACAGCACGAACAGGTTGTCGTTGAAGACGACGCCACCGAGCCTGGTCAGGGCCGGGCTGAGCGCGGTGACCAGGCCGGCCGCGATCGACACCTCGGGGCGGCTGGGGACGATCTGGCGCGTCGTCCACATCACCGCGGCCACGACCAGGCAGGTGATCACGAGGACGATGCCGCGGGCGGCCATGCCGGCGGCGAGCAGGTGGCCGGCGTCGGTGAGCGGTCCGACCACGGGCGCCAGCAGCAGGTAGAAGAGCGGTGGGTGCTGGCCGGTCCAGTCGAGGGGCAGCGTGTAGCCCCAGATCTGCGGCATCCGCATCGGGTCGCCGATGCTGATCAGGGTGCCGTGCCATAGCTGGTAGGCGTGGTCGACATGGGCCACCTCGTCCTTGGTGCCGTAGAGCGGCGAGGAGAGCGCATAGCCGGCACACACGCCGGCGCAGGTGATGAGGTTGGCGATCAGGCCGGCGGTCCAGAGCTGTGGTGCGGTGGGCCGTGCGGTGGGCACAAAGATCTCCCGAGTGGTTCGTTGGCTTGTGGGGCTGGTGAGGGGATGTCGCCGGCGCGACGGGTCAGGAAGGCGGCGACCAGGGCGACGACGACGTCGGCCAGGACGGCGATGCCGCGGGCCAGCAGCGCGACCAGCAGCGCCAGCCCGGGCGAGAGGACGCCGGAGAGGGCGACCACCAGGACC
Source organism: Nocardioides sp. NPDC004968 (assembly GCF_040608935.1). Lineage (NCBI taxonomy): Bacteria > Bacillati > Actinomycetota > Actinomycetes > Propionibacteriales > Nocardioidaceae > Nocardioides > Nocardioides sp. NPDC004968. The sequence goes on from NZ_JBEXJF010000018.1 coordinate 70,564, forward strand.
GCCTCGCGCAGCCCGGCGCCGGCCGGCAGCCCGATCGCGGCCATGCCCAGGCTGAACCCGAGCGCATAGCCGCCAACGCTGGCCAGCAACGAGGGCAGCGGGTCGCCACCCAGGCCGACCACGACCACCCAGATCTGGAGGCCGAGCAGGAGCCAGACCACGCCCTGCAGCGCCAGCGCCGTGCCGATCCCCCGCCAGGTCGGCAGCACCTCGAGCGGCTCACGACGCAGCAGCCGCAGCCCGGTGTCGGCGACCTTCGCGAAGACCGGCGGATGCAGCGCCACCAGGATCAGCGGCAGGAGCAGGACCGCCCACCAGTAGCGCGCGAACGTCTCCTGGCCCAGGAACGGCATCAGCAGCACCGACACCATCACCCCGGCGCCGACGGCGATCGCCAGCACGAGGACACCCTGGGTCAGGGACGTACGCCGCGGCACCCGCTCGGCGCGGGCGAGCTCCATCTGCCCGACGATCGTCCACACCGAGCCGGGCAGGTACTTCCCCAGCTGGCTGACGTAGAAGATCCTGGCCGCGGGCACGAGCGGCAGGGGCGAGCCGAGATCGGCCAGCACCACCCGCCACATCAGCAGCGCGACACCCTGGGCGAGCACGGTCAGCAGAAAGGCGACCCCGAGCACCCATGGCGGCAGCTCCTCGAAGCCCCGCACGAGCGCGTCCCCGTTGCGGTGGACCGCGTACGCCGCCACCAGGACGACGATCACGACCACCACCGCCTTGAGCGGCACCGCCTTCGTCCAGCCTCGGCCCACGGGTCCTCCTTGGCAGCACTTTTCGGGTGCCGACATCTCAGATGCGGGGTGTGCTGCTCGATCTCTCCTTGACCTCGACCCTAACGTTGAGGTGATGCACATCGTCGCCTTCGGCACCTACGACGTGGCCTCCCATCCGCGGGTCGCGGTACTCATCGAGGGCTTACGCGCCTGTGGCGCGGACGTCACCGAGGTCAACCGGCCGCTCGGCCTGGACACCGCGGCGAGGGTGGCGATCCTGCGACAGCCGTGGCGGCTGCCGCTGCTCGTGCTGCGCCTGCTGACCTGCTGGAACGGGCTCGTCGTCGAGTCGCTGCGTCGGCGTCGGCGCGGGCGTCCCGACGCCGTCCTGGTCGGCTATCTGGGCCACTTCGACGTGCACCTGGCCCGTCTCCTCCACCCGCGTTCGACCATCCTGCTCGACCACATGGTCTCGGCGGCCGGGGTCGCAACCAACCGACGGCTGGCCGGCTCCGGCGGGTTGAAGCTGCGCCTGATGAAGGCGATCGACGCGATGGCGCTGAAGCAGGCCGACGTGGTCATCGTGGACACGGTCGAGCAGCAGGCCGGACTGCCCGAGGACGTACGCCGGCACTCGGTCGTGTGCCCGGTCGGTGCCACCACGGAGTGGTTCGACGCGGGTGCCAGGGCGCTCGAGCGGCCGACCGAGGCGCCGCTGCAGGCGGTCTTCGTCGGCCTCTTCTCCCCCACCCACGGCGCCCCGGTGATCGCCGACGCCCTCGACATCCTCGCCGACGACGAGCGGATCGAGGTGACGATGGTGGGGCAGGGCCAGCAGTACGACGAGGCTCGGCTCCTCGCGGCGGGCAACCCGCGCGTCTCCTGGGTCGACTGGGTCGACGCCGAGGACCTGCCCGACTTCGTCGCCGGGTTCGACGTGAGCCTCGGCATCTTCGGCACCGTCCCGCAGGCACGACGGGTGGTGCCCAACAAGGCGTTCCAGGGCGCCGCCGCCGGCGCCGTGGTCGTCACCTCCGACACCGCGCCCCAGCGGCGGATGCTGGAGAGCGCGGCCATGCTCGTCTCTCCCGGAAGCCCCGAGGAGCTCGCCTCGGCCCTGACCAAGCTCGCCGACGACCCGGACGAGGCCCAGCGCCTCCGCGAGGCCGCCTACGAGCAGGCTCGCGAGCACTACACCCCGCAGTCCGTCGCCTCCCCCATCCTCGAATGTCTTACGTGAATCCACCCCGACCCAGGAACCAGATGACGCTCAACGCCACCGACCGCCCGCTGCCTCCGCTCGCACCTCGCGCCTGGCTCCGCTACGACGTCGTCAGCCGGATCATCGACCGGCTGGCGCCGACGACAGCGCTGGAGATCGGCTGCGGCCAGGGCGCCTTCGGAGCCCGCCTGGCCACTCGCGCCGACTACCTCGGGATCGAGCCGGACGCGGACTCGTTCGCGGTGGCGTACGAGCGGATCACATGCATGGGCGGCACGGTGCTCAACGCGATGTCCTCGGAGCTGGAGTTGGGGAGGACGTACGACATGGTCTGCGCCTTCGAGGTGCTCGAGCACATCGAGGACGACAAGGGGGCGCTGACCGAGTGGGTCACCCACATCCGCCCGGGCGGGCATCTGGTGCTCTCGGTGCCGGCGTTCCAGGAGCGGTTCGGGCCGATGGACCGGCACGCCGGGCACTTCCGTCGCTACAGCCCCGAGGAGCTCACCCACCGGCTGGAGGAGGCTGGTCTTGGCGAGGTCGACATCACCGTCTACGGCTGGCCGCTCGGCTACGCCCTGGAGGCGGTCCGCAACCGGATCGACGCCCGGAAGCTGGAGAAGGTGGGCGACCTCACACCCGAGGAGCTCACCCGGGCGACCGGACGTACGTTCCAGCCCAGCGGTCAGCTCAAGGGCGCCGCCATCGCCCTCGCGACCAGCCCGTTCACGGCCCTGCAGCGGCTACGGCCCGACACCGGCACCGGTCTGGTGGCCGTCGCGACCAGGCTCGACTGATCCGCCGGCCAGAAGACAACTTGACCGACCTACCGCGCGCGCTACCGGCGCCCGTTCCCGACTACTCATAGATTTCCGGCTGTGATCCCATCCGATCGGTGGCGCGCGGGCGTCGTCCTGGCGCTCCTTCTCCTCTTCGTCGCGGTGACCTTCGGTCCCGCGCTCGTGGGACAAGGCATGCTGCTGGACACCGGATGGCTGCACGCGATGATGCCGTACGCCGCCGACGGCCCGATCCCGCAAGGGACGCTGTGGTGCCGCGGCGACACCTGGGACTACTACCTGCCAGGCGTCGAGAACATCGTCGAGGGCGTACGCCACGGCAACTGGCAGACCTGGGCGCCCTACGAGGTGGGTGGCGCGCCGCTGGCCTCGCTGCCGAACCACGCGGTGCTGAGCCCGGTCTCGTGGCCCTACTGGGTGATGCCGATGTGGCTGGCGCCGGCCTGGGTGAAGCTCACCGAGCTGGTCCTGGTGCTGGCCGGGATGGTGCTGTTCCTCGGCCGGCTCGGGGTGCGGCGCAGCATCGCGCTGGTCGCCGGCCTGGTCTTCTTCACCTCCGGGTTCATGATGATGTGGACCAACTGGCCGCACACCAAGGTCGCCTGCCTGGTCCCGCTGCTGCTGTGGGCGCTGGACCGTGCGGTGCGGGAGCGCGGCGCGCGCGACCTGGCCGCGGTCGGCCTGGTCGTCGCCGCGATGCTGCTCGGTGGGTTCCCGGCGGTGACGATGTTCGCGCTGACCCTGGGCGGGATCTACGTGGTCGTCCGGGCGCTGGCGCTGCGGGACGTGCGGCGCACGCTGATCGCGGGCGGCGTCGCCGCCGGCGGAGTCGGGCTCGGGGTCGCGCTCTCCGCGGTCCAGGTGCTCCCCTTCGCGCTCAACATGAGCGCTCTCGGGCTCGACGGGCGGGTCCCCAATCAGGTCAAGCCCGCCAGTCTCGTGCTGACGACCGTCGCCCCTGACGTCTACGGCACCTGCGTCGATGGGCTCTGGGCCGGCGAGGACAACCCGATCGAGTCGATCTCCTTCGTCGGCGTCGCGGCGCTGATCCTGGTGCTGTGCGCCCTGATCGTCAGGCTCCCCGGCAGTCGCCGCCCCTCGACGCCCGCACTGCTCTCGGTCGTGCTGGCCGCGGTCGCCTGGCTGCTGTGGATCGGCGGGCTGCCGCTCGAGCTGCTCCAGAAGCTGCCCGGCTACAGCTCCAACAGCTTCGGGCGGGCGAACTCGATCTTCGGGTTCCTGTGCGCGGTGCTGGCCGGGATCGGGCTGGAGCGTCTCCTCCAGCGGGCCGAGGTGTCGCGGTCTGCTGATGAGGCTGATGAGGAGGGGCGGTCCTGGCGTCCGCGTCTGGTGGTGTCGCTGGTCCTGCTGCTGGCGGCTGCGGGGGTGGCTGCGTACTTCCTGTATGCGGCGTACGTCTACATCGACGGCGCCCCTCGTCCGATCCCCGACATCGCCGCGAAGCTGCGGGTGCCGGCGCTGCTGGGAGTGGTCTCGGTCCTCGCGGTGGCGGCGACGCTGCTGCTGCGTGGCCGGCTGCGACTGCTGGGGCCGCTGGTGCTCGTGCTGGCGGTGCTCGCGCAGAGCACGATGTTCGCGCGCGAGGTGCTGCCGCTGACCGACCGTGCCGAGTTCTACCCGATCACGCCGGCCCACGAGTTCCTGAAGAAGAACCTGGGAGAGGAGCGCTACGGCGCCTCGGCGTGGGAGCACACGGGCGTCGCTGACCACTACCGGCTGCGTACGCCGACCGGCCATGAGTTCACCTCGGCGGAGTGGAAGTCGCTGATCGCCGCGGTCAGCCCGGACGCCCAGCTGTCCCCGACCTACAGCGACTTCCCCGCCAACGTGCCCACGCCGGGGCGCCAGCCGGTGCTCGACCAGCTCTCGGTCCGCTACTGGGTGACCCAGCCGATGGAGGTCATCGGGGCATCCGAGCCGACGCCGGTGCCGGTCGCGCAGCGGCGGCCGCTGATGGTGATGCCCGGCCAACAGGCGACGTGCCAGGTCCCGCAGGGCGACCTGCGCGGGATCGAGGTCACCGTGCCCGACGGCCTGAAGCCGCGGGCGCAGACACCGACGGTCGTCCGGGTGAGCGTCGGAGCCGGCGCCGAGAAGGTCACCTCGGAGCGGGCCATCGCCGTGAACCGGCCGCTCAAGCGCGGGGAGAAGCTGCGCGTCGCCGTGCCCGACCACCGCTTCGCGTCCGGTCCGGTGCCGGTCACCATCTCGTTCTCGGGGAAGAAGAAGCCTGTCCACCTGGCCGGCCGTACCGACGGTTCCGCGGTCTGCGCCGCGGTCCGGCCGGAGAAGGGCGACGGGCTGCGGGTGGTGCACGCCTCGGCCGGCGCGGTCGTCTACGAGCGCGCGAGCGCGCTGCCGCGGATCCGCTGGGCCGGCACCAGCGAGGTCGTCACCGACGGGCCCACGCGAGTGCGGCGCCTGACCGAGGGCGTCGCGCCCGGCACGGTGCTCCTCGACGACGACTCGACCCCGGCCGCGTCCGGCTCGACCGCCCAGGTCGACGTACGCCGCGACGAGGCCGAGACGATCTCGACCGAGGTCACCGCCGACGGAGCCGGCTACCTCGTCGTCGCCGACTCGATCGCCCGCCCGGGCTGGTCGGCGACGGTCGACGGCCGCCCGGTGGACCTGGTCGCCGGCAACCACGCCTTCGCCGCGGTGCCGGTCCCCGACGGCGCACACACCGTCACCCTCCGTTATGACGCGCCCGGTCTGCGGGCCGGGGCGGTGATCTCCGCAGTCGGCGTACTTGTCCTTCTTGGCCTCCTGTTCGTCCCGACCGTGTTCCGCAGATGGCGGCGAAGCAGGAACGACTCCTCGGCCCCGAAGGATGCCGACGTCTAGAACACGTTCCACCCAGCGACACCGCAGGCGTGACACCGGTCCGTCCACGTACCAAGGTCTCGCTCATGGCTGTACAGATCGCCGACCTGTTCGAGCACGTTGTCGACGTCGTCCCGGAGCGACCGGCGCTGATCGCCGGCGAGGTGCGCTACACGTACGCCGAGCTGGACGCGGAGGCCAATCGCTTCGCTCACCACCTGCTCGGTGCCGGGATCGAGCCGGGCGAGCATGTCGGGCTGATGGCCCGCAACGTGGCCGAGCACGTGGTCGCGATGCTGGGGTGCTTCAAGGCGCGGGTGGTGCCGATCAACATCAACTACCGCTACCTCGAGGCGGAGCTCGACTATCTCTTCGAGAACTCCGGGATCGTCGGCCTCGTCCACGAGGACCGCTACGCACCGGTGCTGGCCGGGGTCGTGTCGCGGCACGAGCACCTTCGGCATGTGGTGTCGATCCGCGACGGCAGTGGCGAGAGCACTGCCTATCAGTCCATCGACTGGCGCACGGCTCTCGATCGCGAGCCCACGACGAGGGGGTTCGGCGAGCGCAGCGCCGATGACGCCTTCATCATCTACACCGGCGGGACGACGGGTTACCCCAAAGGCGTGGTGTGGCGGCAGGAGGATGCCTGGAGGGCTCTGGGCGGCGGCATCGACTTCGCGACGCGGAAGCCGATCGAGGAGCTCGCGCCGTCTCAGGCCGCGGCCGAGGATCCATCGCCGCTGGTCACTCTCCAGCTCGGGCCGGTCATGCACTCCAGCGGGCAGTGGGCGATGCTGATGCGGTTCATCACCGGCCACACCAGCGTAATTCTTCCCAAGTTCGACCCAGCGACGATCTGGCGGACCGTCGAGGCCGAGGGGATCAGCACGATCTCGCTGGTCGGGGACGCGATGGCACGACCGCTGATCGAGGAGTTCGAGCGCGGCTCCTACGACGCCAGCACGCTGACCACCGTGACCAGCGCGGCCGCACTCTTCTCCGCCGAGGTCAAGGAGCGCTGGATCAAGACCTTCCCGGACGCCGTGGTGCTCGACGTCATCGGCTCCTCCGAGACCGGGATGACCGGCAACGGACGGATCGAGCAGGCGACGCTCGCGGACAAGGGCTCCCTTGTGCACCTCGGCCCCGGAACCGCCGTGATCGACGAGCAGCACCGGATCATCGATCCCACCGAGGTAGGCGCGATCGGGCTGATGGCACGCTCGGGCGCCATCCCGATCGGCTACCTGGGCGATCCGGAGAAGACTGCGCGTACGTTCATCGAGATCGACGGCACCCGGTACGCCGTGCCCGGCGACTATGTCCAGATCGAGGAGGGCCATCGGCTGACCCTGCTCGGACGCGGGTCGGGCTGTATCAACACCGGCGGCGAGAAGGTCTATCCCGAGGAGGTCGAGGTCGCCCTCAAGTCGCACCCGGGAGTCTTCGACGCGCTCGTCTTCGCGCTCCCCGACCCGACCTACGGTCAGCAGGTCGCAGCCCTCATCGAGCCCCGGCCAGGTGTCGCACTCGACGTCGAGGACGTCCGCGCGCACCTGCGCACGCGGCTCTCGGGCTACAAGGTCCCGCGCACCGTGCACGTCGTCGAGAAGGTGCCACGACACGTGACCGGCAAGGCCGACTATCGCCGTGCCCGGGAGATCTCCGACGCTCTCTGCGCCGAGAAGGCGAGCTGACCATGTCGTACGTCACGGTCGACCGCCCCGCCGACGGCGTCGCCGTCCTCACCCTGGACCGAGTCGGCCGGGCGGCCACCGCACACCGAGGGGCTCGCCCGACCGGGCTATGCGTTGCGGTCGCTGGATCTCCTGGAGGACGTGATCGGAACGATCCGCCGCCTGCACCAACCGGTCATCGCAGCGGTCAACGGTGCGGCCATCGGTGGCGGGCTCTGCCTGACTCTCGCCTGCGACGTCCGGATCGCCTCCACCGCGGCGTACTTCCGTGCAGCCGGTTCGATGGAGAGCTACATGCCGATCGAGGGCATCGGCCAGCTCTACCTTCGCCTGCTCACCGACAACTTCGAGGAAGCCACGCGCGCCCGCAAGGAGGGGCGGCCGGCACGCTTCCGCGACGACCTACCCCGACCTCAGGCCCGTCCCTAGCCCACCGAGCCGCTCGGCCCACAGGCAAAGGAACGGACACGGCGTAGACCGGTGTTGAACACCAGGTTGCCTTAGCACATACGCCGGATGACACCCGCGAGGGGGCGTGGGGCCGCGGAATCCACGCGGTAATGTGGCAGCTCAGAAGCCCCTCATCTGCCCCGAATCCCGTGTTCGGTCCCACTACTTGCCCTGAGGTCCCTGTGAAGCTTGTCGTTCAAGTCCCCTGCCTCAATGAGGAGGAGACACTCCCGTCCGTGCTCGAGTCGATTCCGAAGCAGATCCCCGGAATCGACGAGATCGTGATCCTGATCGTCGACGACGGGTGCACCGACCGGACGGTCGAGGTGGCCAAGGAGCACGGCGTGCGCGAGTTCGTGCACCACTCCCGCAACCAGGGGCTGGGCCGTTCCTTCCACGACGGGGTGGTTCGCGCGCTCGAGCTGGGCGCCGACATCGTGGTCAACACCGACGGCGACAACCAATACCCGCAGGACCGCATCACCGACCTGGTCCAGCCGATCATCAACGGCCAGGCCGACATCGTCATCGGCGACCGGCAGGTCGACCGGATCGAGCACTTCTCCGGGCTGAAGAAGAAGCTGCAGAAGGTCGGCTCCAAGGTGGTCAACATGGCCGCCGAGACCGACCTGCCCGACGCGGCCAGCGGCTTCCGCGCCTACTCGCGCGAGTCGCTGATGCTGCTCAACACCGTGACCCGCTTCTCCTACTGCATGGAGACGATCATCCAGGCGGGCAACAAGCGGATGAAGATCGCCTCGGTGCCGATCGAGACCAACGCCAAGACGCGTGAGTCGCGGCTGTTCAAGTCGATGCCGGAGCACATCGCGAAGTCGGGCGCGGCGATCGTGCGCTCCTACATGATGTACAAGCCGTACGCCATCTTCGTCTGGCTCACCGCCTTCTTCTTCGTCCTCGGGGCGATCCCGTTCCTCCGCTACCTCGTGCTGTGGATCAGCGGCGACAACGGAAACCACATCCAGTCGCTGCTGCTCGGCGGCGTGCTGATCAACCTGGCCTTCATGTCCGCGATGCTCGGCGTGATCTCCGACCTGATCCGCACCAACCGGGTGCTCATCGAGGACGACCTGGAGCACACCAAGAAGGCTCGCTTCGGCAAGTCCGGCACCGAGATGCTTCGCGACCAGACCTCGGTCGCCGAGTTCGACCTGCCGCACACGCCGCGCACCAGCAAGTCATCTGCCCAGTCCGGCGAGACGTGGACGACCAGCCTGTGACGACAACCCACTCCGGCCCGGTCTCCGCCACGGGGGCCGGGTCGTCGGCTACGCCCGGCCCGACGAAACCCAGCCTTGGGAAGCGGCTGCTCAAGATCGCGCTCGCCCTCGTCGTCGTGCTCGGCGGCGCCTACCTGGTCTGGCGCCAGCGTGCCGACCTGGCCACCGCCGTCCAGGAGCTGAGCCTCGGCCGCGTCGCGATCGCCGGGGTCCTGGCGATCGTCGGCACCATGCTGATCGGCCAGACCTGGGTCGCCCTCCTGCACGGCATGGGCATCCGGCCGTCGCTGCGCGACTCCCACTCGGTCTTCTACGTCTCCCAGCTGGGCAAATACCTGCCCGGCTCGGTGTGGCCGGTCGTCGCGCAGATGCAGTTCGGGCTGCGCTGGGGCGTCGCGCGCCGGACGATGCTCGGCGCCAACATCCTCTTCATGGGTGTAGTCGTCGCCAGCGGCATCAGCGTCGGCGCGCTTCTGCTTCCCTGGTCGTCGCCGGAGGGCCTCGACCGCTACTGGTGGCTGCTGCTTCTGCTGGTGCCGCTGGCCGTCTGCCTGCACCCGCGCGTCGTCCCGGGCGTGCTCGACTGGCTCTTCGCCCGGCTCGGCCGGGAACCCCTCAACGTACGCCTCACCGCGCGGGGCCTCTTCACCGCGATCGGCTGGGCGGTGCTCGCCTGGGTCGCCTTCGGCCTCCACCTGGCCGTGATGATGCAGTCGTACGCCTCGATCGGCCTCCTCGAGGTCGCGGCCGCGACAGGCGGGATGGCCCTGGCGTGGGCAGCGGGGATCGCGTTCATCCCCGCCCCGGCCGGCGCCGGGATCCGTGAGGGGCTGCTCGCCCTCACCCTCGGCCCGATCATCGGCGTCCCCGAGGCGCTCACCGTCGCGCTCGCCTCGCGGGTCCTCCTGCTCCTTGCTGATGTACTGCTGGCTGCGCTGGGAGCGGTTGTCGGGCGGCGTACGTCCTGACCGGCCGGGCCGCGAGGCAGACGGCGACCAGACCACAGACAACGCCTGCGGCGACCACGAGCTCGGCCCCTCGCGACTCGGAGTTCGGCAGCCGGCCGGCGTAGGTGGCCGAGCTGACGAACCAGTCGAAGATCAGCAGCGCGTACGCACCCAGCGCGAGGGTCATCGCGGCCGCCGCGAGCTGCGCCCGCGACTCACGGGAGCCGAGCGGGATCAGGTCGACGAGCGCCATGACGCCGACGGCGAGCGCCGTGGCCAGCAGGGGCATCAGCGGCATCAGATAGCGGTCGTTCGGGTTCCCGCCACCCGCGACGAACCCGACCAGGTTCGCCAGGATGACGGCTGCGTGGACCGTGAGCAGCAGCCACCCGGCGCGAGAGGTGGGCAGGTGCGTCGGCCCGGTGGCTCTGCGTCGGACGAGCAGCACGAGAAGGCCGATCACCGCGACGACGGCCAGCACGTCGGCCGCCGCCGCGTACCCCTCGGCCAGCACCGGCGCCCACAGGCGCTCGTACCAGTCCTTCCAGAGCGAGCCGTCCGTCAGGATCTGCCACCAGGTCCCGTTCGGCTCCCGGTCGAACTTGTCCAGCAGCGCATCGGTGGCGGTCGGGTCGCCGTAGAGGACGATGTTGCGGACGTAGAACCATCCGGTGGCGAGCGCCGGAACGCCGGTGGCCACAGCCGAAGCCGCCAGAGCGCGGATCACGCCGCGGCGCGAGTGGTCCCTCAGCAGCAGAGCCACCGCGATCGCCGCCCCGCACAGGACGACGGTCAGGACCCCCGGCGCCTTCGCCCCTGCCGCGGCCGCCCCGGCCAGCGCGACCAGTGCCAGGCGCCCCGGCGACAGGCCCCGGTTCAGGATCCGGATCGTGGCCAGCAGGGTCAGCGACGACGCTGCCACCGCGACCCCGTCGTTGGCGATGTGCCCTCCGGCGCTCACCAGCACGGCACACGAGGCGCTGATCCCCGTGGCCAGGAACGCGACCGTCTCCCGCCGGGTCACCTCGAAGGCGATCAGGCCCACCAGCAGTACGCACAGGGCGGAGCCGACCGCATTGATGAGCCGCATCCCGACGACCATCACCTGAGGTGCGTCCAGCGCCCCGGCCGCGGCCACGAACGGCAGCGACATCAGGTAGTAGAGCGGAGGGTGGTTGGCGGTCCAGATGTGCCGGTGCGGCTCGTCCACCATGGTTGCCAACCCCTCGACGACCTGCGGATATCGGCGGGCATCCGTCGTCACGGGCGTGTCGATGGTCGGCAGCCGCCCCGAGGCCAGCTCCACCGCGTAGCCGGCGTTCGGCCCCTCGTCGCGGGTCTGGTACTGCAAGGCCCGGGTCAGCGCGACGTAGCTGCTCAGGCTCAGCGCGAAGAACGCCATCAGCACCATCGCCGCCAGCAGCCGCTTCTGGAGTCGTACCTCGGCGCGGTCCTCACCGGGAGAGCGGAACATTCACGACCTTCGGATGAGCTTGCGGGCGATGGCGAGCCTATGTCAGGTTCTCCCGTGCTCTCGTGCTCTGGCCGCGTGTCCTTTGAGTTGGCTCTTGTCTCCGGTCGTAAGCGCCCTAATGACTAGGTCAGCTTGCTTGAAGTCCTGGTGCCGTCGGGCTGGACCGTGACAGCCCGCTTCTCGAACGGCTCCAGCGAGCGGTGCGCCCAGATGCGGAAGCGCTGGTGTTCGTCCGCGATCCAGACCTCGGCGCAGGGCTCGTAGTCCTTCTCGATCGCGGTCTCCACCCAGCCGCCGCGGGCCATCGCGGTCGTCTGCAGCACCACCGGGACCTCTCCGCCGGCCATCATCGCCGTCAATTGCTTCTCGTTGCGATCGAAGTCGTAGTGGAACAAGTAGAACGGCGTCGGGTTCTCGACATCGAGGGCGTCATACAGCGACAGCTGGTTGCCCAACACGAAAGCGGTGCGGGCTCCCTTCAAACACCGTGTCATCTCGGGTTGTATCGCGTCTCCCCAGACCTCGGCGGCCTCGAGCTGACGACTGTCGCGGCTCAGGTCGTCGACGTGCTCGATGGCCGCGGCCAGGGGAACCACCCCCAGAACGAGGCAGGCGCCCACGGACACGGCGACCAGCCTCGCCCGCAGCCTCGCCGTGATCATCATGATGCTGACGACGAGCACGAGAATCACCGGACCAGCGAGGCTGCGCGCGCCGAAACCGAAGGCAAGAGCTGCACCCACCCACACCGCCCCCGCCGCGGACCCCACAACCGCCGTCACGACCTGTCGGCCGGACATGGACCTCGGCCGGCTCGGCAACGAGATCTGGTCCCTGCGGTCGTACACGTCGCAGAGGACGAAGATCAGAGCCGCGAACACCAGAGCGCTCACGGTCTCGGCGTGCCCGGGCCCCGGACGCCGGATGGGGACGGTCGCGAGAAGAAGAGCACACAACGCGAGGAACCGCGTCGAGTCGCTCGCCAGACGCCAGATGACCGGCACGAACACCAGCAGCAGGAGGAAGGGATAGACGGCGACGATTTCGTAGCCCTCCCCGTCGGACGGCACGTCGAAGAAGGGCCAGCCGAAGTGTTTCGGAAACTGCTGGGCCTGACCGAAGACGACCTGGCGGTTGAGCTCGGCGAGGCTCATTCCGTAGCCGATCCGGTAGAACAGCACCTCCGACACGATTCCGGCCAGGATTCCGGCGGCGAGGGCGACGCATCGTGTCAGCCTCTCCCGCAGCGCTGCCTTGTCCCGCCCGATGAGCTCGTACAGTCCGGCCGCACCGGTCAGCAGGATCACCAGCTCGACGTGCTGCCAGAAGAGGGCCGCCGGCACCAGCACCCGCACGACCAACGACCATCGTCCGGAGTCGAGCCGACCTCCGGGCAGGAGGATGAACGCGAAGACGACAGGGAGGACGTACTTCACCTGAGCGGGCGACGCGAGCGTCAGGACAGCCAGCGCCATTGCGGCCATCGCAGCCGGATGTACGCGTCTGCGCAGCCCCATCGCGGCCACGAGGATGGCAGACAGGGTCACGCCGAAGAAACGGCCCAGGAGGAACTCCCACCACAGAGGATCGCCACCGGCCAGGCGATAGACCAGGCTGTTCACCCACCACGAACCGGCGTTCCAGCCGTGCTGGAAGTCGACCAGCGGGACCGCACCCTCGGCCGTGAGCTTGCCGAGGTAGTACTGCGCTCCTCTGTCCCCGGTCAACGGCTCCATCTGCGCGGTGAGGGTGTGGGCGGCATGTACGACGGCGACGACGACGATCACCGCGAAGCTCGCCCATCTGACCAGGCCGATGGGTTCACGCCCTCGGGGTGCGTCCGAGGGGATCGCCGTCGTGGCCGCCGGATCGAGCATGCTCTGAAAGTACGCGCTGCCGCAGGCTCCAGTGGGTCGAACGGAGTCTCTGGTTTTTGGACGTAGGCGTTGCTTTTCTTGTGTTCAACGACTGTTGCGCGTGACCGGTCTTGGGCCGCAGACACTCACCCACGGAAGGTGACCGTTCCTCGCCTACGCCAGACATGGGGTCTCCGCGTGAAAGAAAAATTTCTTTCACCCCGCCAACCCCACCCCGGTCGAGGCAACATCTTGCGGCGAACGAAAGTTCGTTCGCCCGTTGAGAACACCCTCCCCAAATGGGTCGGCGGCAAACCCCAACCACAAACACAGCACCCTCAGCGCGTCGACCCCATCGCCCCACCCCGAACAGTGAGATCCCGCTGCTGAACATCACCACGAGACTTGTGAGTCCAGATCGTCACAGTCGTTGCCTGCTTCTCGATCCTCACGACCGAGCAGGGGACGTAGTTGGCGCGGATGGCTTCGGTGAGCCAGGGCTGCGGCGTGTGCAGCGGCATCGTCTCGATGATGACCGGGATCGAGCCGTCCTCGAGCTGGGGTACCAGCACGTCCTCGTACTGCGCGAAGTCGTAGTGGAACAGGTAGTAGGGGGTCGGGTTGGTGATCTCCAGAGCGTCGTAGAGCTCGAGATAGTTGGGCATCACCAGTGCCTCGCGGGTGCCGGCGCTGCAGCGTTCGTACTCGGGGCCCGCCCAGCGGGCGATCGAGTCGCTCACGGCGAAGGACTTCGCATCGCGGCGCATGTCGTCGAGGTGGTTGACGGCGGCTAGAGCAGGTACGCCGCCCAGCACGACCAGCGCACCGGCGGAGACCGCTGCGGTGGCTCCGCGGAGGAACGCTCCTCCGAGGACCGCCCCGGCGATCGCCAGCGTCACCAGGAGGACCGCGCCGAGCATGCTCTGCAGGCCGAAGCCGATCCAGAGGGTGGCGGCAGCCCAGGCTGCCCCGAGCACGGCGAGAGGTAGCGCGATCATGGGCCGCGGTCGCGACTCGGTCAGCGGGATGCGGCGCTCGTAGAGCTCAGCCACCGCCAGGACGACGGCAAGGAGAACGAGGGCGGAGACGGTGGTGGTGTGGGGGTTGTCGACGCGCCGGATCGGGACGACGACGAGGACCAGTCCGGCCAGCGCGATCAGCCGGGTGGAGTCCGAGATCCGCTGCCACACCAGCGGCACGAAGGGGATCAGCAGCGCGAACGGGTAGAGCGCCAGGATGAAGAAGCGCCCCGACTCGGTCGGTAGGTCGAAGAAGTTCCACACGGCGTACTGCGAACCCTCGTGCGTCTCGGTCTGCCCGAGGATCACCTGTCGGTTGAAGTCGGCGAAGGAGAGCCCCCACACGAGCTTGTACGCCACCGCTTGGACGACCAGCCCGAGCACGAATCCACCGGACAGCTGCACGCAGTTGAGGATCCGGGTACGCCAGGGCGCCGCGCGCCGCGCGAACAGCTCGAAGAGCCCCGAGGCGCCGGTGAGGAGCACGGCCAGCTCGACGTACTGCCAGAAGACGAGGGCCGGGAGGAGCACCCGCGCGGCCGCGGCCAGGCGTGGGCGGGACTCGAGCCAACCGGTCGGCAGCAGGACGAAGACCCACAGCAGGCAGATTGTGTACTTGATGTGCAGCGGGGTGGCCAGCAGGAGCACGCCGAGCGCGAGCGCGATCATCACGGCCGGGTGCAGCCGCAGGCGGAGGCCGATGGCGGCGGCGAGGACCGCGCCGAGGCCGGCGCCGAGCAGGCGGCCCCAGAGGAAGTACCAGATCGTCGGGCTGCCGCTCGCGATCGCGTAGAGCGCCGCGTTGACCCAGAACGAGCCGGCGTTCCAGCCGTGCTCGAAGTCGACCAGCGGGATCGCACCGTGGGCGGTGATCTCGGCCAGGTGGTACTGCGCGCCGAAGTCCTGGGTCAGGAACGACCCGTTCTGGGCGCCGACCGAGTAGGCCGCCCAGACCAGCGCCACGACACAGACCCCGGCGAACGTCGCCCAACGCACAGCTCCGACTGGTTCGTTCCGCTCCCCCGGTGATGCCATGCGCCAGACCTTAGAGCGCGTAAGCGGCGGCGTGGATAATCCACGCCGCCGCTTACGAAACGTACGAGATCAGCCCTTCGTCAGGACGGAGGTGCGCTCCGGGTAGGGCAGGGTCGGGGTGAGACCGGCGTGAATGGTCTCCTTCATCCCCGAGGCGGCGATGGCCTCGACGTAGCGCCTGCGGCGGCTGTTGTCGAAGACGATGATCCCGCCGGGAGCGAGCCGGTCCTTGGCCTTCTCCAGACACGCTTCACGGGCACGCCCGTCGATCACCACGAGGTCGAACTCGCCGTCGACGTCGTCGATGGAGTTGACGTACGCCTCGAAGTCGAGGCCCGCGTGGCCCTCCTTCTGCGAGGGGACGACGGGGTTGTCGCTGGCGACCGGCTCGATGACCCGCAGCGAGATCTTCTCCTCGCCGGCGAGCTCGGCCTGCATCATCTCGCCGAAACCCTTGTGGTGCTCGACGGAGTGGATCTCGTCGGCGCGACGGGAGAGCCAGATGGTGGACGCGCCGGAGCCGTACTCGTAGATCCGGATCGGTCGCTCACGCTCGCCCAGCCAGGCGTCGACCGCGGCGATCGCGTCGTAGGTCCACCACGGCACGTCGAGCTTCGCCATCGCCAGGGAGTCGTAGACCTTGGTCAGCGAGTGGGCCCAGTGACGCCAGCGCTGCTCGACCGGCGGCGCGGTCTCCTTGGCGAGTCCCGTCTTCGTCAGCCCGCGACCGACGGCCTTGAGGGAAGCGGCATAAGACTGCTTGGCCAAGGAAAGCGGGGAACGACCTGAGGTGGACATTGATCTCCAGGGAAAGGATTGTCGGGGAGCCCTAGGAAGGACTACCCAGGGAACGATACCGGCGAACGCTCCCCCTTACTCGGAACGTTCTGCCAAACGCTTGGTGAGTCGCGCAAGAACATCCGGCGGCAGGAAAGCCGACACATCCCCACCGAAATGGGCCATCTCCTTGATCAGCGAGGAGGAGACCGCTGCCCAGCGCGGGTCGTTCAGCAGGAAGACGGTCTCGACGCCGGTCATGTGGGCGTTCATCTGCGCCATCGGCGCCTCGTACTCCAGGTCGGGCGCCCCGCGCAGCCCCTTCACGATCGCCTGGGCGTCGATCTCGACGCAGAAGTCGGTGACCAAACCGGTGAACCCCTGGACCCGTACGTTGCCCAGCGGAGCGGTCACCTCGGTGATCATCTCCATCCGCTCCTCGGCCGTGAACAGGCGCTTCGACTTCGACGGGTTGACTCCGACGGCGACGACAACCTCGTCGAACATCGCCGAGGCGCGGGTGAAGATGTCGAGGTGGCCGAACGTGGGCGGGTCGAACGAACCAGGGCACACCGCACGACGCGTCATTGTCTTCTTCTTTCTTTGGGTCAGTCCGGCGCGTGGCCGTACCAGAGCGTGGTCTCGCCGTACTTCTTCGACTTCTGGTCGGTGAACCCGTCGGGCCAGACCGGCTCGGGGCTGCGTGCGGACCGCTCGACGACCACCAGGGCGCCCGGAACCAGCCAGCCGTGCTTGACCAGCAGCGCGATGTCCTCGGAGACGGCGTCGTCGGAGAGCGGGTAGGGCGGGTCGAGGAAGGCCAGGTCGTAGGGAGCCGGCGGCGGCGTCACCAGGGTGCTCGCCACGGTGGCCGCGACCACGTGGGCCCGCGGGAAACCGAGCTCCTTCGCGTTGGACCGGATCACCCCGGCCGTACGCCTGTCCGACTCGACCAGGGTCACGACCCCGGCGCCGCGGGACCATGCCTCCAGCCCGACCGCGCCGGTGCCGGCGTAGAGGTCGAGGAAGCGCAGTCCGGCCAGGGAGCCGTAGGAGGACTCGATCGCCGAGAAGAGCGCCTCGCGCACCCGATCGGTGGTCGGACGGGTCCGCACCCCCTTGGGAGCGAGTAGGCGTCGCCCTCCTGCGACGCCACCGATGATCCGAGTCATTGGGATACCTTAGGACTTTTCCAAGTAGTCGGCGGAAGCGGACTCCTCGATCTCGGTGACCCGCTCGGCCAGGAGCGGTGCGGTCGCGAGCTCCGGGTCGGCCTCGAGGAGCGCCTCGGCCGCCTCGCGCGCCTCCAGGATCGTCTCCTCGTCACGGAGCACGCGCAGGCTCTCCAGGCTCGATCGCCGGCCCGACTGGGAGGCGCCGAGCACGTCTCCCTCACGGCGCTGGTCGAGGTCGACCCGGGACAGCGCGAACCCGTCGGTGGTCTCGGCGACCGCGTCGAGGCGGGTCCTGGCCGGGGTGCCGGCCTCGGCGTGGGAGACCAACAGGCACAGCCCGTGCAGCCCGCCACGGCCGACCCGGCCGCGCAGCTGGTGGAGCTGGGAGACGCCGAAGCGGTCGGCGTCGAGGATGACCATGGTGGTGGCATTGGGTACGTCTACGCCGACCTCGATCACGGTGGTGGCGATCAGCACATCGATGTCGCCGGCGGCGAAGGCGCTCATGGTGCGCTCCTTCTCCTCGGCGGGGAGCTTGCCGTGGAGCTTGGCGACGTTCACCCCCCGCAGCGGGCCGGTGGTCAGCTCCTCGGTGACCTCGTCGACGGCGGAGAGCTGGGCAGGGGCGGCCTTGACCTCGATGCCGTCGGCGTCGAAGTCGCGCTGGTCGCTCTCCCCCTGCTCGGACTCGTCCCCGCTGATCCGCGGGGCGACGACGTAGACCTGGTGGCCCTTCTCGACCTCTTCCTTGACGCGTTCCCACACCCGGGCGATCCACGCGGGATGGTCCACGAGCGAGACCAGGTTGGTCTGGATCTCGGCGCGTCCGGCCGGGAGCTCGGTGAGCGTGGAGACCTCGAGGTCGCCGAAGACGGTCATCGCGACCGTGCGCGGGATCGGCGTCGCGGTCATCACCAGCAGGTGCGGTGGGGTGCCGGCCTTGTCGGTCAGGGCGGCCCGCTGCTCGACGCCGAAGCGGTGCTGCTCGTCGACGACGACCAGGCCGAGGTCGTCGAACATCACCTGGTCCTGCAGCAGGGCGTGGGTGCCGACGACGATCCCGGCCTCGCCGGTGGCAATCCGACTCAGCGGCCCCTTGCGCTGGGTCTTGGTCATCGAGCCGGTGAGCAGCTCGACATGGGTCTGCTCCTGGTCGCCGGCGAAGAGCCCGCCGGCCAGGCCGCTGGCGGCCAGATCGCCGAGCATCGCGGTGATCGAGCGGTAGTGCTGCTGGGCGAGCACCTCGGTCGGCGCCAGCAGCGCGGCCTGGCCCCCGGAGTCGACGACCCGCAGCATCGCGCGCAGCGCGACCAGCGTCTTGCCGGAGCCGACCTCGCCCTGGAGGAGGCGGTTCATCGGGTGGGGCTGGGCAAGCGCCGCCTCGAGCTCCTCCCCGATCTCCGCCTGTCCCTTGGTGAGGGTGAACGGCAGGCGCGCGTCGAAGGCCTCGAGCAGGTGGTGGGCCCCGCCGGTGCGCGCGGTGGTGCCCAGCGCCTGGAGTGCCCTCCGCCGGCGTCCCAGGACCAGCTGCAGCCCGAGCGCCTCCTCGAACCGGAAGCGGTGCTGGGCGCGCTGGATGTCTTTCCACTCGCGGGGCGCGTGGATCAGGTCCAGGGCGTCGCGCAGCCCCGGAACGGCGTACGTCTCCCGCAGCTGCTCCGGGAGCACGTCGGTGACGTCCTCGACGACCTGCCGGGCGAACCGCACCGCGCGCATCACGTCCCAGTGCTGGAGTCCGGCGGTGAGCGGGTAGATCGGGAAGAGCTCGGTCAGCTCCTCGACCGCCATCTGGTTGTCGGCCGCCTCGGCGGCGTTCTCGGAGTCGGACGGGTCACCGAAGACGACCATCTGCGGGTTGGCCAGCTGCCACTCGCCGCGGAACGATCCGGCCTTTCCGACGAAGACGCCGCGGACGCCCGGGGCGAGCACGCCGCGCCGCCACTCGGCGATCCGCTGCGACTTGGAGAAGAAGGTGAGCTGCAGGTCGGCGGTGCCGGCCTTGAGCTGGGTCTCGACGCGGAAGGCGGGCCGGCCGGTGCGGCGGTCGGTGTGCTGCCGTACGACGCTGCGGACCACCTCGCCGAGCACCGTGAGCATCTCACCCTCGTGCAGCTGCGGCGTCTGGCTGAGGTCGGCGGTGCGCAGGTAGCGCCGCGGGAAGTGGTAGAGCAGGTCGCCGACGGTGCGCAGCCCGAGACCCTTGGTGAACTTCGTGGCGTGCTTGCTGTTGCCCAGCACGGCCTCGATCGGCGACTCGAGGGTGATCGGCACCGTCTCTTCTCCTCTACTCCACCGACATCAGGAGGGGGTAGCGCTCCTGGCCTCCGTCGTACACCATCACATCAACGGCCGGATGGTTGGCAGCCAGCCACGCCGCGACGGCCCCGGCGAGCTCGCCCATGGGGTCCTCGAGGCCGGAGACCAGCGTCACCAGCTCGCCGCCACCACCGATGAGCCGGGCG
The DNA here is from genome assembly GCF_040608935.1 of Nocardioides sp. NPDC004968. Lineage (NCBI taxonomy): Bacteria > Bacillati > Actinomycetota > Actinomycetes > Propionibacteriales > Nocardioidaceae > Nocardioides > Nocardioides sp. NPDC004968. The sequence goes on from NZ_JBEXJF010000018.1 coordinate 90,297, forward strand.
AGCACGTAGGTCGCACACATCTCCAGGTCCTGGCCGACCTTGACGAAGTCTCCGTCGAGCACCCCGAGCGCGTCACCCGGCATACACGGCCCGGCCATGGTAATCGCTCGGGTGTTCGAGATGGTGACCGCACCATGCCGCGCGTGTCGCGCGGTGGCGGTCATCTCGAGCACGTCCTTGTCGAACTTCCGGCCGGGCTCGTGGACCGCGATCGCCGCCAGCCCCTGCACCTGGCTGCGGGTCGGGATCACCGCGACGTTGATGTCGAGGTCGTCCTCGGCGGTGCGGGCCGCGGCCTCGGCCGACTGCCGGGTCGGGGCGTCGTTGGGGAGCACGATCACCTCGGTGGCACCGGAGGCGGTGATCGCCTCGAGCAGCTCGGAGGTCGTCGGGCGCCGGTGCGGGCCGCCCTCGATCACGATCGCGCTGGCACCGCGGAAGAGCTCGGCCAGACCCGGCCCGGCCGCGAACGCGATCACCGCCCGGCCGGCGCGAGTCGCGTGGCGATGGGCCTGGCCGGCGATCTGCTCGGCGAAGTGGGTCACGTGGATCCGGTGCGGCCGCCCGGCGTTGATCCCCGCCTCGATCGCGGCGCCGACGTCGTCGACGTGGACGTGCACGTTCCAGATGCCCTCGCCACCGACCACGACCAGCGAGTCGCCCAGCGGCTGGAGCCGCTTGCGAAGAACGGGGATCGCGGCATCCTCGGCGTCGAGCAGGTACATCACCTCGTACGCCGGCCCGCCGGGCTCCAGCGCGTGGCCGTCGGCCGCGCCCATGCCCGTCTGGATCGGGATCGGGATGTGCGGGGTGCTCGGCATCGGCGTCTGCGGGCTCGGACGGCGTCCGGTCAGGGCGGTCTCGAAGGCGTCGAGCAGCACACAGATTCCGCGGCCACCGGCGTCGACCACCCCGGCAGCGGCCAGTGCGGGCAGCTGCTCCGGTGTACGGGCAAGAGCGGCGCGGGCCGCGCTGGCGGCGACCGACATGACGTCGCGGGTGCGTGCGGTCTCGTCGATCTCGACGCACGCCTCGGCCGCGTCCGCGGCGGCCCGGAGCACGCTGAGCATGGTGCCCTCCTGGGGCTCCCCCACCGCGGCGTACGCGGCGTTGCCGGCGCTGCGCAGCGCGTCGGCGAAGACCGTGGCGGTGCGCTCCTCCTCGGTGGCCTGGATCAGGCGGCGCAGCAGGGCGCCGATCATCTCGGCCAGGATCACGCCCGAGTTGCCGCGGGCATCCAGGAGCGCGCCGCGCGAGAACGCGCGCAGTCCCTCGCGCCAGTCGTGGCCGGTGAACTCGCGCAGCCGGTCACGGGCCGCGGCGATCGTGAGGTAGAGGTTGGTGCCGGTGTCGCTGTCGGGCACGGGAAAGACGTTGAGCGCGTCGATCTCCTCGCGGTGCGACGCGAGCGCGTCGGTCGCCAGGTCGCCGAACCGGCGGAACAGATCGAGCTTGACCTCGGCCACGCTGCCCTCCCTACTCCTCTACACCCCTGCATACACCCAGACACCGTGACGCCGGACACACTTCCCGGTATCGCGGCCCCCAGGGTAGGCGGTGCCTGGGTACGGGGTAAACGACGGGTGAACAAATCCGAGGCTGCAGCAAAGACACGAACGAGTAACACCTTCTGCCGAGTTGCGCCCCACCTCGGTGACGATCATCCCTAGTGTTGAGGTGTCCCCAACGCCGAAGGACTCACGGATGTCGATTCCGACCCCGACCCCACGCGCGAAACGCGTCAACGAAATCTTCGACTTCTCGGCCGGGCGCGGCCTGGAGATCGGACCCCTGCACCAACCGCTCGTCCCCCGAGATGCCGCGGAGGTCTCCTATCTGGACCTCTACGACCGCGACCGGCTCTACGAGTCGTACGCCGAGCATTCCCAGGTGAATCACGACACCATCCCCGAGATCGACTATCCGATGTGGGACGGCACCCGGATGCGTACGCTCGAGGAGGCTGCCAAGGAGGGTGCCCCGTTCGATTGGGCGCTGGCCAGCCACGTCGTCGAGCACGTCCCCGACCTGGTCGGATGGCTGGCGCAGGTCGAGGCCGTCGTCGCTCCGAACGGGGCTCTCGTCCTGGTCGTCCCCGACCGGCGCTACACCTTCGACGCCCATCGCCCGCCCACGACGATGGGCCAGATCCTGCAGGCGTACGAGGCGGGCGACACGACCCCGTCGGTGCGCGCCGTCTTCGACCACCACCGGAGTGCGGTCAACACCGACGCCAAGCGCCTCCACCACCGCGGGCCGAGCGAGGCCGAGACCTGTATCCACGACCTCGGCTACACCAGGGCCCAGGTCGAGCGCGCCCGCCGGGGCGAGTACGTCGACTGCCATGTGTGGACCTACACCGACCGCTCGTTCCCCGAGATCATCGCCGAGCTGCGCCGCCTGGGGCTGACCGGCTGGTCGGTCGAGTCCCTCCTGCCCGTGCCGGAGAACGACATCGAGTTCTACGTCGTCCTGCGCCGCGGCCTCTCCCCCGACCTCCCCGCCGTGCCCGCCATCCCGGACTGGGTCGAGCACGGCCTCGAGCTGCGCGACGAGGTCGCCAAGCTCCGTGAGGTCGTCGCGGACCAGCGGCGGCGGCTCGAGTCGCAGCGCAAGCAGCTCGCCGGCCAGCGCGCCGAGATCGACGATCTGCGCGGGTCCAAGCGGTGGAAGCTGGCCACCGCACTGGCCGCGCCGCTGGACAGATGGCGGGATCGCCGCTCGGACGACTGACGATTTCGCCGGGCACAGCCGGACGGGCTACGCTTGTTCGGTTGTCTCGGCAGGGCAGCCGTTCATCGCGCCCGCCGACACTATCCAATCGACCTCGATCATCTATTCAACCTCAGGAGTTCACGGTGGCTGCCGTCTGCGACATCTGCGACAAGAAGCCGGGCTTCGGCAACAACCGGCCGTGGTCCAAGAAGGCGACCAGGCGCCGCTTCGACCCCAACATCCAGCGCGTTCGCGCCGTAATCAACGGCACCCCGAAGCGCATGAATGTCTGCACGACCTGCATCAAGGCCGGCAAGGTCGCTCGCTGACCCGGGATCTTCCTCGCACGAAGGCCGCTGCCCACTCGGGCAGCGGCCTTCGTCGTTCTCAGAAGTGCGTCCAGCCCGTCGAACCCTCGTAGGCCTTCCCGTCGACCGTGACCGGCTCTCCACCGGGCTCGCCGATCGTCCCGATCACGGTCCATCCCTGCGGCAGCTCGACGTCAGGCGGGAACGCGGCGAGCAGGGAGTGGTCCTCTCCCCCGCCCAGCACGAACGCGAGCGCGTCGGCGCCGGTCGCCGAGGCGACCGCGTTGAGCTCGTCGGGGATGGTCAGCGCGGCGGTGTGCACGTCGATGGAGACCTCCGAGGCATCGGCGATGTGCCGGGCCTCGGACAGCAGCCCGTCGGAGACGTCGATCAGCGCCGAGGCACCCGCTGCCGCGGCGGCGGGGCCGGCTGCGTACGGCGGTTGTGGGCGTCGGTAGGCATCGACCAGCACCCGTGGTGACCGGAACCCTCGCTTGAGGATCGCCAGGCCGGCCGCGGCCCACCCCTGGCGGCCGCACAGCGCGAGTACGTCGCCGGGCTCCGCGCCCGAGCGCAGCACCGGTGCCTGGGCGACCGCGCCGATGGCGGTCACGGAGATGACGATCTGGTCGGCGCCGGTGACGTCACCGCCGACGACCGAGGCCCCGACCAGCGCGCACTCCGCGGCGAACCCCTCCGCGAAGTCGACCGCCCACTCGGCAGGAAGGTCCGAGGGAAGGGCGAGCCCGAGGGTCATCGAGTGCGCGACACCACCCATCGCGGCGATGTCAGCGAGGTTCTGGCCCGCCGCCCGGTGGCCGATGTGGGACGCCTCGGCCCAGTCCCGCCGGAAGTGGCGGCCCTCGACGAGCAGGTCGGTCGAGACCACCACATGACCCTGCTTGACCCGCACCAGCGCGGCGTCGTCGCCGGGACCGACCAGCACCTGCTCCCCCTGGGCGAAGTGCTTGGTCATCTCGGTGATCAGCCCGAACTCACCGATGTCGGCGAGCGTCGTGTCCCTCGGAAAAGCCATGGCTCCATCCAACCCTCCTCGCCACGCGCGGAGATACCGGGACACGCATCACCGTGTCTCCGAGCTTCGCTCGGTCACTTCCTCGTTCGTCTTATCCCCAGGGTCGGTGTAGGTCGATCGATAGATAACGCGATAGGTTACTTGCCTGACGTTGTGCCAAGGAAGGCACGGAGAACAGGAGCAGCACAATGGTCGTACAGGCGTACATCCTCATCCAGACCGACGTCGGCAAGGCCGCAGAGGTCGCCACCGAGATCGGCAAGATCCAGGGCGTGACTCTGGCTGAGGACGTCACCGGTCCGTACGACGTGATCGTCCGCGCTGAGGCTCGCAACGTCGACGAGCTCGGCAAGCTGGTCGTGGCCCGCGTCCAGAGCCTCGAGGGCATCACCCGCACCCTGACCTGCCCGGTCGTCCACATCTGAGATTGACGGCTCTTCCCGGCCGTCTGTTAGAACGAACCCATGAGCACACCTCCTCTTTCCGGACCTGTCGCCGTCATCGCCGGCGGGCTCAGCCACGAGCGCGACGTGTCGCTGGCCTCTGGCCGCAACCTCGTGCGCGAGCTGTCGGCGCTGGGCGTGGAGGTGGCTGCGTACGACTTCGACCGGGCGCTGCTGCACAACCTCGAACGCGACAAGGCGGTCGTGGCGCTGCCGGCTCTGCACGGCCAGTTCGGTGAGGACGGCGAGATCCAGACGCTCCTGGAGCTGATCGGGATCCCGTACGTCGGCACCGTCTCCACCTCCTGCCGCGTCGCGTTCGACAAGACGGCTGCCCGCGAGCTCCTGCGCCGCGGAGGCATCCCTGTGCCGGACTCGGTCTCGCTGTCGTCCACGACGTTCCGCGACGTCGGGGCGCCGGTGCTGATGGAGCACGTCATCTCGCGGTTGGGTGAGCGGGTCGTGGTCAAGCCCTCGCGCGGCGGCTCCGCGCTCGGCGTCACCGGCGTCGACGGCCTCTCCGCCCTCCCCGCGGCCCTGGTCAAGACCTACGCCTACTGCGACGAGGCGCTCATCGAGCGCTTCTACGCCGGCATCGACGTCTCCGTGGTCGTCCACGAGCAGGATTCGGGCCTCTCATACATGACGCCAGTGGCCATCGACTTCAGCAAGGGCCACGAGTTCGACTTCGCGGCTCGCTACACCGCGGAGTTCGTCGGCTTCGGCCGCCCCGACCTCCCCGACGCGCTGCTCGCCGAGCTCGGCGAGACCGCCGTACGCGCCCACGAGCTGCTCGGCATGCGTGACATCTCCCGCACCGACTTCATGGTCACCCCCGACGGCAGCTTCGTCGTCCTCGAGGTCGCCATCACCCCCGGCGCCACCGAGACCAGCGTCTTCCCCTTCGCCGCCAAGCACGACGGCACCTCGATGGGCGAGGTCACCCTCGCCCTTCTCAAGCGCGCCCTCTCCCGCTGACCGGCGGCCCCGCGTGGGATACCCGGTCGACCGGGTATCCCTGGGCATGACAGGCACTGAAACACACGCCCAGTCCCCAAAGTGCCCGTCAAGCCCCGCCGTACGTCTCACCACCCGGACGGCGAGAACAGTCATCAGGCCGCCGCGCGCGCAAAGGCAGCGCGGATCCTGGCGGCGACCCGCTCGGGGCTGGCGAGATCGGCCCACGTCAATCGGATGCACCGCCAACCCGTGAGTTCTTCGATCATCTCCTGTCGGCGCTTCTCCCTGAGCACCACGTCAGTGACCGACTCACCCTCGCGCAACAACTCCTGATACTTGATACGGCCGTCGAACTCCACCCACACCCCGTACTCCGGCCATGCGAAGTCGAGTCGAGCGACTACGCTTCCCGAGTCATCGGATACCTCGTACTGCGGACAAGGCATTGGCAGCGCTTGGGCGAAACAAAGGTGGAACACGCGCCCCTCGCCCACGGACTCGATTCGTCCATCGGCGAGCCGGAGGACCAAGTCGGTGGTCAAGGTCTGAGGCCAATGATCCATCGCGCCGGCATACCGCTGGACGACCTGTTCCATCGTGACCAGCTTGCGATGCAGGAGGCAGCTCGCGAGGACGAGACCGACCTCGACCCGTGCCATGGTGGTGACCTCTAGTAGGGCCCTCACCGGCGAGGTTACGTCGACGTCACCAATACGCACGACATCGCCTTCGACCAGGCGTCCGCGATGCTGCTGGACGCCGGCCTCCTTGCGCCCGCTCTTTCCGTCTCGTCTCGTCAGGTGCAGGTTGCGAAGGTCGAGTCCCCACGTAGGCACCGCTTCGGGGTAGAGGGCGATCGCGGACGTATGGGAGATCACCACCTCCGTCTTCGCCTGCTTCGCCGCGGCTCGGGCGCGCACCGCGTGCTGAGAGCGTTCATCGAGTGCGGCAAACGGCGCGGCGTTCACGTACGCCCCGCGTCGGGCGCGTGCGAACTGACCAGACCGGACGGCTCGCAGGATCGCGGCATCGTCATAGCCCGACGCAAGCAGCTCCCGCCGCAGTCGGATTGGCATGAGACGTACATCATCGGGATCTAGGTTCATGCCGCTCAGCCTGGCCATGACCTAGGACAGTCTTCGAGGCCCGGAGGCCTCTCTGTGGATAACTCGAACCTCAAGTGCACCTGTGGACGCCAACCGGCCCGAGTCACCGTCACCGTGGCTCGGGCCGGCTCAGAAATTGAGACCGTCGGGTCAACTTGACGGGCACTTCGTGGACTGGACGGGTGTTTCAGTGCCCGTCATGCCCAGGGATACCCGGTCGACCGGGTATCCCACGCCCGCCACAGCCGCGCCGACTCGGCGTGGTTTTCGGTCAGCTTGCGCCGACTCGGCGTCAGCTCAGGCCGGTGAGCTTGCCGGCGATGCCGCCGGCGGCCTTGAGGGCGACGCCCTCCTCGAAGTTCCGGGTGACCTGGGGGATGTGCTTCTCGGCCTCGGCGATGGCGCTGGTGAGGACCTCGGAGGCGGGGGTGTCGGGCCACAGGTAGAGCGAGAGGGCTCCGGGGATGGAGTTGACCTCGTTGATGTAGACCTCGCCCTTGCCGTCGGAGAGGAAGTCGATGCGGAGGATGCCGGTCAGGCCGGTGAGCTCCACGACGCGTACGGCCAGGTCCTTGATCTGCTTGGTGACCGACTCCTCGACCTGGGCCGGGAACTCGCGCGGGGAGGAGGAGAGGCCGTCGGTGTGGACGTACTTGGCGGAGTAGTCGTACATCTTCGCCTCGTCCGAGCGCAGCGGACGCTCGACGTCGCTCACCGCGACCTCGGGGGCGGTGCGCACCGAGGCGTTGAGGTCGAAGAGGTCGGGGCGGTATGGCTCGACGACCGCGCCCGCACGCAGGTGCGGGGAGGTGTTGAGAAGCGCAAGTCCGGTCTCGTAGTCGTCGACGACCTCGATGCCGATCGAGGAGCCACCGAAGCGCGGCTTGACGATGTAGGGGCCCTCGAAGGACGGCGCGGCGTAGCGCGACAGGAGCTCACGAGAAAGCGACGGGAGGCCGGCGTTCAGCATGACCGCACCGAAGGCGAGCTTGTCCATGCCGAGCGCGGCCGCAGCCGGGGTCGCGCCGGTCGCCTTGAGGCCGGCGAGCTCGAAGAGCCACTGGATGCCGCCGGCCTCGCCTGCGCCACCGTGGAAGGCGGAGAGGATCGGGCCGGTCTCGAGGCGCTTGCCGCCGCCGAAGCCGCCGACGGTGTAGAACCCGTCGCCCTTCTCGGAGCCGAGGCGGAACTCGACGGCCTTGGAGCCCTTCGGCTCGCCGCCGAGGAAGTCACGCGCCTCCTGCTTGGCAGGCACCAGGAACCACTTGTCGGAGCGCGCCCAGTAGAGGCACGTCACCTCGACGCCGGCACCGGAGAGGACCCGCTCGGCCTGCAGGCCGGTGAGGATGCTGATGTCGTGCTCGGCGCTGGGACCGCCGAAGACGATGGTGGCCTTGGTTACGCTCATGGTGAAAGCTCCTGGGGGTCCTACGCGTAGTGGTCGGGGAGGTCGTTCTCGTACAGCACCACGTCGCCCTCCTTGGCCGCGGTCAGAGCGTGATCCGCTGCCGCCTTACGGCTCTCGAACGCGGTGGTTCGCGCTGGCTCCCCCGAACGCAGCGCTTTTCGGTTGGTGCGACCGACGATGCACAGCCGCATCTTGTCGGAGGCCGTGGCAGCCTGCGCGAACTCGATGTTGCGCGCGGCCTGCTCAGTGCCCAGCTCGACCATACCGGGCGTGATGGTCCACACCGTGCCCGACTCCCCTGCCAGCCGCTTGGCCTTCGCGAGCGCCGCGGCGGCTCCGGTGGGGTTGGAGTTGAAGGTGTCGTCGACGACCCAGACGCCGCCGGGCGTCCTGTTGGCCTCGGCGCGGTGGGGCGTGCCGGGGATCGACGCCAGCCGCTGGGTGATCGTCTCGATCGGGACCTCGACCGCGAGGGCGAGGCCGACGGCGATCGCCACGTTGATCGGGTGCCCGACCTCGTCGGGAAGCTGGACGGCGTACGTCTCGCCGTTGATCTGGAGCGCGCCGTCGGCCACCACGACCTCGGCGGTGGTGCCCGGAACGGCGGAGCAGGCGATGACGCGCTTGCTGGCGCGGAGGTTCTCGGCGATGAGCGCGAGCTCGGGTACGTCGATGTTGAGCACCACGGTCGAGGCCTTCGGGAGGATCTCCGACTTGGCCTTCACGATCGTCTCGCGCGACTTCATCCGCTCCAGGTGGGCTTCGCCGATCGTGGTGATGGCGGCGACCTCCGGCGGGAAGATCTCGGTCAGCTCGGCGATCTCGCCGGGGCCGTAGGTGCCCATCTCGGCCACGAAGATGTCGGTGCCGGGCTGGAGGCGGTCGTTGACCGCGCGAGAGAGGCCCATCGCGTTGTTGAAGCTCGCCGGTGAGGCCAGCGTCGACCAGCGGCCCTGCATCAGGTGGGTGGCGTAGTTCTTCGTCGAGGTCTTGCCGTAGGAGCCGGTGATCGCGACGATCCGCGGACTGACCTTCTTGATCGTGGCGGCCGCCTGGACCTGCCACTTCTTCGCCATCGCCTTCTCGATCGGCCACATGATCGCCAGCGCCGCCTCGGCCAGCGGGACCGCGAGGATCGGGAGCAGGCCCGCAGCGGCCGGGACGACGAGCGCGATCACGACGGTGACGATCGCGTGCAGCACGAACAGCACACCGGCCAGGCGCTTGACGCGGTCGGTCCACACCAGCCGCTTGGCGCCGGTGAAGCTCATCCCCACCGGCCAGCCGATGAACAGCAGCGCGCCGACGAGCGCGCCGTAGGGCAGCACGAACGAGGCCAGGCAGACCACGACGACCGCGCCGAGCAGGATCGCCTCGACCGGGCGTGCCTTGATCCAGATCCACTCGATCGCGAACAGCCGCGTCGGCTCGTAGTGCTCACGCTGAGCGACCCGCAGCCAGCGGTAGTACGAGACCAGGGTCAGCGCGGAGGTGACCAGGACGATCCACATGCTTCTTCTTCAGCCCCTCAGATTCAGTTCGTACGAAGTTCGTCGATGGCGCCTCGAAGGCTCTTGACCAGCCCTGCGTCGAGCAGGTGCGCGGACCCGGGGACGATCTCCAGGGTCGCGTTCTCCCCCAGGATCTCCATGGCCTCACCGGGCATCCAGACCGGTGCGGCGGTGTCGTTCTCGCCCCAGATCAGGCGGACCGGAAGGTCCTTCGGGATGGCTGCCAGCTGGTCGCCGTAGGACTCGTTGACGACCTTGACGAAGATGTCGCGGATGATGCCCTTGGCGTTGCGGTAGTCGGTCGAGCCGTACTTCTCCCGCAGCGCCTCCATCCGTGCCTCGGGGATCAGCCCCTTGGAGTGGAGCCAGCGGCCGATCCGGTAGGCGAGCTTGGGCTTGCCACCGGTCTTCGGACGGAACAGCGGCACGCCGGTGAGGACGATGCCGCGGACGAGCTCCGGGCGGGCCGCGGCGAGCTGGACGGCCACCCGGCCGCCGAAGCTGTGGCCGACGAGCACCGGGCGGTCGAGACCCTCGAGGATCTGGGCCAGCCACTCGGCGTACTCCTTGCTTCCCCAGGCCTCCTCGGGGGCCGGGGTCGCGCCGAAGCCGGGCTGGTCGAGCGCGAGCGCGTCCATGCCCTCGAGCGTCGAGCCCCAGTCGCTGCGGTTGCGGGCCCAGCCGTGCAGGGCCACGACGGTGGCAGCATCCTTGCCGTGCTTCTCACCGAAGGCACGTCCATCCAGCAGGGTCGTCAACACGGCCGCAACCTTATCCGGGACCATGCGCTGAGCCGTAACCGCGCGGCGCATGAGCCCGGTTGTCGAGCGGGCAATAGGGTCGAAGTCATGGATCACAAGCCCGCCACGATCGCCGTCCACGCCGGGCGGCCGGCCCACGAGCCCGACCAGCCGCTCAACGTACCGATCACGATGGCCTCGACCTATGTGGCCGGCGGGGACAAGGAGTACGGGCGCTACACCAACGACTCGTGGGTGGCGTTCGAGGAGGCGCTCGGGCAGCTCGAGGGAGGGCGGGCGCTGTCGTTCGCCTCAGGGCTCGCGGCGATCGCGACGCTGCTCGACCTGGTCAACGATTCGGTGGTCGTGGCGACCGAGCAGAGCTATCTGGGGACCATCGGCCAGCTGGCCGACCTCGAGGGGCGCGGCCGGCTGACGGCGCGCCTCGCGGACTTCTCCGACACCGCCGCGGTCGTGAAGCTGCTCGAGAAGCTCGACGGCGAGGTCGCGCTGGTCTGGGTCGAGACCCCGACCAACCCGGGGATGCAGCTCGCCGACCTGCCGGCCGTCATCGCCGCCGCCCACAAGGCCGGGGCGCGGGTCGTGGTCGACAACACCTTCGCCACTCCCCTGCTCCAGCAGCCGCTCGCGCTCGGCGCGGACATCGTCATCCACTCGGCCACCAAGTTCATCGCCGGCCACTCCGACGTCGTCATGGGCGCGGTCGTCGTCTCCGACGACACGCTGTGGGACGTACTCAAGGCCCGTCGCGACCTCCTCGGCGCGATCCCCGGCCCGTTCGAGGCGTGGCTGGCGCTTCGCGGTATTCGTACGCTGCACCTGCGCGTCGAGCGCTCCTCCGCCAACGCGGCGACCCTCGCCGAGCGCCTGGCGGCGCACCCGGCGGTCGCTGAGGTCCGCTACCCCGGGTTCGGCGGCATGCTCGCGGCGGTCCTGCCCACCGCGGAGCAGGCCGATCTGCTCACCCACTCAACCTCGCTGTGGGTCAATGCGACCTCCCTCGGCGGCGTCGAGTCCACGTTCGAGCGCCGTCGCCGCTGGAAGACCGAGTCGGCGACGGTGCCCGACGGGCTGGTGCGGATGTCGGTCGGGGTCGAGGACGTCGACGACCTCTGGGCCGACCTGCTCCAGGCGCTGGACCGCATCGGGAGCTAGTGGGTCGGCGACACCGGGCTCACCACCAGCGCGGACCCGCCACCGCGTCGCCACGGCTCGGCGGTCGAGGTCAGCAGCCCGTCGGGACCGATCTCGATCGCGGTGGCCGCGCCGAGCTCAGCGGTCGGGGCGAAGGTGTGCCCCAGCGACGTCAGTGGCCCTCCGTACGCCTCGATGAAGGCCGGCTCGGCACCGGTGCTCGCCGCGTTGCGCTGGGAGACCCGCGGCGCCGCCATCGCCTCGGGCAGGGTCCGGTCGCGCGCGTACCGCTCGATGAGAATCTGGAGCACCGTGGTGATGATCGTCGAGCCGCCCGGCGAACCGACCGCCAGGACGGGCCGGCCGTCGGAGAGGACGATCGTGGGTGACATCGAGCTGCGCGGGCGCTTGTTGGGCTCGATCCGGTTGGGGTCGTCGGCCCGGTAGGTCGTCGAGAAGTCGGTCAGCTCGTTGTTGAGGATGAAGCCGCGGCCGGGCACGGTGATGCCGGATCCTCCGGTCTGCTCGATGGTCAGGGTGTACTCGACGACGTTGCCCCAGCGGTCGACCACGGTCAGGTTGGTGGTCTCGAGGTTCTCGGTGTCCCTCGCGGTCTCGCCGGCGCCTTCCGCGCCGTCGCAGACCCCGTCGAAGTCGTACGCATCACCGGCCGCCACGGGCTTGGGTTGGGCCGCCGCGGGGTCGATGCCGCAGGCCCGCTCGGCGGCGAAGGTGTCGTCGAGGAGCGCCTCGACGGGTACGTCGACGTGGTCGGGGTCGCCGAGGTAGGCGCCCCGGTCGGCGAAGGCGATCGCGCTCGCCTCGAGAAGATGGTGGTAGGCCTCGGTGTTGGTCATCCCGGCCAGCTCGTAGCGCTCCAGGATGTTGAGCGCCTCGCCCACCGAGGTGCCGCCCGAGGACGGCGGTGCCATCCCGTAGACGTCCAGGTCACGGTAGGTCGAGTGGGTCGGCTCGCGGTCGGGGGCGGTGTAGGCGGCGAGGTCCTCGGTGGTCACCCAGCCGGCCGGAACCGGGAGGTCGGTGTCGTCGCTCTTGGGCGGCTCGGCCACCGTCGCGGCGATCTCCGCGGCCAGCGGGCCGCGGTAGAAGGCCTTCACGCCCTTGCGGGCGAGCAGGTCGTAGGTCGCGGCGATGTCGGGGTTGCGGAACCGGCTGCCGACCTCGGGCGCGGATCCTCCAGGAAGAAATAGTTCGGCAGTGGAATCGATCGCTGCGAAACGTTCCGCGTTGTCGACGGTCTGCTGGCGGAAGGTCTCGTCGACGACGAAGCCCCGGCGAGCCAGCCGCGCCGCCGGCTCGAGCGACTTGGCGAGCGACCGCGTGCCCCACTTCCTCAGCGCCTTGTCCCAGGTCAGCGGGGTTCCGGGCACTCCGACCGAGGCGCCACTGGTGACCATGTCGGGGAAGAATGGATACTCCTTCCCCGTCTCGGGGTCGATGAACGCGTCGCGCGGCATCGCGGCCGGCGCCTTCTCGCGGCCGTCGATCGTCTCGACCTCGCCGGTGCGCGCGGAGTAGTGCACGAAGAAGCCGCCCCCGCCGATCCCGGCCGAATAGGGCTCGGTCACGCCGAGCGCCGCAGCCGTCGCGACCGCTGCGTCCGTCGCGTTGCCGCCCTTGCGCAGCACCTCGAGCCCGACCCGGCTCGCGTCGGCGTCGACGCTCGCCACCGCGCCTCCGTAGCCGATCGCGGTGGGCGCCTTCGGTGGTGGCGCCAGCCTCTCCTCCGGGGCGGCGGTCGCCCCGGCGTACGGGACCAGGGTGGCCAGCGCGAGCGCACCTCCGGTCAGTGTGGCGACAACTGCAGAGCGGCGTCCGAGCATGGCGATCTCCCAGAGATTGGCGGCTCATCGAACGTACTACTTCGGCGCCGACCTCGAATTACGTTCTGAAATTCCTTAATTAGTAAGGGTTGCTTACAAACAAACCGACTGCCACCATCGAATGGCGATTCGGGCGCCTGGTGCCCGAGCCAGCCATCACCTCGGAGGTGTCACCATGCATGTCGCCTTGCCCTCACGAAGATCACGCCGGACAGCCGGCCTTCTCATCGGCGCACTCGCCGGAGCGCTCGCCCTCACCGGCACGCTCGTCCTCACCAGCACCCCGTCCAGCGCATCGCTGACGACGGCCGCCGCGGAGCCGACCGCGATCAACGGCTACCGCAACGTCGGCTACTTCGTGCAGTGGGGTGTCTACGGCCGAGCCTTCAAGCTCAAGCAGCTGGAGACGTCCGGGGTCGCCGACGACCTCACCCACCTCAACTACGCCTTCGGCAACATCCACCACCAGACGCTGACCTGCTTCGAGGCCAACAAGGCTCAGGGCGAGGGGCCCAACGGCTCCGACGGCGCCGGTGACGCCTACGCCGACTACGGGATGTCGTACGCAGCCGACGCCTCCGTCTCCGGCACGGCCGACACCTGGGACCAGCCCCTGGCGGGCTCCTTCAACCAGCTCAAGCAGCTCAAGGCCAAGCACCCGGACCTGAAGGTCCTGCTCTCGCTGGGCGGCTGGACCTGGTCGAAGAACTTCTCCCTCGCGGCGGCGACGCCGGAGTCGCGACGCAAGTTCGTCTCCTCCTGCATCGACCTCTACATCAAGGGCAACCTGCCGGTCATCGACGGCCGCGGTGGCGCCGGAGCGGCCGCCGGCGTCTTCGACGGCTTCGACATCGACTGGGAGTGGCCGGGCTCGCCCAACGGCAACGCCGGCAACCACGTCGACCCGGTCAACGACCGCGCCAACTTCAAGGCGCTGCTGGCCGAGTTCCGCTCCCAGCTGGACGCGCTGGGATCGACCACGGGCAAGGACTACCAGCTCTCCGCGTTCCTCCCGGCCAACCCGCAGGACATCGAGGCGGGCGGCTGGAACGACCCGGCGATCTTCAACTCCCTCGACTTCGGCAACATCCAGGGCTACGACCTGTGGGGTGCCTGGGACCCGACGCTGACCGGCCATCAGGGCAACCTCTACGCCGACCCCGCCGACCCGCGCCCCGACGGCAAGCGGTTCAGCGTGGACGAGTCGGTCCGCGAGTACCTCGACGCCGGCATCTCACCGGCCCAGCTCGGGCTCGGCATGGCGGCGTACGGCCGTGGTTGGCAGGGTGCCACCTCCTCCGCCCCGTGGGGTCCGGCGACCGCCGCGGCACCAGGGACGTACGAGGCTGGCAACGAGGACTACGACAAGCTCAAGTCCCGCGGCACCGACCACTACGACGCCGCGACCGGCGCCGGGTGGCGCTACGACGGCAATCAGTGGTGGAGCTACGACAACAAGCGCACGATCGCCCAGAAGGCGGCGTACGCCATCTCGAAGGGCCTCGGCGGAGGCATGTGGTGGGAGCTCTCCGGTGACCGTCAGGGCGAGCTGATCGGCACCTTCGCCGACGCCATGCGCAACGGCACCGGCGGCCCGGTCGAGGAGCCGGACCCGACCGACCCGCCGACCGAGGAGCCCACGGACCCGCCGACCGAGGAACCGACCGACCCGCCCGGCGGGGCGGCCGCATGGTCGGCCACGACGGTGTACGTCGCCGGTGACCGTGCCACCTACGGCGGTCACCTGTGGGAGGCCAAGTGGTGGACCCAGGGCAACACCCCTGGCACCGAGGAGTGGGGCCCGTGGAAGGACCTCGGCACCGCCTGAGCCGCTGACCCTCCATCAAGGTATGCAGAGAAAGGCCCGCTTCCCGTGCGGAACTCCGCACGGCGCTGGTCACCAGGGTCTCGCGCAGCAGCCTGCCGGGTGAGAGCTCGTAGGGGTCGCCCGCTCGGC
>NZ_JBEXJF010000019.1:0-98479 GCF_040608935.1 Nocardioides sp. NPDC004968
GGTGCTCGACCTGCGAGCGCGGGAAGCGGTTGCCCTGCTTGACCAATGAATAGGCCGAGGCATCGCCCTGGAAGCTCGGCTCGGCTGCGGCCGTGGCACGGCCACCAGCGAGATGAGGACCAGGACCCCCACCGCGGTCAGCGTCGCCAACAGCGCCCACCCGGGCGTGCTCGAGTTCGTCATGGTGCGCCTACCCTATCCATCCTGTCCGCGCACGATTTTCCGGACACGCTCCCAACGTTCCTTCACTCCGGCTTCGGCTCCGTGGGTGGTCGGCTGGTAGTACTCCGCATCCGCCACAGCGTCGGGTGCGTACTGCTGCGTCGCGATGCCGAACGGCTCGTCGTGGGCGTACTTGTACGCCTCCCCGTGCCCGATCTTCTTCGCACCCTCGTAGTGGGCGTCGCGCAGGTGGGGCGGGACGTTGCCGATCTTCCCGGCCGCGACGTCGGCGCGGGCGGCGAAGATGGCGTTGGTGACCGCGTTGGACTTCGGCGCGACGGCGAGCGCGATCGTCGCGTGCGCCAAGGTGAGCTGGGCCTCGGGCATCCCGATCAGCTGCACCGTCTGGGCCGCGGCGACCGCGGTCTGCAGCGCCGTCGAGTCGGCCAGGCCGATGTCCTCGGAGGCGAGGATCATCAGCCGGCGGGCGATGAACCGGGGGTCCTCCCCCGCCTCGATCATCCGCGCCAGGTAGTGCAGCGCCGCGTCGGCGTCCGACCCCCGCACCGACTTGATGAAGGCGCTGACCACGTCGTAGTGCTGGTCGCCCTGCCGGTCGTAGCGCACCGCCGCCTGGTCGACCGCCCGCTCGGCGGCCTCGAGGGTGATCTTCCCACCGGACGCAGCCCCCGCAGCGGCCTCCAGATACGTCAGCGACCGGCGCGCGTCGCCGCCGGCGAGACGTACGAGATGGTCGAGAGCCTCCTCCGTCAGCGTCACCGAGGCACCGAGGCCACGCTCGTCCTCGACCGCCTTCAGCAGTACGCCACGGATGTCGTCGTCGGTGAGCGACTCGAGCCGCAGCAGCAGCGATCGCGACAGCAGCGGCGAGATCACCGAGAAGAAGGGGTTCTCCGTGGTGGCGGCGACCAGCGTGACCCAGCGGTTCTCCACGCCCGGCAGCAGCGCGTCCTGCTGTGCCTTGCTGAACCGGTGGACCTCGTCGACGAAGAGCACCGTCTCCTTGCCGGTCGCGACCAGCTCGGCGCGGGCCGAGTCGATCGCCGCGCGGACCTCCTTGACCCCGGCCGAGACCGCGGAGACCTCGACGAAGCGACGGTCGGTGGAGCGGCTCACGATCGAGGCGATGGTCGTCTTCCCTGTCCCCGGCGGCCCCCACAGCAGCAGCGAGAGCGACTGTCCGCCCTCCACCACCTGGTGCAGCGGCGACCCGGACGCCTTGAGCGAGCTCTGGCCCACGAGCTCCTCGAGCGTACGCGGCCGCATCCGGACCGCCAGCGGCGCGGCCGCATGGTCGCTGTGGCTCAGCGACCCGCCACGCGAGGCGCCGGCAGCAGCCCCCATCTCAAACAACCCGTCCACACGCCAACCCTAGTAGTCGGCACCGACAGACTCTGCCGACAGGGTGGGGGGTCAGGTGAGGCGTACGCGCGGGTCGAGCACGCTGTAGAAGAGGTCGACCAGGAGGTTGGTGACCACGATGATGAAGGCGGAGATCAGCGTGGTCGCCTCGATGACCGGCAGGTCGCTCTGGCTGACCGCGTTGAGCGCCCGCAACCCGAGGCCGGGGATGCCGAAGATGAGCTCGGTGAAGATGGTGCCGGTCAGCAGCGCTCCGAAGTCGATGCCGAAGATCGTCACGATCGGCACGACGGCCGCACGCAGCGCATGCCTGTTGACGATCCTGCGCTCCGCAAGGCCTTTGGCGCGTGCGGTCCGGACGTAGTCCTGGTTGAACGCCTCGATCATCGACCCGCGGGTGAACCGGGCGTACTTGGAGGAATTCACCAGGCCGAGCGCGAGCCAGGGCAGCATCAGGCCCCATGCCCACTTCAGCGGTGAGTCGGTCAGCGGGTGATAGCCCTCCTGCGGGAAGATCCCGGCGCTGACCGCGAGATAGAGGAACGCGAGCAGGACGAACAGGTAGTACGGGATCGACTCGATCACCAGCGTCGCGCCGATGACGGCCTTGTCCGCCGAGGTCCCCCGGCGTCTGGCCGCGAACATCCCGATCGGCACGCCGATCAGCAGGATCGTGACGCCCGCGCCGACCGCGACCGAGACCGTCGGCCCGATCCGGTCCTTGATGTCGTCCCAGACATTGACCCGGTAGATGAAGCTGACCCCGAAGCACGGGGCCTCACAGTCGTACGACTCGGAGCCGAAGGCGATCTCGCGGCCCTTGAAGATGCCGGTCATGTACTCGGTGTACTGAACGTGGAGCGGCGCATCCAGGTTGAGCGCCTCCCGGATCGCGTCCTGGCGCTCCGCGGTGCATTTGGGCTCCGGGCACATCGCGTCCGCCGGGTCGCTCGGGCCATAGGTGAAGAGCGCGACGACCGCCACCGAGATCACGAACAGCACGAGAATCGCCGAGATCAACCGGCGTACGACAAAACCGATCATGGGACGGAGGTCTCGCTTCCTAGAAGGTGTCCACGGGCGCTGGCCCAAAGTTGCGGTGTCCTATGTGCGGGTCCGGCCGGCGTGGGGTGCGCCCACGCCGGCCGGATCACCTCACTTCAGGTACATGATGGAGAAGCTCGGCATGCCCTTGACCGGGTCGTTGACGACCCCGCCGACCTGCGAGCCCTTGATGAAGGCGTTCGCGTCGTAGCCGGCGTTGATCTCGACCATGTAGGTCTCCTGCATCCACTTGTCGAACTCGCCCCAGGCTGCGGGAACCTCGTCGGCGTCCATCTTCAGGACCTCGGCCTGCTTCGCGTCAGCGTCGGCCTCCTTGAAGTTGGTCGGGTTCGGCATGCCCGCCTTGTTGGCGTTCGAGCCGATCCACTGCGCCGGGAACCACGAGCCGCCCGAGGGCCAGTCGGAGCACCAGCCGCCGTAGCGGAGGTTTACCGGAGCGTCGAGGTTGCTCTCGTCGTCACGATAGGTCTCGTCGGTCGAGGCCACCGGGGTCGCCTTGAAGCCGGCCGCCTCGAAGCCCTTGACCATCTGGTCCGACTTCGCCACGGACTGCTCGTCGTCACGCTGGTAGTGCCACTTCAGCTCGAAGCCCTCGGCCCCGGCCTCCTTCAGCAGCGCCTTGGCCTTCTCCGGGTCGGTGGTCTGGCCGTCCTGACCCTTCGGGTACTGGTACTCGACCCGACCCGCGGTGCCCGGGGGCAGGAGCGAGGTGCCGGGCTGGATGGTGACGCCGACGATCTCGCCGGAGGCCTTCCAGGCAGCCTGGTAGGGGTAGGCCCAGCTGATGGCCTCCCGCACCTTCTTGTCCGTGATCTTGGTCTGGTCCGGACGGTACATGTACGTGCAGGGCGAGGTGCCCTCGACGAGGTTGTCCGGCGCGCTCTCCTTGATCGACTTGTAGGTCGGAGGCGTGACGTCGTCGTACGTCATCATCGTCTGCGCCGCGCCCTTGTCGCCGAGGATCTGGTTCTCGAGCTTCGCGGTGTCCTGGGCGAACTTGAAGTCGAACGCGTCGGCGGCCTGGAACCGGCCGGGGTCGGTGTCGGCGTCCCACTGGTCGTTCTTGACCAGCGTGAGCGCGTTGCCCGGCTTGTAGGACTCGAACTTGTAGGGCCCGGTCGCCATCGGGTGGCTCTCGTAGGCCAGCGGGTCCTTGTCCTTGGCCTTCGGGATCGGCGAGAACACCGGGAACGAGGCGTAGTAGTCGAGCTCGGGGAACGGCTGAGCCAGGTGGATGATCACCTTGTTGCCGTCGGCCTCGACGCCGTCGTAGTCCTCACCGCCGTACCAGCCTGCGCTGGCGTCGTAGTCGGCGAGCTTCTGCAGCTCGGCGTCGGTATCCGCGAACGGGCCCTTGTACTTGTCGCCGTCCTTGAAGAACGTCGTCTGGTACGTCGGGCCGTCGGTCAGGGTGTCGGTCGCGAAGGAGCGCTTGATGCCGTAGACGACGTCCTCGGCGGTGACGTCGGTGCCGTCCTCGTACTTGATCCCGTCCTTCAGCTCGAAGGTCCAGGTCAGACCGTCCTCGGAGACCTGACCGAGGTCGGTGGCGAGGTCGGGGACGAGAACGGAGTCGCCGGTCTCCTCGTCGTAGACGTACTGCGTCAGCGAGCGAGTGACCAGGCCGGACATGATCGCACCGGAGTCGGTGTAGTAGGTCCGGGTCGGGTCGAGGGTGTGGGGGGCGTTGTTGGACAGCACGGTGATCGTGCCGCCCTTCTTGGCGTCGGACGGGATCTCCAGCGGCCCCTCGGCCGTGGCATCCTTGCCGGCACCGGCGCCGCCGCCGGCCTTGAACTCGCCGGCCGGGTCCTCGCCACCGCCGCCCCCGCCACCACAAGCAGCGGTGAGCGTCAGCGCAGCGATCGCACTGGCGGCGATCACTGTTCTCTTCAATTGCATCGTAGGTGTCCACCTTCCATGGTTGATGCCTCTCTCCGACGAAGTGCTCACCGGAAAGACTTGGGGTCGAAGGCGTCGCGGATGGCGTCTCCGAGCAGGTTGAGCGCGAAGACCAGGACCACGATCCCGACGATCGGCGCGTAGAGGTACAAGGGGTATTCGTCGAACCAGCTCTGGGCGCGCAGGATCGTCTGTCCCCAGGACGGGCGTCCGGTGACACCGACGCCGAGGTACGCCAGCGTCGCCTCAGCGGCGATCGTGGCCGGCAGGCTCAGCGAGAACGAGACGACGATCGGAGCGACCAGGTTGGGGAGCAGCTCCTTGAACAGGATCCGATGGGTCGGCATCCCGAGGACGTGCGCGGCCTCGATGAACTCGCGCTCACGCAACGAGATCACCTCGCCGCGGATCAGCCGGGCCAGGCCCATCCACCCGAAGATCGAGAGGATCACGATGAGTGCGATCAGCGAGGCGTTGTCGAGCATCGTCGGGTTCTCCCGCCAGCGCTCCACGAGCATCGGCGAGATCGCGATCGCGACCAGCAGGAACGGCAGCGTGAGGAACAGGTCGATCACGAACGTGATCACCCGGTCGCCCCAGCCGCGGCTGTAGCCCGCGATCAGGCCGAGCACCACACCGACGACGGTCGAGACGACCGTGGCGATCGTGGCGACCAGCAGGGACGTACGCGCGCCGTAGAACCACTCCGCGAGCAGGTCGTTGCCGGAGTTGGGCTCCAGGCCGAGCGGCGCCTCCCAGGTGAACCCGTAGTTGGGCGGGCCGATGACGGGGTAGTTGAACGAGTCGGTGTCGGCGACCGGGTCACCGGCACGCACCTCGACACCGAACAGCTTGCACAGCAACGGCGCGAAGATCGCGATCAGGACGAACAGCAGCACGATCCCGGCACAGATCATCGCGACCTTGTCCGAGAGGAGGCGGTCCATGGCGATCCGCATCGGCGAACGGCCGGCGACATCGCCGGTCCTAGGTTCCGGATCGATCTCGGGATCAGGACCCTGGATCAACACTTCGGACACAGTCATACGCTCGGATCTCCGTTCGATGCCAAGGCTCGGTACGCCCAAGAACAGACCACTTCGCGCGGCCCCGAGCCAGCGCGCTGCTCAAGTTATGCCAAGTTCCAGTGGTTCGGGCGGGACTACAGATAACGGTTCGATACCGACAGTGACGTGTGACACACATGTAACAAAGACGGTCCGCAGCCAAAGGCTGCGGACCGTCTTTCGTAATCTCGCCGAGACGCGGGAGATTCTCAGGCGCGACCCCGCGAGTTGTTCGCCAGGTCGTACCAGGTGTCGGCGTAGCCCGGACCGTCGCCCGGGACCTCGGCCGGGCTGGCGCCCGGGTCCGGTGCACCGAACTCGTCGACGCCCAGGAGCGGCGCGGTGATCGGCTTCTCCGGGTGCTGGTGGATCTCACCCGGGAAGTGGCAGGCGACCTTGTGCTTCTTGCCGATCTGCAGCAGCGGCGGCTCGACCACGGAGCAGATGTCCTTGGCGAGGGAGCAGCGAGTGCGGAAGTGGCAGCCCGAGGGCGGGTTGATCGGCGACGGTACGTCGCCCTCCAGCCGGATCCGCTCACGACGGCCGCCGATCGCGGCCTGCTTCACGTCGGGCACGGCGGAGAGCAGCGCCTGGGTGTAGGGGTGGTGAGCGTGCTCGTAGATCGACTCGCGGTCACCGATCTCCACGATCTTGCCGAGGTACATCACCGCGACCTCGGGGCAGAAGTGGCGAACGATGGCGAGGTCGTGCGCGATGAACAGGTAGGAGATGTCGAACTCCTTCTGCAGGTCCTGCAGAAGGTTGATCACCTGGGCCTGGATCGACACGTCCAGCGCGGAGACCGGCTCGTCGGCCACGAGCAGCTTCGGCTGCAGGGTCATGGCCCGGGCGATGCCGATGCGCTGACGCTGGCCCCCGGAGAACTCGTGCGGGTAGCGGTTGTAGTGCTCGGGGTTGAGCCCGACGAGCTCGAGCAGCTCCTGGACCCGGCCGAGCACCTTGTCCTTGGGCACCATCTTGTGGATCCGCAGCGGCGCGCCGATGATCGAACCGACCGTGTGCCGCGGGTTCAGCGAGGTCGACGGGTCCTGGAAGATCATCTGGATCTCCCGGCGCATCGGGTGCAGCTTCCGACCCGAGTAGTTGGCGATGTCGGTGCCCTCGAAGTTGATCTTCCCCTCGGTGGGCTGGTAGAGCCGCGTCACCATCCGCCCGGTGGTGGACTTGCCACAGCCGGACTCGCCGACGAGGCCGAGGGCGCTGCCCTTGGCCACCTCGAAGGAGACCCCGTCGACGGCCTTGACGTGCCCGACCGTACGCCGGATCACGCCGCTGCCCTTGACCGGGAAGTGCATCTTCAGGTTCTCGACCGAGAGCACGGTCTCCGTGCTCGCCGGCGCGACCGAGGCCGCGGTGGCAGTCGTGGTGTCGCTCATCAGTCCTCCACCAGGTCAGGGGCGATCTCGGGCAGGATCTCTGCCACGTAGACCTCGTCGGCGTTCTTGATGTGGCACCGCTTGGTGTGGTTGCCACCGCTGCTGGCCGGGGTGAGGTCGGGAAGGGTCGTCCGGCACAGGTCGCCGCCCACCTTCGCAACGTGGTCACAGCGCGGCTCGAAGGCGCATCCCGGCGGCGGGTTGAGCAGCGAGGGCGGGTTGCCCCGGATCGGGATCAGCTTGGCCTCGGTCGACGCGGTCAGGTCCGGCACGCTGGAGAGCAGGCCCCAGGTGTAGGGCATCTGCGGGTGGGTGAGGATCTCCTTGCAGGGGCCATACTCGACCGCGCGGCCGGCGTACATCACGAGCACGTCATCGGCCATCTCCGCCACGACGCCGAGGTCATGGGTGATGATGATGACCGCCGCGTCGAAGTCGCGCTGCAGGTCCTGGAGCAGGTCGAGGATCTGCGCCTGGACGGTCACGTCGAGAGCGGTGGTCGGCTCGTCGGCGATGAGCAGGCTCGGGTTGTTGATCAGCCCCATCGCGATCATCGCGCGCTGGCGCATACCGCCGGAGAACTGGTGCGGGTAGTCGTCCACACGACGGTCGGGTTGCGGGATGCCGACGCGGTCGAGCATCTCGATGGCGCGCTTGCGCGCCTCCCTCTTGGTCACGTTGTTGTGGACCTGGTAGGCCTCCATGATCTGGTTGCCCACCGAGTAGTAGGGGTGCATCGCGGAGAGCGGGTCCTGGAAGATCATCGCGACGTCGCGGCCGCGGCGCTTGCGCATGTCCTCGTTGCTCACCTTGAGCAGGTCGACCCCGTCGAGCATGATCTCGCCGCTGAGGATGGCGTTGGTGCCGCGGTGCAGCCCCATGATCGCCGAGCTGGAGACCGACTTGCCCGAGCCGGACTCGCCGACGATGCCGAGCGTCTTGCCGCGCTCGAGCTCGAAGGAGAGGCCGTCGGTCGCCTTGACGATGCCGTCGGAGGTGGAGAAGTGGACCTTCAGGTCCCGCACCGAGAGGAACGCGCCACCGTTGGCGGGCCTCGTCTCGGGCGTCGTGGAAAGGTCAGTCATGGATCAGATCCTCCTCAGGCGACGCGCACGCGCGGGTCGATGAAGGCGTACAGGACGTCGACGACGATGTTGGCGATGATCACCAGAGCGCCGAGGAGCAGCACCAGGCCCACGATGGTGGGAAGGTCGTAGGTCTCGTTCGCGGTCACCGCGAGCTTTCCGAGACCGTAGTAGTTGAAGACGTCCTCGGTGATGATCGCTCCGCCGAGGACGGCGGCGACGTCGAGACCGAACATCGTCACCAGCGGGGTCAGCGCCGCGCGCAGCGCGTGCTTGAACAGCACCTTCTTGCCCTTGAGGCCCTTCGACTTCGCGGTGCGGATGTAGTCCTCGCTCATCGACTCGAGGACGAACGCCCGGGTCATGCGTACGTAGCCCGCCATGTAGACCGCCGCGAGGGTGAACCCGGGGAGCATGAGCTGGACCAGCCATCCCCCGACGCCGCCCTCGGCGATCGGCACGTATCCCGGTGCGGGGAAGATCCCCCATTTGATGGCTACGAAGTTGATCAGCAAGGCACCCACGAAGAAGGTCGGAAACGCATAGAGGGACAGCGTGGCTCCGACGACTCCGCGGTCCACGAGGGACCCCTTGAAGACCGCTGCGAGCACTCCGAACAGAACACCGAAGACGACCCAGATGGTGACCGCGACCAGGGCGATCGAGATCGAGATCGGAGCTGCCTCCGCGATCTCCTCGTTGACCGTCATCTGCAGCTGCTGGGAGAAGCCCAGGCAGGGCGCCGCGCACTCGGTGACCAGCTCGGGGTTGGCCTCGCGCATCGCCTCGTCGGCGGGGTACTCGCGGCCGACGACGACGCCCTTGGCGAAGTTGCCCCACTGGACCAACAGCGGCTGGTCGTAGCCGAGGGCCTGACGGGTCTCCTCGATGCGCTCCGGGGGGCAGTTCTTACCGCAGGAGAACTGAGCCGGGTCGACCGGGTTCTTCATGAACAGTGCGAAGACGATGAAGCTCATCGCCACCAGCATGAGCAAACCGACGATCACGCGCCGGATGATGTAGGCGACCATCGGTGGGTCTCACCTTCATTGGGATCGGCCGGAGCACCGTCGTGGGGTGTCGTCCGGGGGGAATCGTGTCCAGGTACAGGGGGGAGGCGGGGCTCTGGCGAGCCCCGCCTCCAAGGTCGGAACGGCTCAGGGCCGTCCGAACGGTGTTGCGGAGCTGAAGGATCAGTCCTCGACGTCGATGGTCGCCAGGTCCGGGTAGGACGAGGAGGCATCGGTGGTGACGAAGTCCTTCACCTTGGAGCCGTGGACCCAGTTGAAGGTCGCGATCTCCAGCGGGATGTAGGCGACGTCCTCACCCATGACCGCGTCAGCCTCCTGGAGGAACTTGTTCTGCTCCTCGATGGTGGCGGAGTTGGCGGCCTGGTCGAACAGCTTGTCGACCGCGGGGTTGTTGTAGTTGCCGTAGTTCTGGCCGTTGGTGGACTTCTCGATCTGGCGGCTGTCGAACAGCGCCGCGGTGACGGTCATCGCGGAGCCCCAGTCGGCACCCCAACCGCCCCACATCACGTCGGCCTTGTTGGAAGGCTTCTGGATGTTGGAGTAGTAGACGTCGCCCAGCGGGTCGAGCGTGACCTTGAAGCCGGCGGCCTCCCAGCCCTCGACCAGCGCGGCGGCCTGCTTGTCAGCGGTGTCGCTCTGCGGGTAGGTGAAGGTGATCGGGTACGGCGTCTTGACACCGGCGTCGGCCAGGGTCTTCTTCGCCGCGGCCGGGTCACCCTTGAGGTTGCGGTCCTTGTACGCCGGGTTGGCGACGTAGCCCGGAACGGCCGGGTTCACGATCGAGTCGGCCGGGGTGTAGGCCTTCTCGCCACCGCCGGCGGCGATCCAGGACTCGACGTTGGTCGCCTGGGCCAGAGCCTTGCGGACGTTCGGGTCCTTCATCTGGTTCTGGTTCGGCACCAGGTAGTCGACGTAGGGCGACTGGACCTGGACGTAGCGGTCCTTGACGCCGGCCTCGGTGAGACGCGGGTAGAACTCCGGCGGGACGCGCGAGCCGCTGACGATGGTCGCCTGCGAGTCGGGGCTGTCGGAGAACAGCTTCTCGTAGGTGGTCGTCGCCTTCTCACCGAACTTGAAGACGACCTTGTCCGGCTTGGCCTCACGCAGCGACTTGTCGTCGGTCTCCGGGTCGTACTCGTCGTTGCGCACCAGGGTGCCGCCCTTCTGGGCGTTCCAGGTGTCGACCTTGTAGGGGCCGTTGGAGAAGATGACGTCGTCGTTCTTGGCGCCCTTGTCCTCGGACTCCTTGTAGGGGTCCATCATGTGCAGCGACGAGATCGCCAGCGGGAAGTCCGGCCACGGGGTCTTGAACTTGTAGGTGATGGTCTTGCCATCGCAAGTCACCGCCTGGTCGAAGTCGGCCTGCTGCTCCGGGGTCGCGGTGTAGGGGCCGGGGTACTCACCCTTGAGCGCGAGCTTCGCGGTCAGGTAGAAGCCCGGACCACCGGTGAGCTCGTCGGCGGCGAAGTTGCGCGAGGCGCCGTAGGCGAAGTCCTCACACGTGATGTCGGAGCCGTCCTCCCACTTTACGCCGTCCTTGATGGTGAACGACCAGGTCTTGGCGCCCTCGGTCGAGGTGCCCTCGTCGGTCGCCAGGTCGGGGATCGGCTTGCTCGAGACCTTCGGGTCGGTCGACGACGGGTTCGAGAGCAGCTTGCGGTAGACCAGACGCGTGGTGTGCGAGATGGTCTCGCCGACGTAGATACGCTGCGGGTCCAGGTGGTCGATCGGGTCCTCAGCGACGATGGTCAGCGTGTTTGCCGAGCTCGAGCCACCGCCGTCCCCGCCGCCACAGGCAGCCAGGCCCAGCGAAAGACCGAGCACGCCAGCGGCGCTGACCGCTACGTACTTAGCTCGCTTCTTGAGCATTCGTTTCTCCTTGGTGTGGTCGCCGTCAGCCTCTGACAGCTGACGCCGTAACGGTGTCCCGGGCGGGTCACCTGTGTGTGGACGGAGCCCCGAGGCTCACCTGTCACCCTTGGGATCAAGGGCGTCTCGCAACCCGTCCCCGAGAAGGTTGAACGAGATCACGATCGTCGCGATGATGATCGCGGGCATGAAGAAGTAGAACGGGTCCACCTGCGCGTACTTCAACGAGTCGGTGAGCACGTTGCCGAGCGTGGGCGTCGGCGGCTTCACCCCGACCTGGAGGTAGCTCAGCGCCGCCTCGGCCGAGATGTAGGCCGGCATCATCAGGGTGACCAGGACCAGCAGCGGGGCCCACAGGTTCGGCAGGATCTCCTTGAAGTAGATCCGCGGCTTCGAGGCACCCAGGACGATCGCCGCCTCGACGAACTCCCGTTGCTTGATCGAGAGGACCTGTCCTCGGACCACGCGGGCGGTGCTGGTCCAGCCGAAGATCGCGAGCACCACGGTGCAGTAGATCCCCTGGGCGAGTGGGCCGTTGGGTAGACCCGTCACCATCTGGACGAGCTCGAGACCGAGCGCCGAGAGCGCCAGCAGCATCATCGTCGAGGGGAACGAGAGCGTCAGGTCGGTGAAGCGGCTCAGGCCGGCGTCGACCCAGCCACCGCTGAAGCCGGCGACGATCCCGATGATCGCGCCGATGACCACCGACAAGATGGCGGCGGTGAGGGCGATGATCAGCGAGAACGTGATGCCGTACCAGAACCGGGACAACGCGTCGCGGCCGGTGCCGGGCTCCACGCCGAGCGGGTGTGCGAGGCTCGCGCCGCTGAACCGGCCCTCGGGAATGGTGTTGGCGTCGAGCAGCTCCTGGTTGTAGCTGAACGGGTCCAGCACGCCCATCTTGACGAGAAAGGGGGCCAAGACGGCAGCCAGGACCACCAGGATGACCACCGTCAGCGACACCATCGACAGCTTGTCCTTGCGAAGCCGCATCCATGCCAGCTTCATCGGCGACTTGCCGGCGATCTTCTTCGCCTCCTCAGGCGAAGCAGGAGGTGTCGATCCACCCGAGAGTTCTTCACCTTCGAACACGGTGGCCGATTCGCTCATGGTTCCTCTGTCTAGTCGTAATCCTGGGTGCCGCCGTCGCACGGCAGCGTCCGACCCACGAGGTCGACGGAGGGAACTCTATGTGATGACTTTGCCCCGATGCGCCCCGTACCGGTAACGATCCGATTTCAACCAGTGATACGGCAGATCGGGAGGGATTCTTGCCATTCACCGCTGAACGACGAGAGTCTCCGGGACCGGCGGACCGGTCCCGGAGACTCTGTTGGCTTTGCTCGAAGCGCGCTCAGTTCGCCGATTCGCCCTCGGCGGCCGCCGCCGGAGCGGGCCGTGCGTCGACGCCCGCCTCCTTGCGCTGCTCGGGGGTGATCGGCGCCGGGGCGGCGGTGAGCGGGTCGTAACCGGCACCCGTCTTCGGGAAGGCGATCACGTCGCGGATGGAGTCGGTGCCGGCGAGGAGGGCGACCACGCGGTCCCAGCCGAAGGCGATGCCGCCGTGCGGCGGGGCGCCGAACTTGAAGGCGTCGAGCAGGAAGCCGAACTTCTCCTCGGCCGCCTCCTCGCCGATCCCCATCAGGTCGAAGACCCGCTTCTGGATGTCCTCGCGGTGGATACGGATCGAGCCGCCGCCGATCTCGTTGCCGTTGCAGACGATGTCGTAGGCCCAGGCGAGCGCGTTGCCGGGGTCCTTGTCGAAGCCCTCGACGTCCTGCGGGCTGGTGAAGGCGTGGTGGACCGCGGTCCACTCCCCCGCACCGACCGCGACGTCACCGGACTCGACGGCCTCGGAGGCCGGCTCGAGCAGCGGCGCGTCGACGACCCACAGGAAGCTCCACTCGCCGTCCTTGCGGAGGTCGAGACGGTTGCCGATCTCCAGCCGGGCGGCACCCAGCAGGGAGCGGCTCGACTTGGGCGTGCCGGCGGCGAAGAAGATGCAGTCGCCGGGGTTGGCGCCGACGTGAGCGGCCAGTCCGGCAGCCTCGGTCTCGGAGAGGTTCTTGGCGACCGGACCGGTCAGCGAGCCGTCCTCCTGGACCAGGACGTACGCCAGGCCCTTGGCGCCGCGCTGCTTGGCCCAGTCCTGCCAGCCGTCGAGCTGGCGCCGCGGCTGGCTCGCGCCGCCCGGCATCACCACGGCGCCGACGTAGGGCGCCTGGAAGACCCGGAACGTCGTCTCGGAGAAGTAGTCGGTGCACTCCGTGATCTCGATGCCGAAGCGCAGGTCGGGCTTGTCGGAGCCGTACTTGGCCATCGCGTCGGCGTAGGTCATCCGCGGCAGCGGGAGCGGCACGTCGTAGCCGATCAGCTTCCACAGCGCCGCGACGATCTCCTCGCCGAGGGCGATCACGTCGTCCTGCTCGACGAAGCTCATCTCGATGTCGAGCTGGGTGAACTCCGGCTGCCGGTCGGCGCGGAAGTCCTCGTCGCGGTAGGCGCGGGCGAGCTGGTAGTAGCGCTCCATGCCGCCGACCATGAGCAGCTGCTTGAACAGCTGCGGGGACTGCGGCAGGGCGTACCACGAACCCGGCTGCAGGCGGGCCGGGACCAGGAAGTCACGAGCGCCCTCAGGGGTGCTGCGGGTCAGCGTCGGGGTCTCGATCTCGACGAAGTCGTGACCGGCCAGCACGTCGCGGGCGGCCTTGTTGGCCTTCGAGCGCAGGCGGATGGCGTTGCCGGGCGCGGTGCGGCGCAGGTCGAGGTAGCGGTGCTTGAAACGTACGTCCTCGCCGACCTCTACGTGGTCGTCGATCGGGAACGGGAGGGCCGCGGCCGCACTGAGGACCTCGAGGTCTTTGGCGACGATCTCGATCTCGCCGGTGGCGAGGTTGGGGTTGAGGTTCTCCTCAGTCCGAGCAACGACCTCGCCGGTGACCTTGATGCAGTACTCGTTGCGCAGGTGGTGAGCGATCTCCTCGTCGCGGACGACGACCTGGACCACGCCGCTGGCCTCACGCAGATCGAGGAACGCGACCCCGCCGTGATCGCGTCGGCGGCCTACCCAGCCGGCGAGGGTCACAGTCTGGCCGACGTGCTCGGCACGCAGGGTGCCGGCGTCGTGGGTGCGGATCACTTCTTCTCCTCGTTGTTCGCGACGACCTGGGGCTTCAGGTCGCTCTCGTTCTGCGGCGTCCAGGTGGCCGGGTCGGCCGGGACCTGGTCGCCGGTGCGGATGTCCTTGATCTCGTAGCCGCCTTCGGTGGCGAAGAGGACGTACGGGATGCCGCGGCGCTCCGCGAAGCGGATCTGCTTGCCGAACTTGGCGGCGTTGGGCGAGACCTCGCAGGCAACATTGTGAGCGCGCAGCTGCTGGGCCGCCGAATCGGCCTCGACCCTGCTCTCCTCGTCGGAGACGGCGACCAGCACGGTGCTCGGGACCTTGCGGTCACCGTCGAGCACGCCCTTCTGCACCAGGGGCACCAGGACGCGGCTCACGCCGAGCGAGATCCCGACTCCCGGGTAGGTGGTCTTGCCATCGCTGGCGAGCGCGTCGTAGCGGCCACCGGAGCAGATGCTGCCCAGCGTCTCGTAGCCGTCCAGGCGGGTCTCGAAGACGGTGCCGGTGTAGTAGTCCAGGCCCCGGGCGATGCTCAGGTCGGCGACGACCCGTACGGAATCGGTGTTGAGCGGCGCGGTCGCGGTGATCAGTGTGGCAAGCTCGGTCAGGCCCTCTTCGAGCAGCTCGCTCTCGACACCGAGGGCACGGACCTTCTCCACGAAGGAGTCGTCGGTGGCGGTGATCGTGGCGAGCTCGAGGCACTTGGCGGCCTGGTCGTCGGTCAGCCCCGCCTCGGAGACGAGGAGCTTGCCGACCTCGTCGGCCGGCATCTTGTCGAGCTTGTCGATGAGCCGCATGGTCTCCTCGACGTCGGGGGCGCCGAGACCGGCGTAGAAGCCCTGGATCAGCTTGCGGTTGTTGACCTGGAGCGTGAACCCGGGCAGGAAGGTCAGCTTGCCGAGTGCCTCGAGCATGACCCGGGCGACCTCGACGTCGTGGTGGAACGGGAGCGTGTCGCGCCCGACGATGTCGATGTCGGCCTGCGCGAACTCGCGGAAGCGGCCCTCCTGCGGGCGCTCGCCTCGCCAGACCTTCTGGATCTGGTAGCGGCGGAAGGGGAACTCCAGCTTGCCGGCGTTCTCCAGCACGTAGCGGGCGAAGGGGACGGTGAGGTCGAAGTGGAGCCCCATCCCCTTGTCTCGACTGCTGTCGTCCTCCTGCAGACGGCGTAGGACGTAGACCTCCTTGGAGGTGTCCCCCTTGCGCAGCAGCTGGTCCATCGGCTCGACGGCGCGGGTCTCGATGTTGCCGAAGCCGTGCAGCTCGAAGGTGCGGCTCAGGGTCGCGATGACCTCGCGTTCGACGGTGCGCTGGCTCGGCAGGAACTCCGGGAAACCGGAGAGCGGTGTTGGCTTGTTCATAGTGTGGTGATCAGGTCCTGAAGAAACGGGTTGGTGGCGCGCTCGCGCCCGATCGAGGTCTGTTCGCCGTGTCCGGGGAGCACCACGATGTCGTCGGCGAGGGGCAGCACCTTGGTGGTCAGGGACTGCAGCATCGTGGCGTGGTCACCGCCGGGAAGATCCGTACGCCCGATGCTGCCCGCGAAGAGCAGGTCGCCGGAGAACATCACGTCACTGACTTCGGCGTGGTCGGGGTAGGGAGTCCGGAAGGTGACCGACCCCTCGGTATGCCCGGGCGTATGGTCGATCAGAAAGCTCATCCCGGCCAGGTCGATGGCCTGGCCGTCGGTGAGCTCGCGGACGTCGTCGGGCTCCACGAAGTCGTAGGTCCCCTGCGGCATGCCGAGCAGCATCTGCGCCGACTCCGGCGAGATGCCCTGGAGCGGATCGGCCAGGAGGTGACGGTCGTTGGGGTGGATCCAGGCCGTCGAGTCGTACGTCCTGCTCACCGGGGTCACTGACCACATGTGGTCGACGTGGCCGTGGGTGAGGAGCACGGCGACCGGCTTGAGGCGCTGCTCCCGGACGATCTCCTCGATGCCCTTGGCGGCGTCCTTCCCGGGGTCGATCACGACACACTCGGTGCCCGGACCGGTGGCGGCGACGTAGCAGTTGGTGCCCCACGGACCGGCGGGAAAGCCTGCGATCAACACGAGAAACACCCTATCCAGCGGTACAGTGCAGCGCCGCATCGTGGCGTCTGACTACGATGGGCACCCCGAGGTGTGCCGGGACACCACGGGGACCTGCAAGTTGAGCCGACCGGGACTGTGACGAGCACGGTGTCCGGCGGGGGAGATTTCATAAGAGGTTAGCGCCTCATGCGAAGAGTAGGGACATTGTGACCAGCGAGCAGTGGGGTCGGGTCGAGGAAGACGGAACGGTCTATGTGAAGACCGCTGAGGGCGAGCGTTCCGTGGGGCAATACCCGGAAGGCACGCCAGAGGAGGCACTTGCCTTCTTCACCAACCGGTTCGACCAGCTCGCCTTCGAGGTCGAGCAGCTCGAGCGGCGCGTGCATGCGGGCAAGACGTCGCCCGACGAGGCGACCGCGGCGGTCAAGACCGTCGTGGAGAAGGTGACCGACGCCAACGCGGTCGGTGATCTGGCCTCGCTGGTGGCGCGGCTGGACGCTCTGGCGCCAGTCATCGCCACCCAGCGCGAGGCCCGCAAGGCCGAGCGGGCCGCGAAGGCGGCCGAGGCGAAGGTCGCCAAGGAGGCTCTCGTCGACGAGGCCGAGAAGCTGGCCCAGAGCAACGACTGGCGCAACGGTGCCAACCGGCTGCGTGAGCTGCTCGACCAGTGGAAGGCGCTCCCCCGCATCGACCGCGGGTCCGACGACGCGCTGTGGCGGCGCTTCTCGACGGCGCGCACCGCCTACACGCGTCGCCGCAAGGCGCACTTCGCCGAGCTCAACGCCCGGCGCGAGGACGCCAAGGCGATCAAGGAGCGGATCATCGTCGAGGCCGAGCAGCTCTCCACCTCCACCGACTGGGGCCCCACCGCCGGGCGCTACCGCGACCTGATGCGCGACTGGAAGGCCGCCGGGCCGGCCCCCAAGGACGTCGACGACAAGCTCTGGAAGCAGTTCCGGGCCGCCCAGGACGTCTTCTTCGGTGCCCGTGACTCGGCCAACGCGGCGCTCGACGCCGAGTTCGCGCAGAACGCCGTGGTCAAGGAAAGTCTGCTCGCCGAGGCGCAGGAGCTTCTCCCGCTGCTGGAGAAGGGCGACGACCTCGACGCCGTCAAGCGTTCCTTCCGCGACATCGCCGAGCGCTGGGACGAGGCCGGCAAGGTCCCGCGCGACCGCATCAAGGAGCTAGAGGGCGCGATGCGAAAGGTCGAGCAGGCCATCAAGTCCGCCGAGGACGACCAGTGGCGCAAGTCCGACCCGGAGAAGTCCGCTCGAGCCGACGACATGATCGCCAAGCTCGAGGAGGCCATCGCCCAGGTCGAGAGCGACCTCGCCAAGGCCGAGGCCTCGGGTGACGCCCGCAAGATCAAGAGCCTCGAGGAGAACCTCGAGTCGCGTCGTCAGTTCCTCGAGATGGCCAAGCGCGCCAGCGCCGACTTCAGCTGACCCAGCTCCGACTCGGCGCGTCTGTCCCACTCAGGCGCGCCGAGTCGGCGCGTTCTGACGCAGAATCCGGCCGAGTCGGCTCATCCTGACGGAAATTTCCGGCGAGTCGGCTCGTCATAACGAGCCGACTCGGCGTGGGTTTACAGGCCGGCGGGAGGACCTGCGTCGGAGCCGCCGTGGGGCGGGCCGCCGTAGTACTCGCCCTTGCCCAGGGCCTGACCCCTGTTCCGATTCGCCACAGATTCGTCGACGCCTCGAGATGACTTTCTCACCGCTTGCCACACGACGGCACCGACGATCACGACGCCTACGGCAATCAGAAACCATGTGAACGGGTCCACGAGATGCTCACTTTCTCATTGGGTGACGCGGTAGGCGTCGAAGACGCCGGGAACGGTGCGTACCTGCTTCAAGACGGTGTCCAGGTGCTTGGAGTCGGCCATCTCGAAGGAGAAGCGGGACTTCGCGACGCGGTCGCGAGTGGTGGTCAGCTGGGCCGAGAGGATGTTCACGTGGGCGTCGGAGAGCGCCATCGTGATGTCGGACAGGAGCCGGGCCCGGTCGAGCGCCTCGACCTGGATGTTGACCAGGAAGACCGAGTTGGAGGTGGAGCCCCACTCGACCTCGAGCAGGCGCTCGGGGTGGGAGCGGAGCTCGGCGGCGTTGGTGCAGTCGGTGCGGTGGACGGAGACTCCCCCGCCCTTGGTGACGAAGCCGAGGATGTCGTCGCCGGGCACCGGCGTGCAGCACTTGGCGAGCTTGACCCAGACGTCCGGGGAGCCCTTGACGATCACGCCTGCGTCGGAGTTGGCGGTGGAGACCTTGCCGTGGCGCCTGCGGCCGACGTTGATGGCCTCGGCGAGGTCCTCGGCGGCACCGTCGTCGCCGCCGTGGTCCTCGATGACGCGGCGTACGACCGCCTGGGCAGAGAGGTGGCTCTCGCCGACCGCGGCGTAGAGCGCGTCGACGTCGGCGAGGTCGAAGTGGTCGGCCGCGAGCATGAGCGACTCGCGCGACATCAGCCGCTTGAGGGGCAGGCCCTCCTTGCGCATCAGCCGGGCGATCGCGTCCTGGCCCTTCTCGATGGCCTCGTCGCGGCGCTCGCGGGTGTGCCACTGCCGGATCTTCGCCTTCGCCCGGTTGGACTTGACGAAGGAGGTCCAGTCGCGCGACGGACCGGCGTTGGGCGACTTGGAGGTGAAGACCTCGACGACGTCGCCGCTCTCCAGGGTCGACTCCAACGGCACCAGACGGCCGTTGACCCGGGCGCCGATGGTCTTGTTGCCGACCTCGGTGTGGACGGCGTACGCGAAGTCGACCGGGGTCGCGTCGGCGGGCAGGGCGATCACGTCGCCCTTGGGCGTGAAGACGTAGACCTCGGTGCGCTTCATCTCGAAGCGCAGCGACTCCAGGAACTCGCCGGGGTCGTTGACCTCCGACTGCCAGTCCATGAGCTGTTTGACCCAGCTCATGTCGTTGTCCATCGGCCGGTCTGTGTCGACACCCGCGCGGCCGTCCTCCTTGTACTTCCAGTGCGCGGCGACGCCGAACTCGGCGCGGCGGTGCATCGCGAAGGTGCGGATCTGCAGCTCGACCGGCTTGCCCTGCGGGCCGATGACGGTGGTGTGCAGCGACTGGTACATGTTGAACTTCGGCATCGCGATGTAGTCCTTGAAGCGCCCCAGGACGGGGTTCCACCGCGAGTGCAGGATGCCGAGGACGGAGTAGCAGTCGCGCTCGTCCTCGACCAGGATTCGGATGCCGACCAGGTCGTTGATGTCGGAGAAGTCCTTACCGCCGACGATCATCTTCTGGTAGATCGAGTAGTAGTGCTTCGGTCGACCGGTGACGGTCGCCTTGATCCGGGCCTCGTGCAGGTCGCGCTCGACCTGGTCGATGACCTGGGCCAGGAACTTCTCCCGTGACGGGTTCCGGTCGGCGACGAGGCGGACGAGCTCGTCGTACATCTTCGGGTAGAGGGTCGCGAAGGCGAGGTCCTCTAGCTCGAACTTGATGGTGTTCATGCCGAGCCGGTGGGCCAGCGGCGCGTAGATGTCGAGGGTCTCGCGAGCGCTGCGCTCCTGGCTCTTCTGCGGGACGTAGCGGAGCGTACGCATGTTGTGCAGGCGGTCGGCGAGCTTGATCACCAGCACCCGGATGTCGCGGGACATCGCCACGACCATCTTGCGGATCGTCTCGGCCTGCGCGGAGTCGCCGTAGGTGACCTTGTCGAGCTTGGTGACGCCGTCGACGAGGTGGGCGACCTCCTCACCGAAGTCCCGGGTGAGCTCCTTGAGCGTGTAGGGCGTGTCCTCGACCGTGTCGTGCAGCAGCGCCGCAACCAGGGTCGGCTCGGTCATGCCGAGCTCGGCGAGGATCGTGGTCACCGCGAGCGGGTGGGTGATGTAGGGGTCGCCGCTCTTGCGCATCTGCGTGCCGTGCAGGCGCTCGGCGGTGACGTACGCCCGCTCCAGCAGGGCCAGGTCGGCCTTCGGGTGGTTGGACCTCACCGCCCGGAACAGCGGCTCCAGCACAGGATTGCCCGGCGTGCCGCGGCCGCCGATCCGGGCCAGGCGCGCACGGACGCTGCGGCCCGACGGGGCCGGGCCACTGCTCTCCCGCGCCTCGATGTTGTGCGCACGAGGCTGCGCGACGATGCGATCCTCTGCCATAGCCAGAGTCTACCGGCCCGACCCGGAGCGTTGGCTAGGACGACACTTGCGGGTTGGACACTTGCGGGCCACCTGCTAGCTGGTGAGCAGTGCGTGCACCGGCGTGTCCGGCAGCTTGCTGCGCGGGTCGAGGAAGCCGAGCTCGAGCAGGACCGAGACGCCTACGACGACACCGCCGCAGCGCTCGACGAGCTCGATCGTGGCCGCCGCGGTGCCACCGGTCGCGAGGACGTCGTCGATGACCAGCACCCGCTCCCCCGGCGCGACCGCGTCGGTGTGGATCTCCAGGGTGGCCTCGCCGTACTCCAGCGAGTAGGAGACCGCGTGGGTCTCGCGGGGCAGCTTGCCGGCCTTGCGGACGGGCACGAAGCCGACGCCGAGGTGCAGGGCCGCGGGGGCGCCGAGGATGAAGCCTCGCGACTCCATACCGAGCACCTTGGTGACGGTCACGTTGCCGCCGGCGTCACGCGCCGGAGCGGCGAGCGCCTCGACCACCTGGCTGAAGCCCGCGTGGTCGGCCAGCAGCGGAGTGATGTCCTTGAACCCGACGCCCGGCTCCGGGAAGTCGGGAACGTCGGCGACCAGCCGCTCGAGGGTTTCCTCGAGCGACCGGCCACCAGCGGCCGTCTCGGAGACAGTCACTTCCGCTTCGACCTCGACTCGCGCTTCGGCTGCGGACGCCCGGCTGCGCCGCTGTCGGAGACCTCACGGTGCTGGTCAGGTACGTTGCGGCCCCGGCCGGTCGCGTTGCGGTTGGGGCTGGTGCCCCGGCTCACGCCGGCTTCGTGAAGGTCCTCGGAGGGGGCGTCCCGGAGCTCGTCCGGCTCGTCGCCCTCCGCGACCGGCATGCCGTCGTCGAAGACCGGCACTGCGGCGTACTTGTCGGCTTCCTTCATCCGCGCGGCGGCACGCTTGTCGGCGTCGACGATGTCCTTCTCCTTCGACTTCAGGTGCACCAGCAGCGGGGTGGCGATGAAGATCGAGGAGTAGGTGCCGACGGCCATCCCGACGAAGAGGACCAGGGAGATGTCCTTCAGCGAGGAGGTGCCGAGCTGGACCGCGCTGACGTAGAGGATCGCGACGACCGGCAGCAGACCGATGATCGAGGTGTTGATCGAGCGGACCAGGGTCTGGTTGATCGCCAGGTTGGCCGCGGCGGCGTAGGTCTGCTTCTTCTGCGACAGGTTGCGGGTGTTCTCCTTGACCTTGTCGAAGACCACCACCGTGTCGTAGAGCGAGTAGCCGAGGATCGTCAGGAAGCCGGTGACCGTTGCCGGAGTCACCTCGAAGCCGATGATCGCGTAGACGCCGACCGTGATCACCACGTCGTGGAGCAGCGCGACGACGGCCGCGACCGACATCTTCCACTCCCTGAAGTAGATCCAGATGAACAGGACCACGCCGACGAGGAAGATGCCCAGCGCGAGGGCCGCCTTGGAGGCGACCCGCTGGCCCCAGCTGGGGCCGATGCCGGTGCGGCTGACGTCGTCCTCGGCCACGTCGGCGGTCTTGGTGATCGCCTCCATGATCGAGTCGTCGGCCTCGGAGTTGTCGGAGATCGCCTTGGTCTCGATGACGATCGACTTGGGGCCGGCCGTGCGCACCGTGGCGCCGTCGGCGGCTTCGACGGCCGTGTCACCGACCGCCGCGCGCAGGTCGTCGGCCAGCTCCTGGTCGGCCTGCGCGACGGTCACGGTGTAGCGCGTGCCGCCGGTGAAGTCGATGCCGAGGTTGATGCCCTGGAGCGAGACGCCGAGGACGACGGCGACGAGCACGACCGCGGAGACGGCGTACCAGAGCATCCGGCGACCGACGAAGTCGAAGGACTTCTCGCCGGTGTAGAGCTCCTTGCCGAGCCGCGAGATGGAGAACTTGCTCATCAGGCCTTGCCTCCGACCAGAGTGGTGCCCTTGGGCGTGGTGCCCTTGGGGGCGTCGACGGTGCCGATAGCGCGCTGGTCCATGCCGGAGAGCACGTGGCCCTTGTTGAAGAAGCCCCAGCCGGCCATCAGCTTGGTCATCGGGTGGGTGAACCAGAAGAACACCAGGACGTCGATGATGGTGGTCAGGCCGAGCATGAAGGCGAAGCCCTTGACCTCGTTGGTCGCGAAGACATAGAGCACGAACGCGGCCAGGAACGAGACACCGTCGGAGGCCAGACACGTGTTTCGGGCGCGCGGCCAGGCCGTGTCGACGGCCACCCGCATCGAGCGGCCCTCACGCATGTCGTCACGCATCCTCTCGTAGAGGATGATGAAGGAGTCGGCGGTGATGCCGATACCGACGATCAGACCGGCCACGCCCGGAAGGTCCAGGGTGACGCCGGCGGTCTCGCTGAGCAGCAGGATCATCCCGTACGTCATCGCCCCTGCCACAACCAGCGAGCCGATCACCACGATGCTCATCGCGCGGTAGTAGAGGATCGAGAAGATCACCACGAGGATCAGGCCGACGAGGCCGGCCCAGAGTCCGGCGGTGAGCTGGTTGCCGGCCAGGGTCGGGCCGATGACCCGGGTCTGGATGCCGTCCTCGGGGAAGTCGAGCGGCAGCGAGCCGTACTTCAGGTTGTTGGCCAGCGCGGCGGCGGACTCCTGAGTGAAGTCGCCGCTGATCTGGGCGCCTCCGCTGATCCGCGAGTCGGCGGTCGGGGCCGAGATCACCTTGGCGTCCAGGACGATCGCGAACTGCTCGCCGGTGCCGGCGATGGCGCCGGTGGTGTCGGCGAAGACCTTGTTGCCCTCGGACTTGAAGTCCAGGGTCACCACGTAGTTGGCCTGCTGCTGCGGGATGCCGTAGGAGGCCTCGCTGATCTCGGTGCCCTCGATGACGGCAGGCGTCAGCAGGTAGGGGACGCCGTCCTCGTCACAGGTCAGCAGCGGCTTTCCGGGGATGTCCTCGGCCGGCTCGGCGCCGGGAGCGGGGCAGGTGAAGGAGTTGTAGGCGGTCGCCCACTCCTGCGGCACCTTGCGCATGAACTCGACCGCGTCGTCGACCTTGACGACCTCGTTCTCGTTCTGCTTCTCGGGCTCGGCGCCAGCCGAGGCCGACGGGCTGGCGCTCGGGTCGGCGCTCTCGGAGGCCTTCTCGGACGACTTCTCGGAAGCGCTCGCGGTCTCGGAGGCGGTGGCGGTCTCGCCACCGAACGCCGCGCGCGGCGAGGTGCCCGGCACGGTGCCGGCCGAGGGGTCCTCGACCATCGAGCCGCTGGGGTCCGCCGCGCCGCAGGGCTTCTGCGGGCTGCAGGCGACCAGACGGAAGCGGAGCTTCGCGGTCTGGCGGACGCGCTCGGCGGTCTCCTGCTGCACCTTGCCGGTGCCGGGGATGGAGACCTTGATGACGTCGTTGCCCTCGGTGGTCACTCGGCCGCCGGTGATGCCGGAGCCGTTGACGCGCTGGTCGATGATCGACTTGGCCTCGTCGAGGCTCTCCCTCGGGACCGATCCGCCCTCGGAGTTCTCCGCGGTCATCGAGATCTCGGTGCCGCCGCGCAGGTCGAGGCCCAACTCGGGCTTCCAGGTGCCGGCGAACGCGATGCCGCCGAACATGATCGCAATGGCCAAGAAGAGCAGTGCGAGTGTCCGGCCGGGGCGCGCTGTCTTGCGTGCCATGTGTTGGTCAGTCCTTCTTGTCGAGGTCCACGATGACGTTCTCGGCGCCCTCAGGGGTCTCGTCGGCCTTGGCCTCGACCTCGGGCTCCTCGGCGGTGTTCTCGTCGATCTCCTCGGCAGGCGCCTCGGTGACCTTCTGGGCCACGGCCTGACGCACGACCTGGATGACGACGCCGTCGGCGATCTCGACCTTGATGTTCGTCGTGGTCTCCTCGACCTCCGTCACCGTGCCGAAGAATCCGGCGGTCAGCATCACCCGGTCACCCGGCTGGAGGTTGAGCTGGAGCTCACGAGCCTGCTTCGCACGCTTCTGCTGCGGCCTGATCAACAGGAAGTAGAACAGGACGATGATGACGATAAAAGGAAGGAATTCCACGGGGGTTCGGCTCCGACAGTCTGAGTGGTCACCGGCAGGCGCACGGCGACGTGCAAGTCTAACCAGGCACCTGGTTGAGACTGTGAATCAGGCCTCATCCCAGAGCGTTTCCTTGGACCAGGCCGCAGCCTCGGCGTTGGCCGGTACCGGCAGCCCGAGGTGCTCCCATGCGGCCGGGGTCGCGACCCTGCCACGCGGCGTACGCGCCAGGAAGCCGGACCGCACCAGGAACGGCTCGGCCACTTCCTCGACCGTCTCGCGCTCCTCCCCCACCGCGACGGCGAGGGTGGAGATGCCGACCGGGCCGCCACCGAACCTCCGGCACAGGGCGTCGAGGACGGCCAGGTCGAGGCGGTCCAGGCCGAGCGGGTCGACCTCGTAGAGATCGAGCGCCTTCTCGGCGATCTGCTGGGTGACCGTGCCGTCGGCCTTGACCTGGGCATAGTCGCGTACGCGGCGCAGCAGCCGGTTGGCGATCCGCGGAGTGCCGCGGGAGCGGCCGGCGATCTCGGAGGCGCCGTCGTCCTTGAGGGTGACGTCGAGCAGGCCCGCGGATCGGCGCACGATCAGCTCGAGGTCGGCCGGGTCGTAGAGCTCGAGGTGGCCGGTGAAGCCGAACCTGTCCCGGAGCGGGCCGGGAAGAAGGCCGGCCCGCGTGGTCGCGCCGACCAGCGTGAACGGCGGTAGGTCGATCGGGATCGCGGTCGCGCCCGGGCCCTTGCCGATGATCACGTCGACCCGGAAGTCCTCCATCGCCAGGTAGAGCATCTCCTCGGCGGGGCGGCTCATCCGGTGGATCTCGTCGACGAAGAGAACCTCGCCCTCGTTGAGCCCGCTCAGGATCGCGGCCAGGTCGCCGGCGTGGGTGATCGCCGGACCGCTCGTGATCCGAAGCGGCGCCGACATCTCGGCCGCGATGATCATCGCGAGGGTGGTCTTGCCGAGGCCTGGCGGCCCGGAGAGGAGTACGTGGTCGGGGGCTCGCTCACGCTGCCGCGCCGCCTCCAGGACGAGGCCGAGCTGCTCGCGGACGCGCTGCTG
This sequence comes from Nocardioides sp. NPDC004968, assembly GCF_040608935.1. NCBI lineage: Bacteria > Bacillati > Actinomycetota > Actinomycetes > Propionibacteriales > Nocardioidaceae > Nocardioides > Nocardioides sp. NPDC004968. The sequence goes on from NZ_JBEXJF010000019.1 coordinate 25,262, forward strand.
GCCGATCAGCTCGTCGAGGGTCTTCGGGCGCAGCGCGGCCTCGACGGCACGGTCGTCGCCGTCGGCCTCGGCGATGGTGAGCGACGAGAAGTAGTCTTCCTCGGCCCGGTCGAGATCGTCCTCGTGCATAGGTCCTTATGCCTTCGAAAGGGTGCGCAGGGCCGCCCGGAGCAGCAACGAGATGTTGGCCTGGTCGCCGGCCTCGGGCTCGATCGCGGTCACCGCCTTGTCGGCGTCCCGGGCGTTGTAGCCCAGGCCGACGAGGGCCTCGGTGACCTGGTCGCGCCACGGCGCCGCTGCGGTGGCGCGCGCCGGGACGGAGGCGGTGCCGGTCGGTGCGCCGATCCTGTCCTTGAGCTCCAGGATGATCCGCTGGGCGCCCTTCTGGCCGATGCCCGGAACCTTGGTGAGGGTCTTGGCGTCCTCGCCCGCGATGGCCAGACGGATGCCGTCGGGCGAGAGGACGGCGAGCATCGCCTGGGCGAGCTTCGGGCCGACACCGGAGGCGGTCTGGAGGAGCTCGAAGAGAGTGCGCTCGTCGGTGTCGGTGAACCCGAAGAGGGTCAGCGAGTCCTCGCGCACGACCAGGCTGGTCGGCAGGTGAGCCTCCTCGCCGGTCCGGAGCGTGGCCAGCGTGTTGGGCGTGCAGAGCAGCTCGATCCCGATGCCGCCGACCTCGACGACGGCGGTGGAGAGACTGACTGCGGCGACCTTGCCGCGCACAGACGCGATCATCGGCGTACCTTCCCTGCCGCGGCCACCGCGGCTTCGATGCGATTCTGGGCGCCTCCGCGCCACTGGTGGGTGATGGCCAGCGCGAGCGCGTCGGCGGCATCGGCAGGCTTCGGCGGGGTCGGGAGCCGCAGGATGCGGGTCACCATGGCGGTCACCTGCTGCTTGTCGGCCCGGCCGTTGCCGGAGACAGCGGCCTTGACCTCAGAGGGCGTGTGCAGGGCTACCGGCAGTCCGCGCCGGGCGGCGCAGACCATGGCGAGGCCGCTGGCCTGGGCCGTACCCATGATCGTGGAGACGTTCGAGCGCGCGAAGATCCGCTCGATCGCGACCGCGTCGGGCCGGTGCTCCTCGATCCAGGCGTCGATGCCCTTCTCGATGCTCACCAGCCGCTCCCAGACCGGAAGATCGGAGGACGTACGGATCACTCCGACGTCCACCATCGACAGCGGCCGACCGAGCGACCCGTCGACCACGCCCATCCCGCACCGGGTCAGGCCCGGGTCGATCCCAAGCACCCGCATCAGCACCTCCATCGAACGTCTGTTCGTAGCGTACCGGCATCGCTGGTCGAGCCGCCGGAGCCCCTGGGCGGAGGCGTGTCGAGCGTTGTATCGAGCTTGTCGAGATGACCAACACGGTCCTCTGTCCGCTCGACAGAACCGTGTTGGTCTCGACACGGATTCGCTCGTTCCTCACGAATCCGGCTCGACCAGCGAGCCGCTCAGGCGTCGACGGTCTCCATGACCTCGTCGGGGATGTCGGCGTTGGAGAAGACGTTCTGTACGTCGTCGAGGTCGTCGACGGCGTCGATGAGCTTGAAGACCTTCCCGGCGGCCGAGGCGTCGGCGACCGGGATGTCCATGCTCGCGACGAACTGGACCTCGGCGGAGTCGTAGTCGATGCCGGCGTCCTGCAGCGCGGTGCGGACCGCGACGACGTCGGACGGGTCGGAGACGATCTCGAAGGACTCACCGAGGTCGTTGACGTCCTCGGCACCCGCGTCGAGGGTGGCCTCGAGGAGGTCGTCCTCGGTGATCGTGTTGCCCTCCTGCGCCTTGGCCACGACGACGACGCCCTTGCGGTCGAAGAGTCGCGAGACCGAGCCCGGGTCGGCCATGGTGCCGCCGTTGCGGGTGACCGCGGTGCGCACCTCCATGGCCGCCCGGTTGCGGTTGTCGGTCAGACACTCGATGAGGAGCGCGACGCCCTGGGGGCCGTAGACCTCGTACATGATCGTGTCGTAGCTGACCCCGCCGCCGTCGAGCCCACCACCGCGCTTGACCGCGCGGTCGATGTTGTCGTTGGGGACCGACTGCTTCTTGGCCTTCTGGATCGCGTCGAAGAGGGTCGGGTTGCCCGTCGGATCGGGGCCGCCGGTCTTGGCCGCGATCTCGATCGTCTTGATGAGCTTGGCGAAGAGCTTGCCGCGCTTGGCGTCGATCGCCGCCTTCTTGTGCTTCGTCGTTGCCCACTTGGAGTGGCCGCTCATCTGGAAACCGTCCTTTGCCCCGCGTCGTCGCTGATGCTTGTCGTGCCACCACCGGAAGACGTCACAGGGCAGCAGGCCTCCATTCTAACTACGTGCCGTACGTCACCGTCAGCAGCAGGTGTCGACGAAGAGCTGATGCAGCCGGTCGTCGGCGTTGACCTCGGGATGGAACGAGGTCGCCATGAGCTGGTCCTGGCGTACGGCGACGGGGTGCTCCCCCACGCTCGCCAGCACCTCCACGCCCGGGCCGATCTGCTCGACCCAGGGCGCCCGGATGAAGACGCCGTGGACCGTGTCGTCCAGCCCGGTGACAACGAGGTCGGTCTCGAACGACTCCGTCTGCCGCCCGAACGCGTTGCGCCGGACGGTGATGTCGAGCCCGCCGATGGTCTCCTGGCCCTGGGCCGCGTCGAGCAGCCGGTCGGCCAGGAGCACCATGCCGGCGCAGGTGCCGAGCGCCGGCATCCCGCCCCGGACCCGCTCCCGAAGCGGGTCGAGCAGCTCGAACGTACGCGCCAGGCGCCACATCGTCGTCGACTCACCGCCGGGGATGACGAGCGCGTCGCACGCGTCGAGCTCCTCCCGGCGGCGTACGGATGTGTGTTTCATCCCCAGGCGGTCGAGAGCGGCGAGGTGCTCGCGGACGTCGCCCTGGAGGGCGAGTACGCCGACGGTGGTCACCAGCCGCGCTCCGCGAACTGGATCGACCTGGCGGGCTCGTCCACGTTGATGCCGACCATCGCCTCGCCGAGGCCGCGGGAGACCTTGGCGACGACGTCGGGGTCGTCGTGGAAGGTGGTCGCCTTGACGATCGCCTCGGCGCGCTGGGCCGGGTTGCCGGACTTGAAGATGCCGGAGCCGACGAAGACACCCTCGGCGCCGAGCTGCATCATCATCGCGGCGTCGGCGGGGGTCGCGATGCCGCCGGCGGTGAACAGGACGACCGGGAGCTTGCCGTTCTCGGCGACCTCCTTGACCAGCTCGTAGGGAGCCTGGAGCTCCTTGGCGGCCACGTAGAGCTCGTCCTCGGCGAGGGCGCCGAGACGGCGGATCTCGCGGCGGATCGTACGCATGTGGGTGACCGCGTTGGACACGTCGCCGGTGCCGGCCTCGCCCTTGGAGCGGATCATCGCCGCGCCCTCGGTGATGCGGCGCAGGGCCTCGCCGAGGTTGGTCGCGCCGCACACGAACGGCACGGTGAAGGCCCACTTGTCGATGTGGTTCTCGTAGTCGGCCGGGGTAAGCACCTCGGACTCGTCGATGTAGTCCACCCCGAGGCTCTGCAGCACCTGGGCCTCGGCGAAGTGGCCGATCCGGGCCTTGGCCATGACCGGGATGGAGACGGCCTCGATGATGCCGTCGATCATGTCGGGGTCGGACATGCGGCTCACGCCGCCCTGGGCGCGGATATCGGCGGGGACGCGCTCGAGCGCCATCACCGCCACCGCCCCGGCGTCCTCGGCGATCTTCGCCTGCTCGGCTGTGACCACGTCCATGATCACGCCGCCCTTGAGCATCTCCGCCATCCCGCGCTTGACCCGCGAGGTTCCCGTCTCATTCATGCTTGTTGCCATGGGCCGATCGTAGGTCGGGACGAGGCGTACGCCACCCTCGGAAAGCCCTGGTCAAGCCACTGTTCCCAAAGTGGACTGCTCCAAGTGGACTGCTACCCGGTCAAGGCCTCGGCGGCCTCTGCCACCGCCGTGGGTGCGCCGGCAAGCGACCAGGTGACGCCGCCGGCTTCCACCTGGGTCGTGGCTCCGCCGGCGCCCAGGACGAGGGCGGCGCCGGGGAGCCGGTCCCAGTCGGGGACGGAGTGCTGGCAGAAGAGGTGGAGCTTTCCCTGGGCGATGGCGGTGAGGTCCATCGAGCCGGAGCCGAGGATCCGGATCGAGGCGGCGCCGCTGGCGACGCGGACGTACGCCTCGCCGACCGGCTGCTTCAGCTTCGAGGGGTGGAGGTAGGTGGTGAGGCAGGCGAGGGCGAGCGGCGTGTCGGGCATCGCGTCGAGCCGGACGCCGTTGCGGGTCGTGGGCAGCTCTGGGCCGCCGACGTAGACCGCGTCCTCCGCCGGTGAGTAGATCGCACCCAGGACTATGCCGTCGCCGTCGGTCAGCGCCAGCGCCGAGCACCACCAGTCGAGGCCGCGTACGAAGTTGTAGGTGCCGTCGACCGGGTCGATGGTCCACACCCGGCCGGTGGTCGACTCGCGGGCCGACCCCTCCTCGCCGAGGATGCCGTCACCCGGGTGCTCGGCCGTCAGGCGTTCGACGATCGCCTTCTCGGCGGCCTTGTCGGCGGCGGTGACCAGGTCGGAGACCGAGGTCTTCGTCTCGATCGAGTCACCGATGCCCTCGTTGCGCATCTTCGCGGCGAGCGAGCCGGCACCGCGGACGAGCTCCACGGCCAGGCGTACGTCTGCCTCGGTGGGCGCGGTCACGAGGCCGCCTCCTCGGCGAGGGCCTGCTTGCGGACGGTCCAGACGCGCTGGCCGACGGTGACGGTCGAGGCCACAGCGAGGATCCACAGCGCGATGTAGATGAGCAGGTCGAGGGAGAAGATGCCGGCGAAGCCGGTCATCACCAGGACCAGGACCAGACGGTCGGCGCGCTCGGCGATGCCGACGTTGGCGGTGAAGCCCAGCGACTCGGCGCGGGCACGGGCGTAGGAGGTGACCGCACCTATGACGAGGCACCACAGGGACAGCGCGAGATAGAGGTCGGAGTCACCCGGGCCGGCGAAGTAGAGCGCCAGGCCACCGAAGACCGCGCCGTCGCCGAACCGATCGAGGGTGGAGTCCCAGAAGGCACCGAACTTCGACGTACGTCCGACGGCACGCGCCATCGCCCCGTCGATCAGGTCGCTGAAGACGAAGCAGGTGATGAAGATCGTGCCGGCCAGCAGCTCGCCGCGCGGGTAGAACGCCAGCGCTCCGACCACTACTCCGATGGTGCCGACGAGCGTCACGACATCGGGGCTGATCTTCAGCGCCACGAACAGCCGGACGATGGGCGCGAGGACGACTCCCTGAACGAAGCCTTTGATGTGATCCAACATGGCGCGGCCACGGTATCGGATCCCGTCGAGACGTCACTCCCGCGCGCCGAAACGTCACTCACATTCTGCCGAGGCGTCACTCCCGTCGGCCCAAACGTCACTCCCGTCGGCCGAGAGGTCAGCGGATGACGTCTCGGCCGACGTACGTGACGTCTCGGCCGACGTACCTGACGTCTCGGCCGACGTACCTGACGTCTCGGCCGACGTACCTGACGCCTCGGACGACGTACCTGACGCCTCGGCCGACGGCGGTGACGCCTCGGCTAGGTTCCTTCGGTCAGATCGCGGACCTCGGCGTAGCGAGAGCGCACGGCGGGGTCGGGGTCGGCCTCGTAGGTCTGGGTGCCGGCGAGCTCCCAGGTCGGGGGCTCCGCGCCGCCGGTGAGGAGCCAGGCGGCCTGGCGGGCGGCGCCGTCGGCGACGTACTCCCCCGGCTCGGGGACGAGTACGGGGTGGCCGAGGACGACGGGGGCGAGACGGCGTACGGCCTCGGAGCGGGCGCCGCCGCCGACGAGGAGGACGCGGTTGACCGCGACGCCCTGGGACTTCAGGGCGTCGATGCCGTCGGCGAGGCCGCAGAGCAGTCCCTCGACGGCGGCGCGGGCCAGGTAGGCGGGCTCGGCCGTGGCGAGGGTCAGACCGTGGATCACGCCACGAGCCGACGGCCGGTCGGGGGTGCGCTCGCCCTCGAGGTAGGGGACGAGGACCAGGCCGCCGGAGCCCGAGGGCGCCTCGAGCGCCAGCCGGGAGAGCTCCTCGTGGCTCACCCCGAGCAGCCGGGTGGTGGCGTCGAGGACGCGCGCGGCGTTGAGGGTGGCGACCAGCGGCAGGTAACGGCCGGTGGCGTCGGCGAAGCCCGCCACGGTGCCCGACGCGTCCGAGGTGGGTGTCTCCGAGACCGCGCAGGCGACGCCGGAGGTGCCGATGGAGACGACGACGTCGCCGGGCCGGGCGCCCACGCCCAGGGCCGCCCCGGCATTGTCGCCGCAACCGGGGCCGAGCAGCGCCCCGGCCGGTGTACGTCCCGCCGACGCCGAGGGCGCGAGCACCTCCGGCAGCACGACGTCGTCCCGCCCGAGCGCCCGTTTGAGCAGGTCGCGACGGTATTCGCCGGTCACGGCCGAGTAGTAGCCGGTGCCGCTGGCGTCGCTCCGGTCCGTACGCAGCGCCTCCAGCCCCGGGGCGCCGGCAAGCTTCCAGGACAGCCAGTCGTGGGGCAGGCACACCGCCGCGACCCGGGCCGCGGCGTCCGGCTCGTGCTCGGCGAGCCAGCGCAGCTTGGTGGCCGTGAAGCTGGCCACCTGCACCGAGCCGACGGCATCGGCCCAGGCCGCGGCACCCAGCTCGGTGTTGAGCGCGGCGGCCGCGCCGGCCGAGCGGGTGTCGTTCCACAGCAGTGCCGGGCGTACGACCTCTCCGGCCTCGTCCAGGCAGACCATCCCGTGCTGCTGTCCGCCGACGGAGACGGCGGCGACGTCATCGAGCCCGCCGGCCGCCTCGGCGGCCGACTCGAGCGCGGTCCACCACGCCGCCGGGTCCACCTCCGTCCCCTCGGGATGCGGCGCGGAGCCGGAGCGCACCAGCGCCCCGGTCTCCGCGTCACGGACGACGACCTTGCAGGACTGGGTCGAGGAGTCGACCCCGGCGACGAGCGGCATGCCCTGCAACCTAACGAAGCCCGAGGAGGTGGTCCATGGCCAGCTGGTCGAGGTGCTCGAACGCGTAGCCGTGGTCCAGCTTCTCGATGTCGTAGGTCGCCTTGCGGATGTCCTCGAGCGTCTCGCCCTCGGCCAGCGTCGGCACGGAGAGCTCCTCGACCTGCGAGGCCTCGAGCGCTGCCTTGACCTCCGGGTCCGCCCGGAAGGCCTTGGCCCGCTCACGCAGCACCAGGTAGTTGCGCATGCAGCCCGCGGCCGACGCCCACACGCCGTCCTCGTCCTCGGTGCGCGGCGGCTTGAAGTCGAAGTGGCGCGGGCCCTCGTAGCCCTTGGTCTCCAGCAGGTCGACCAGGTTGAACGCACCCCGCAGGTTGCCCGCGCCGAAGCGGAGGTCCTGGTCGAAGCGCGGGCCATGCTGGCCATTGAGGTCGATGTGGAAGAGCTTGCCGTGCCACAGCGCCTGGGCGACGCCGGAGGCGAAGTTGAGCCCGGCCATCTCCTCGTGACCGACCTCCGGGTTGAGGCCGACCATCTCCGGGCGGTCGAGAGAGTTGATGAAGGCGAGCGCGTGGCCGATGGTCGGCAGCAGGATGTCGCCGCGGGGCTCGTTGGGCTTCGGCTCGATGGCGAACCGGATGTCGTAACCCTGCTCGGTCACGTAGTCGCCGAGCAGGTTGACCGCCTCGCGGTAACGGTCGAGCGCGGACGCGATGTCCTTGGCAGCGTGCGACTCCCCACCCTCACGGCCACCCCACATGACGTACGTCGTGGCGCCGAGCTCGGCGGCGAGGTCGATGTTGCGCGCGACCTTGGCGATCGAGTAGCGGCGCACCTCGCGGTCGTTCGAGGTGAAGCCACCGTCACGGAAGACCGGGTGACCGAAGAGGTTGGTGGTGGCCATCGGCACCTTGAGGCCGGTCTCGTCCAGCGCGGCCTTGAGCTTGTCGATCTCCGCCTGGCGCTCCGCGTCGCTCGCGTCGATCGCGAAGACGTCGTTGTCGTGGAAGGTGATGCCGTAGGCGCCGAGCTCGGCCAGCTTGTGCACCGAGTGGGCGACGTCGAGGTGAGGCCGGCTCGCCGAGCCGAACACGTCCTGCCCGTTCCAGCCCACGGTCCACAGCCCGAAGGTGAACTTGTCCTCGGAGGTGGGGGTGTAATCGGTCATAGCCTTGCTTCCTCACATTAGTTCATGTCTCGGACTATATGATCAACATGAAACGCGACGGCCGTCACATTGTCAACCCTTTGAACACTTGCTAGCGGGTCGCTTGACCTAAAGTTCAGAACTTGGTCTAATCCCGTGCATGACCGTCAGAACCGAGCCTGCCCAGCATGCCGGGATGCGGGCGAGCAACCTCGCGCTCGTGCTCGGCGAGGTCGCCCGCACCAGCCCGGTCTCCCGGGCGCAGGTCGCTGCGCGCACCGGCCTGACGAAGTCGTCGGTATCCGGGCTGGTGTCCGATCTGATCTCCGCCGGCCTGATCCAGGAGAGCGCCCCGGCCGCGACCGAGCGTGGCCGGCCCGCCACGGCGCTCAACCTCGCTCCAGGAGGCGTCGCCGGTCTCGGCCTGGAGGTCAACGTCGACTACCTGGCCGCCGTGGTGACCGACCTGACCGGCATGCCGCGCTACCACCATGTCGTACGCCGCGACAACCGCGGCCGCGAGGTCGACGAGGTGGTCGCCGATCTCATCGATCTGGCCCGCACCGCCGCCCGCAGCGCCACCTCCCAGGGTCTGCCGCTGTCAGGTGCCTGCGTGGCGGTGCCCGGCCTGACCGTCGAGGGCGCCGTCGTACGCACCCCCAACCTGGGCTGGGCCCGGGTCGATCTCGCCGGCGCCGTCGGCGAGGGAACCGGGCTCGAGGTCGACGTGGAGAACGAGGCCAATCTGGCGGCTCTCGGCGAGATGTGGTTCGGCGGTCACGAGCACGACGGCGCTCCCCTGCGCGACTTCGTGCACGTCTCCGGCGAGATCGGCATCGGTGGCGGCATCGTGATCGGTGGCGAGGTCTTCCGCGGCGCGCACGCGGGCGCCGGCGAGCTCGGCCATGTCGTGGTGGCTCCCGACGGCCCGCGGTGCGGCTGCGGCGGCCACGGCTGCCTGGAGCGGATGGCCGGGCAGCAGGAGATCCTCGCCCGCGCGCAGGTGGAGACGATGGCTGGCCTCACCCGGGCCTGCGAGGCGGGCGATCAGGCGGCGCTCGACGCTGTCGCCGGCGCCGGCCGACACCTCGGCGTCGCACTCGCCTCGGTCATCACCCTCCTCGACCCCACCGCGATCGTGCTCGGTGGCGCGTTCGCCACGCTCGCGCCCTGGCTGACCAAGGCGACCGCGGCCTCGATCAGCCACCACACCGGTGCCGTCGAACCGCCCCGGCTGCTGGTCTCCGGGCTCGGCAGCGACGCCGCCGTGCGCGGAGCGGCCGGGACCGTCGTACGCCGCGTCATCGCCGATCCCGCCGCCCATCTCGCCCGCCAGGCGGCCCGCGCCACCGGCTAGATGCGCGAGACCGCCGCCGTCGTCATCCGCTGGTCGGAGGGGCCGACCCGGTGCACGTCACCGGTGATCGTGACCAGAGCCTTGTCGGTGCCCGACTCGCCGGCGGCCGAAGCGGCCTCGACGTCGGAGAGCTCCGCGATGCCCTCGGCCACGGCGGTGGCGACCTTCTCCCCTGCCGAGGCGGCGACCCAGACCTCGACCTCACCGGGCTCGACGACGCGGTTGTAGCTGCGGTCGGCGAAGGCCAACCGAGTCGTCGGCACGTCGAAGCGTACGGTCGCCGACTCGCCCGGCTGCAGCGCCACCCGCTGGTAGCCGAGCAGCTGCGTGACCGGGCGGACCACCGAAGCGAGCAGATCGCGTCCGTAGAGCTGGACCACGTCCACGCCGGCGACGTCACCGACGTTGGTGACGGTCGCCTCGACACCAAAGGTGCCACCCGCCTCGACCGAGCGGTCGGCCGAGAGCCCGCTGTAGCCGAAGGTGGTGTAGGAGAGCCCGAAGCCGAACGGGCGGGCCGGCGTCGGGTCGGTGCTGGTGACCTCGGACGGACCGCCCAACAGCGGCTGGAGGTAGCTGTAGGGCTGAGTCCCGGAGACCCGCGGCAGCGAGACCGGGAGCCGGCCCGACGGGTTGACCGCGCCGGAGATGACGCGCGCCAGTGCCGCACCGCCCTCCTCACCGGGGAAGAACGCCTGCAGCGCCGCGGCGGGGCGGGCCTCGTCGTCGAGCGCCCACCCGATGGCGTACGGGCGGCCGGTGACGACCACGAGCACGACGGGCGTGCCCGTCGCGACGACCGCGGACACCAGCTCGCGCTGGACGCCGGGGAGCTCGAGCGACTCGGAGTCGTTGCCCTCCCCCACCGTCCCGCGGCCGAAGAGGCCGGCCTGGTCGCCGACGACGACCACGGCCACGTCGGCGTCCTCGGCGGCGGAGACCGCGGCGGGGAACCCAGAGCGGTCCGTGCCCTCGACGTCACATCCGGCGACGACCTCGCAGGAGGAGGCGCCGAGCTCGGCCCGGACCGCCTCGGCGATCGTCGGCAGCTCGATGCCCAGAGGCTTCTCGGGGTAGCTCACCATCACGTGGTTGACGAAGGAGTAGCAACCCATCAGCGCCTCGGAGCGGTCGGCGTTCGGGCCGATGATCGCCACCTTGCCGAGGTCGCCCCTGAGCGGGAGGACCCCGTCGTTGCTGAGCAGCACGACCGACTCCTCGGCAAGCCGACGGGCCAGCGAGCGGTGGGCCGGGGAGTCCAGGTCGATCGACTCCGGAGCCCCTTCCTCCAGACCGGCCGCGAAGGACTCGTCGAGAAGACCGAGCTCCTCCTTCTGCTTCAGCGCGCGCAGCACGGCCCGGTCGACGATCGCCTCGGAGACCTCGCCGGAACGGATCAGCGCCGCGAGCGGCTCGAGGTAGGCATCCCCGCTCGGCAGCTCGATGTCGACACCTGCCTCGAGGGCGTACGCAGCTGCCCTCCCGCGATCGGCGGCGATCGCATGCATCACCGCCAGGAACGCGACACCGAAGTAGTCGGCGACCACGACCCCGTCGAAGCCCCAGGTCTCGCGCAGCAGCGTGGTGAGGTGCTCGATCGAGGCATGCTGCGGCACACCATCGATGTCGTTGTAGGACGCCATCACCGACCGCGCGCCACCGTCGAGGACTGCCATCTCGAACGGCGGCAGGAAGATGTCGGCGATCTCGCGCGGACCCGCCGAGAGCGGCGCGTGGTTGCGCCCGGCCCGCGAGCCCGAGTAGCCCACGAAGTGCTTCAACGTGGCATGCACACCGGCCGACTGCAGCCCGCGGACGTACGCAGTGCCGACGGTCCCGACGAGGTAGGGGTCCTCGCCGATGGCCTCCTCGCACCGGCCCCAGCGCGCGTCCCGGATCACGTCCAGCACGGGCGCCAGGCCCTGGTGGATGCCGAGGTCGCGCATGTCGGACCCGATCATCGCCGCCATCTCCTCGACCGCCTCGGGGTCGAAGGTGGCTCCCCAGGCCAGCGGGGTGGGAAACGTCGCCGCCTCCCAGGTCGCGAGTCCGGTCAGGCACTCCTCGTGGACCAGCGCGGGGATCCCCAGTCGGGTCTCGTCGACCAGGCGCTTCTGCTCGGCCCACAGCCAGGCGGCCCGCTCGGCGGGCTCGACCGGCCGGGTGCCGTAGACCCGGGTGTAGTGGCCCAGGCCGTGGGCGGTGATCTCCGAGAGTCGGCGGTCACCTCCCGAGATGTTGCTGCTCATCTCGTTGGCCATCGGCGCGACGACGTCGCCGCCGCGATCGAGCCAGTAGCCCACGATCTGGGCGAGCTTCTCCTCCAAGGTCATCTGGGCATGCAGGTCGCGCACGCGGTCGGAGACGTGCGGCCAGGCGGGAAGGGGGGCGTTTTCAGTCACAGTTGTCCCTACTAGCCCTTCACCGCGCCCTGCAGGCCGCTGACGAGCCGGCGCTGGAAGGCGAGGAAGAGCACGAGAGCCGGGATCATCGCGAGCGTGGTGAACGCGAGGACACCGGCAGTGTCGGCGGAGTGTTCGGTGGAGAAGTCGGCGACGCCGAGCGGAAGCGTGCGCATCTTGTCCTGCAGCAGCAGGAGCGGCAGCAGGTAGGCGTTCCAGGAGGTCACGAAGGCCAGCACCCCGACGGTGATCATCCCGGGTGCGGACAGCGGCATCAGGACCCGCCAGAAGATGCCGATCCGGCTGGCGCCGTCGATCAGGGCGGCCTCCTCCAGCTCCTTGGGCAGCGCCATCAGGAACGGCCGGAGGATGACCACCGTCATCGGCAGCGCGAACGCCGCCTGCGGCAGGGCCACGCCCCACCACGTGTTCGCCATCTGCAGGTTGCGGGTGATGATGATGAACAGCGGGATGATCGCCACCGCGGCCGGGAAGAGCAGGCCGAGCACGAAGACCATGAACAGCGCCTCGCGCCCGCGGAACTGGTAGCGGGCCAGCGGGTACGCCGCCATCAGCCCGAAGACGACGGTCACCACGGTGGTGATGATCGCGATCATCGTCGAGTTGAGTGCGTACTGCCAGAACGAGGGGTTGTTCAGCACGCCCGCGTAGTTCGTCCAGACCCAGGGGTCGGGCAGCCCGGCCGGCTTGTCGGCGAGCTGGGCGTTGCTGCGGAAGCCGCCCAGCGCGCCGTAGAGGACGGGCCCGAGCGTGATCGCGACCACGACGAGCGCGATCAGGTAGACCCACAGGTTGCCGCCGCCGAAGCTGCGGCGACGCTGCTTGCGGGGTGATCGGCCCGAGCCGTTTCCGGTCTCGGCGAGAGGTTCGAGGGTCACGCTGGCCATCACGCCGCCTTTCGCTTGCGGAAGAGAGCACCGACCAGAGCGCGCTCCGCCCGGGTGTATCGCTGGGTGTCGTCCTGGGTGTCACGACGCAGGATGAGGACCTGGTAGGCCAGCGCCATCGCGAAGGCGATGACGAACAAGATCACCGAGGCAGCGCCCGCGATGCCGTAGTTGTGGCGCTTGGTGCCCTCGTCGATCAGGTACGTCGCCATGGTGGTCGTCGCGTTCGCGGGACCGCCCTGGGTGAGCACCCAGATCATGTCGAAGCACTGGATCGACCCGATCATCGACAAGAAGGCCCAGGTGCGCATGGTCGGACCCAGCAGCGGGATGGTGATCTGCCGCTGCGTCTGCCACCAGGAGGCGCCGTCGAGCTGGGCGGCCTCGTAGAGCTCCTCGGAGATACCCTGCATGGCTGCCAGGAAGAGCAGCACGGCCAGGCCGAGATACTTCCAGGTGAGCACCAGGAGCACGACCCACAGGGCGTACTCCGGGGTGCCCAGCCAGCCCTGATCGGGCGGGGTCAGCCCGACCTTCGCGGTCATCGCGTCGAAGAAGCCGTACTGCGGCTGCAGCAGCTGCAGCCAGACCACCGCGGCGATGACCTCGGCGAGGACGTACGGCACGAAGATGATGGTCCGGAGCAGGCCCTGGCCCCTCATCCTCCGATTGAGCAGCAGCGCGATCGCCACCCCGAGCGGCAGCTGGAGCAGGATCGAGCCCACCACGATCACCGCGTTGTGGGCGACCGCGCTGCGGAAGACCTCGTCGCCGAGGACCTCGGCGTAGTTCTCCAGGCCGACGAAGTCGGTCAGGTCGCCGAAGCCCTTCCAGTCATAGACCGAGAAGCGCACCGCGGTGATGATCGGCCAGGCGACGAAGAGCGCGATGAGCACCAGTGCCGGAGTGACGAAGACAAGGATCTCGAATCGCTTGCGCCAGGTGTCACCACTGAGTCCGGCACCCCTCGTACCGCCGGGCCCCCGGCGTACAGGAGCTGTACGCCGGGTGCCCGATGTGGCGTGTCCTGGCACCGCCCGAGCGGGGTCGGTCACGTCGTGTGTCACAGGTTCGACTCACTTTTCCTTGTCCGCGGCGGCCTGGGTGGCCTCGACGATGTCGGCTGCCGAGCCCTTCCCCGCGAAGACGTTGATGATGGCGTCGTTCATCGCGCCGCCGACGGACTGGCCGAAAGCGGTGTCGAAGTAGAGCTGGACGTACGGAGCGCTGTCACGGACCTTGATCAGGTCGGCCAGAGCGGGGTCGGTCAGCGAGCCGACCGCGTCGGGGTTGGTCGGCAGGCCCATCCCGTTCTCGGCGAAGCCCTTCTGCACATCGGTGGAGAGCAGGTACTTGGCGAAGTCGACCGATGCGTCGGGAGCGCCCTCGGAGACAGCCCAGGCGTCACCGCCGCCCATCTGCGCGGCCGGGTCGCCCTGGCCACCGTCGATGGTCGGGAAGGAGAACCAGCCGGTCTTCTCGCCCAGGCCCTTCTTGTCCTCGGTGATGCCCTGCATCACGCCGGGCTCCCAGTGGCCGGCGAGCTCCATGGCGACCTTCTCGGTCGCGAGGAGGCCGGAGGCCGAGGTCGGTCCCTCCTGGGCGCCGGTGGAGAGGAAGCCCTTGTTGAACGGCTCCTTCGCGACGATGTCGACGACGTCCTCACCGGCCTTCTCGAAGCAAGAGTCGGAGAAGTCGAGACTCTTGACCGCCGAGTTCAGCACGTCCTGCGAGCACTCCCGGACCGCGGTCCAGTAGTAGTAGTGCGCGGCCGGCCAGGCGTCCTTGGCACCGACCGAGACCGGCTGGATGTTCGCGGCCTTGAGCTTGTCGACGGCGGCGTAGAACTCATCCATCGTCTTCGGCGCGGTGCTGATGCCGGCCTTGGCGAAGAGGTCCTTGTTGTACCAGAAACCGACGACTCCGATGGAGAACGGCAGGGCGTACGTCTGGTCCTCGACCTGCCAGCCGGCGACCGAGCCGCCGATCATCTCGATCTCGTCGGCCGCGTCCTCGCTCAGGTCCTTGGTCAGCCCCGCCTCGACGTGGTCGGCGAGCTCGCCGCCGCCACGCTCCATGTAGACGTCGGGGATCTGCTCGGGGTCACCGCTCTGGAACGCAGCGTCCAGCTTGGTGAGCATGTCCTCGTGCGCGAACGCCTGCACCTTGACGTCGACGCCGGGGTTCGCCTTCTCGAAGTCCTTGGCGACCTGCTCGTAGTAGCCCTTCCCGGGATCGTTGTTGGAGTTGTGCCACCAGATGATGGTGTTGTCGTCGCCGCCACCGGAGTCGCCCGAGCCACCACAACCGGTGGCGGCAATCATCAATCCGGCGCACAGCGCGGCGAGCGCTTGTGTCTTCCTCGACATCTTGGGACCTCTTCGTCACAGTTCTGGATGTTTGGGGCATGTGACTGCCGCCACATTGTTGGGGTCGAGCATGGCGCGTGCCAGGGCTTGTGTCAATCGTTGTCGATAACGTTTTCGTAGCCTGTTATCGACAATCCCCGAAGTGGGCTACTGTCAGGCCATGAGCACGCTCGATCAGCCACGCCCCCGCCGGGTGACCATCACCGACGTGGCCCGCGAGGCCGGCGTCTCCGTGGCCACCGTCTCCAAGGTGATCAACGAGCGCTATGGCGTCAGCGAGGCGACGGCCGAGAAGGTCCTCGCGGTCATCGACGAGCTCGGCTACCAGTCTTCGCTGATCGCCTCGAGCCTGCGCCGCAAGTCCACCGGCGTGATCGGCGTGCTCGTGGCCGAGTTCGAGCCCTACTCCGCCGAGCTCCTCAAGGGCATCTCGGCGGCGCTGGACGGCACCGGCTACGAGCTGCTGGCCCACGCCGGACGCACCGGCGCACACAACCACACCGGCTGGGAGCGCCGCTCGCTCTCCCGCCTCGGTCACACCCTGATCGACGGCGCGATCGTGGTCACACCGTCGATGATCATCACCGACGAGACCACCATCCCGGTCGTCGCAATCGACCCCCACACCGGGCCGGACGGCCCGATGACCGTCGACGCCGACAACATCACCGGCGCCCGGCTCGCCGTCGACCACCTGGTCGGGCTCGGCCACCGGCGCATCGGATTCCTCGGCGGGCGCCCCGACCTCCGCTCCGCCGGCCTGCGAGAGCAGGGCTACCGCGAGGCTCTCTACGACGCCGGTCTCAGCGTCTCCCCCGACCTGATCCGGGTGGGCGGCTACCACCCCGAGCTCGCCGAGGCACCGGCCCGCGAGCTGCTCTCGCTCCCGGCCGGCGAGCGCCCCACCGCCATCTTCGCCGCCAACGACATCTCCGCGATCAAGGTCATCGAGGTCGCCGGCTCGCTCGGCCTGCGCGTACCCGAGGACCTCTCGGTGATCGGCTTCGACAACGTACCCGAGGCCCGCGACGCCACTCCCCCGCTCACCACCGTCGCCCAGCCGCTCCACGAGATGGGCCGAGCCGCTCTCGGGCTCCTGCTCGAGCTGCTGGAGGGCAAGCAGACCGAGCGCCATCTGCGGCTGCCCGCCGAGCTGGTCGAGCGCAGCAGCACCGCTCCGCCGGCCTGAGCCTCCGTCAAGGCATGCAGCGAAAGGCGCACATCCCGTGCGGAGCTCCGCTGGGGATGTGCGCCTTCGCCTGCATACCTTGGTGAAGGAACGCGCCCGCTACACGTGCCCGGTAGCCGATGCCCTGCGCCGCGAGATCGCGTCGACGCTGGCCGCGACCAGGAGGACCAGGCCGGTGACCATCCAGACGGTGCCCTGGGGCTGGTCGAGCAGGCCCATCCCGTTGTCGATGACGGCCACGACAGTGCCGCCGATGACGGCGTCGATGACCCGACCCTTGCCGCCGAAGAGCGAGGTGCCACCGATGACCGCGGCACCCACGGCGTACAGCAGGGTCGTCTCGCCGCCCGTGTTCGGGTTCACCGAGTTGGTGCGGCTGGCGATCATGATGCCGGCCACCGCCGCCATGGTGGAACAGAGGACGAAGCACGACAGACGCACGCGGAACACGTTGATCCCGGCCCTGCGTGCCGCCTCGGCGTTGCCGCCGACCGCGTAGACGTGCCGGCCCCAGGCGGAGCGGGTCAGTGTGAAGGTGAGCAGGATCAGCAGGCCGACGATCACCACCAGCGAGACCGGCACCCCCTTGAGCGAGGTCAGCGCCGGGTTGCGGCTGCGTTCGACGGAGAGGTAGCCGACCACGGCGAGCACCACGACCGTGAGCAACCCGGTCTTCAGCGCCCACAGCAGGATGGGCTGCACGGTGAGGTTCTTGGCGCGGCGGCGCGCATCGGTGATGTACGTCAAGGCCGCATAGCCCACGATGCAGACGATGCCGAGCACCCAGCCGAGCCAGACCGGCAGGTTGGCGTTGTTGAGGCCGTTGATGAAGTCGTTGCGGATGGGGATCGTCCCGCCCTCACCGATCATCGTCAGGAGTACGCCCTGCAGCCCGAGGAAGGCGGCCAGCGTGACCACGAACGACGGGATCCCGAGCCGGGCCACCAGCAGACCGATGAGCAGACCGATCAGCGCTCCGGTGAGCAGCGCCGCCAGCAGCGCCGGGATCAGCGGCCACTCCTGCCGGGTCAGGCACACACCGAGCACCCCGGCGCACGTGCCGCCCGCGAATCCCGCGGACAGGTCGATCTCGCCCAGCAGCAGCACGAAGACCAGGCCCATCGCGAGCACGGTCACCCCCGCCGACTGGCCGATCAGGTTGGCAAAGTTGAACGAGTTGGTGAACTGCTCGGGACGCAGCGCGGAGAAGACCACGACCAGCGCGATCAGACCCAGCACCGCCGGCAGCGAGCCGACCTCACCACCCCTGAGCTTGGCCATGTAGGCCCGGAAGATCCCGCCCAGAGAGTTATCGGGCTCCGGGTCCGGTGCCGCGGCGATCGTCGGGTCATCGGTGTCGGTACTCATGCTGCACCTCCCTCAGGAACGACGCCGGTGGTGATGGCCTGCACGACCCGCTCACGCGTCGTGGAGGCGGCCTCGATCTGCCCGACCATGCCGCCCAGATACAGGACCGCGATGTCGTCGGCGACCTCGAAGACGTCGTTGAGGTTGTGGCTGATCAGCAGGACGCCGAGGCCACGGTCGGCCAGGCGCCGCACCAGCCGGAGCACCTGCTCGGTCTGCGCCACGCCGAGAGCGGCCGTCGGCTCGTCGAGGATGACGAGCTTGGAGTTCCACAGCACGGCCCGGGCGATCGCCACCGTCTGACGCTGGCCACCAGAGAGGGAGGCCACCGGCGTACGCACCGATTTCAGCGTACGCACCGAGAGACCGTCGAGCGTCTCGCGAGCACGCTGCTCCATGGTGTCCTCGTCGACCAGCCGCAGCCGTCTCATCTCCCGGCCGAGGAACATGTTGTGGACGACGTCGAGGTTGTCGCACAGGGCGAGGTCCTGGTAGACGACCTCGATCCCGAGCGCGGCGGCCTCCTTGGGGTTGGTCACCTTCACCGGCTCACCCTCGAAGAGGTAGTCACCGGCGTCGAAGAGATGGATCCCGGCCATCCCCTTGACCAGGGTGCTCTTGCCGGCACCGTTGTCGCCGACGAGCGCGGTGACCCGGCCCGCCTGGACCGAGAGGTCCACTCCGCGCAGGACCTGCACGGCGCCGAAGGACTTCTCGACGCCGCGCAGCTCAAGCAGTGGACTCACTGAGGCACGCCGTTCTCGGTGCACAGGTCGGCGATCGCACCGGCGCACACCTCGGCGGCGTCGGCCTGACCGTCCTCGATGACGGTCCCGACGGTCTCCTTGGTGACCCAGACGGGCTCGGCGAGCACGGACGGCACGTCCGTGCCGGCCTCGGTGTCCTCGACGCTGCCAGTGGCCAGCGCCTCGGCACCCTCCTCGTCACCCTCGATCAGCGCGATCGCCAGGTCCGCGGCGGCCTTGGCCTCGAGCGCGGTGTTCTTGTAGACGGTGCCGCACTGGAAGCCCTGCAGGATGTTCTGCAGACCCTCGACCGAGGCGTCCTGGCCGGTCACCGGGATCTTGCCCTGGGCGTTGTTCGCCTTCAACCGGGCGATGATGCCGCCGGCCATGGTGTCGTTGGCCGAGACCACGCCGTCGATCTTTCCGCCGTTGGCGGTGTACATCTGGTCGAAGACCTTCCCGGCCTTGGTGGCGTCCCACTCCCCCGACTGGTCGCCGACGAGCTTGTAGGTGCCGTCGGCGATCTTCGGCTCGAGCGCCTTCTCGTAGCCCGACTTGAACAGGGCCGCGTTGTTGTCGGTGGCCGCGCCGTTGACGTAGACGATGTTGCCGCCCTTCTTGCCCGCGGCGGTGATGCACTCGTCGAGGCCCGTGCCCATCAGCTCGCCGACCTTCACGTTGTCGAAGGAGACGTAGTAGGAGGCGCCGCCGTTGAGCGTCAGCCGGTCGTAGTCGATGCTCGTGACGCCCGCGTCGGCGGCCTTCTTCAGGCAGGCCGCGCCCGACTCGGAGTCGAGGTTGGTGATGATGATGACCTTGACGTTCTCGTTGATCATGCTGTCGCACAGCTGACCGAACTTGGCGGTGTCGCCCTGGGCGTTTTGGATCGTGGCCTCGAGGCCGGCGTCGTCGAACGCCTTCTCGAGGTTGGGGCGGTCCTGGGACTCCCATCGGGGAGACGTGGTCGCGTCGGGGAGGATCACTCCGACGTCGGTGCCGCCCGAGTCTCCCGAGTCGCCACCGTCATCCGAGCCTCCACATGCCACGAGCGATGCGGTCGACAGGGTCGCCACCGCTGCGACCGCCATCAGGCGGCCGATCTTGTGCGTGTTCATCGTCGAACTCCTCAGTCCTGGGTGTGATCTAAGTCACGTCGGGGTGCAACCTATCTCCTTCAGCGGCGATGTGAAGCGGTTCTGAGGAGATCTCGACGGCAGATTGATAACGGCCGTATGCCTTCAGGTCACCACTGCTCGTTACGGTGCGACGGCTCTCACCCGTCAACGTCCACTAGAACAGCGATCACGTGACCGCCACCTTGGATTTCCGCACGCCTGCGACCAGTCGGGCCGACAGCGATCCCAACAGCCCCAAATCTGGGCACACCTCTGGACACATCAGCGAGATCCACGGGCTGCGCGGCATCGCCCTGGCGCTCGTGGTCGCCTTCCATCTCTTCGGCAACGGCCGGGTCTCGGGCGGGATCGACGTCTTCCTGGTGATCTCCGGCTTCCTCGCCACCCGATCACTCGTGGGCAGGGCCGAGCGCGGCCGGGTGAAGCTCGGCGAGCACTACGGACGTACGTTCGCGCGGCTCGCCGCGCCGGCGCTGATCGTGCTGGCCGCGACGGCCGCGCTGATGGTGGTCTTCATCCCGCAGACGCTGTGGACGCAGACGACCCGCGAGCTCGTCGCGGCCGCGACGTACACGCTCAACTGGGAGCTCATCGCCAGCCAGCTCTCCTACGGCGCCGCGGGGCCGTCCTCGACTCCGGTGCAGCACTTCTGGTCGCTCGCGGTGCAGGGGCAGTTCTTCCTGCTGTGGCCGCTGGTCGTCGTCGGGCTGGCTCTGGTGCTCCGGGTCGTGGCCCGGGGCCGGCTGGGGCGGCTCAGCCTCGCGCGGGTGCTGTTCGTGCTGACCGCGATCGCGTTCGCGCTCTCCTTCGCCTATGCGGTCAAGGTCTCCGGATCCGACCAGGCGGCTGCGTACTTCAACTCCATCACCCGCTTCTGGGAGATCGCCGCCGGCGCCCTGGCCGCGCTCGCCCTGCGGCCCCGAAGGAATGGGCAGAGCAGCCTGCCCGAGAAGATCAAGCCGTACGCCGCGTGGACCGGTCTGGCCCTGGTTGTGACCTGCGGTTTCGTGATGGACGGCGCGGACCACTTCCCGGGGCCGCTGGCCCTGTGGCCGGTCGCCGGGGCGCTGCTGGTGATGGCCGGCTCCACCCCGTCGCCCCGCGGGCCGCGCCGCCTGCTGGAGACCCGCCCGCTGCGGTTCGTCGCCGACATCTCCTACGAGCTCTACCTGTGGCACTGGCCGCTGTTGATCGCATGGCTCTACTACACCGGCGGAGAGCGGCTCACCGTCGGCTCGGCCGCGGGCGTGCTCGTCGTCTCGACGCTGCTCGCCTGGGCGACCAACCGGCTGGTGACCCGCCAGGTCCAGACGTACGTCATCAGGCCCGGCGGTCCGCGAGCCCTGGTCGCCACCCTGGCTGCTCTCGTGGTCGCGGTCGGCGCCGGCTGGAGCGGCCTGACCGCGATCGACCACTCCGAGGACAGGGCGATCGCGGCGGCGGCCCGGCTCGCCACCGCCGACCCCTTCACGACCGAGTGCCTCGGCGCGGCTGCGCTGGCGGTGCGCTCCGCGGGAAGCTCGTGCCACAACCCCGACCTGCGGGGCGAGCTGATCCCGGCGGTGGCCGCGATCGGCGCCGACGACGAGAACCGGAGCCAGTGCTGGTCCTTCGAGGAGCGTCCGGTGCGCTTCAGCGCCTGCCCCAACGGGTCGGTCGAGGGCTATGAGAAGCGACTGCTGATGGTCGGCGACTCGCACGCCGTCGCTCCGGTCGGCGCCCTCGACCTGATCGGCGACCAGCGCAACTGGCGTATCGATGTCGCCGCCCGCGCCGCCTGCCACTGGAACACCCGGCCGCTCGGCCGGAACATCGCCGACAACCGCCCCGCCTGCGCGGAGTGGAACCGGCAGCTCGAGGCCTACCTGCGCGCTCCCGAGCAGCAGGACCTCGACGCGATCATCGTCACCCACTCGGCCCGCAAGACGACCCAGCCGCTGGACCGCGAGACGCCGTACGAGTCCACGGTCAACGGCCTGGTCGAGGCCTGGAGCCACCGGCCATCGAACGACGTCCCGGTGATCGCGCTCGTCGACAACCCGATGTTCGAGCCCGACAACGCCGCCTATCTGCGCACCACCCTGGGCTGCATCCAGCGGCACTCCCCCGAGACCGCCGGCGAGGAGTGCGGGCGGCCGCGCACCGACGTACTCGTCAAGGATCCGCACCGCGACGCGGTCGCCCGCGACCCCAACGCGCACCTGGTCGACCTGACCCACCTGTTCTGCGGGGACGAGGTCTGCCCGGCGGTGATCGGCAACGTCATCGTCTACCGCGACGGCAACCACATCACCTCGCGCTACGCCCGCACCCTGGCGCCCTACCTCAGCCGGGAGCTCGCCCGGGTCGTCGACTAGCGAGCGACGGCGAGCGCGTCGATCTCGACGAGCATCTCCTCGCGCGGGAGGCCGGTCATCACGGTGGTGCGGCACGGGAGGATGCCGCCCTCGGCGACGCGTGAGCCGATGAACTCGCCGTAGGCGTCGTTCATCGCGGCGAAGTCGTCCCGGGTGGTCAGGTAGACCCGGAGCATCAGCACGTCCTCGAAGCCCGCACCGGCGGCAGCCAGGATCGCCTCCACGTTCTGCAGGGTGCGTACGGTCTGGGCCTTCACGTCGCCGGGGAACAGGTACTCGTTCGTGGCGGGGTCGACGGGGCCCTGACCGGAGACCTGGATCAGGCCGCCGCGGACCACGCCCTGGGAGAAGGTGTGCGCCGGGGCCGGGGCCTGGTCGGTGGAGATGCGGATGTCGGACATGGGATGGGTTTCCTCTCGGGGTGTTCTCATGAGCTCCGGCCGGCCCAGTCGGCGGAGATCGCTTCGGTGGCCGCGAGGAGCTGCGGCACCAGGGCACGCACCCCATCGCGGGGCAGGATGACGTCGGGCACGGAGACGGAGACCGCGGCGACGACGCGCCCGGCCTCGTCGCGTACGGGCGCCCCGACGCAGTTGATGAAGTCCTCGTGCTCGGCGGCGTCCTCGGCCCAGCCCTGCTCGCGCGTCCGGGCGAGCACCTCGTGATAGCCGGCCGCGTCAGGGATGGTGCGGCTGGTGAACGGCCGGAAGTCGATGCCGGCGACCACCGCCTCCTGCTCGCCCGGAGGCAGCCCCGCGACGAGCACCTTGCCCACAGCTGTCGCGTGCAGCGCGGCGGGCAGACCCACCCGCGAGTACATCCGCACCGAGTGGGTGCTCTCCACCTTGGCGAGGTAGATGGCCGTGCCGTTCTCGTACGCAGCCAGGTGGACGGCCTGGCCACCCGTCTCGGCCGCGAGGCGGGTCAGGTGGGGCTGGGCCACGTCGCGGATCGCGTGCTGGGAGAGGGCTGCCGTGCCGAGGGCGAACAGGCGGGAGCCGAGGTGGTAGCGCTGGCGGTCGTCGCGGCGTACGAAGCGGTCCGCCTCCAAGGTGTGCAGCAGCCGCATCGCGGTGGTCTTGTGGACCTCGAGACTGGCGGCCACCTGGTCGAGGGATCGCTCGCCCTCGCCGAGCTCGATGAGGATCTGCAGCGCGCGGGAAAGACTCTGACTCATCGCGGCCCGACCTCCTCACGGATCGCCGGGGTGTCGATGCCGGACGCGCTCACCCGGGTCGCGGCCCAGCCGTCCTCGGAGCACTCGAGCAGCCGGGCACGTACGTCGGCGGCCGGCGGTCGCGCGTGGTCGCCGGTCGCGGCCAGGACGCCCGCCGCGACCAGATGGCCCTGGCGCAGCCGGCCGACCGGGCCGGTCCCGTCGACGAGCGCGGCGAGGTAGCCCGCCGCGAAGCCGTCGCCCGCGCCGACCGGCTCCACGACGTCGACCCGGAGCGCGGGGACCTGCGTGGCGCTTCCGTCGGCGTCGTACTCCCCGGCCGCGTGGGAGTCGGCCTTGATCACCAGCCGCGGACGCTCACCCAGGAGCTCGCGGAGCTCCTGCGGAGCGTCCGCGCCGAGCGCCGCGCGTGCCTCGTCGGCTCCGAGCAGAACGATGTCGGCCGCGCGGAGCAGGTCGATCAGCGGCTCGATGGTGCGCCCGGCCCACAGGGCCGGTCTCCAGTTGAGGTCGACGCTGAGCCGGAAGCCCAGCTCGTCACGCAGCGCCAGCAGGCGGGTGAGCAGCGTCGATCCCTCCTCGAGGATGCCGACGGTGATGCCGGAGGTGTGCACGACCTCGGCCGAGGCCAGCGCCTCCGCGACCCCCGGCAGATCCAGCAGGCCGGCGTCCATCGCGGCGGCCGCGGAGCCGGCGCGGTAGTAGTGCATACGGCTGCCCCCGGGGGCGGGCTCCTTCAGGTAGAGCCCCGTCGGCCGCTCGGGATCACGCTCGGCCTCGACGTCCACGGCGCGGGCGATCAGGTCCTCGGTCACGACGTCGCCGAACGGGTCCTGGCCGAGCCGGGACACCCAGGCGGTCCGCACGCCGAGGGCGGCCAGGGCACCGGCCACGTTGGCCTCGGCGCCGCCGACCGAACGGCGCAGGGTCGTCGCCCCGGCGAGCGACTGGTCGCCCTCCGGACGCAGGACGACCATCGCCTCCCCGAGACAGACCACTCGCACGTCTCCGCTACTGCCCACGAATGGAGCTCCTCCCCTGTTGGTTCTTCGCCGGGCCGTTGACGCCCGGTGTGGCCGATGCTACAACTAACGAATCGAATTACGCAATCACCGTTGCATATTGTGCAACGCAGGAAGGACGGGTCATGGATCACCCGGCAGCCCACATCGACACAGCGGCCGTCGCGGCGCTGCGCGAGGAGCGGGTCGACTGGCGCCACAAGGCGATCCCGCCCGCGCTGTGGGGACGTACGGTCGCCGAGGTGCTCGAGGCGGCGCCCCGCCTCTCACAGCTGCCCACGCCCGTGCTCTCCCTCTCCCGCGTCGCGATGACCCACAACCGTGACGTGCTGGCCGCCTGGTGCGCGGAGCGGGGCATCGCCCTGGCTCCGCACGGCAAGACCACGATGGCTCCGCAGCTGTGGGCCGAGCAGCTCGCCGCCGGCGCCTGGGCGATCACGGTGGCGAACCTCCCCCAGCTCGCCGTCGCCCGCGCCTTCGGCGTCTCCCGGGTGATCGTGGCCAACGCGATCGTCTCCCCGCTCACCCTCCGCTGGATCTCGGACCAGATCACCGAGGACGCGGGGCTGGAGGTGCTGGTGTGGGCAGACTCGCCACGGACGGTCGCCCTGATGCACGAGGCGCTCGCCGCCCATGCCGCCGGGGCCGGGCCTCGCCGCCCGCTCGGCGTCCTCGTCGAGCGCGGCGCCGCGGGCGGTCGCACCGGCGCCCGTGACGAGGCGACCGCGGTCGCCGTGGCCGAGGCCGTCGCTGCCTCTCCGCATCTGGAGCTCGCCGGGGTCACCGGGTACGAGGGCGCCCTGGCGCACACCACCGACGAGGCCGCGCTCGGCGTCGTCCATGCGTACGTCGACAGCCTGGTCTCCCTCCACCGGCGGATCTCCGGCCTGCTGCCCGCCGGCCGGACGCCGGTGGTGAGCGCCGGCGGCAGCGCCTACTTCGAGCAGGTCGCCGACGCGCTCGCGCCGCTGGTGGCCGACGACGAGGCCCGCGTGGTGCTCCGCAGCGGCGCCTACATCACCCACGACGACGGCTTCTACCGCGGCATCTCACCGCTGGGGAGCACGCCCCGCACCAGCGGGCCCGGCCTGCGCAGCGCCCTTCACGGCTGGGTGCGGATCTCCTCGCAGCCGGAGCCGGGGCTCGCGCTCTTCGATGCCGGCAAGCGCGACCTGCCCTTCGACGAGGGCATGCCCGAGGCGCAGCTGCTTCGGGCACGGACGACCGGCTCCCCTGCGACCCCGATCACCGGTGTCGCCGTGACCGCGCTCAACGACCAGCACGGCTTCCTCCGCTGGGACCCCGCGACCGAGGCACCCGTCGTGATCGGCGACGAGCTCCGCCTCGGGCTCTCGCACCCGTGCACCGCCTTCGACAAGTGGGGCCTCATCCCGGTCCTCGACGACGCCGACGCCGACGACCCGGTCGTCGTCGACCTCGTGCGCACCTGGTTCTGAGAGGAGCCACCATGACCGACCTGCTCATCCGCGACGCGACCGTCATCGACGGCAGCGGAGCCCCGGCGTTCCACGCCCACGTCAGCATCGACGCCGGGCGGATCACCGGCATCCACACCGATGCTCCGGCACCGGCCGCGCGACGCACCGTCGACGCCGCCGGGCGGGCGCTGACCCCTGGGTTCATCGACATGCACGCCCACTCGGACCTGCAGATCCTGGTCAACCCCGACCACACCGCCAAGGTGAGCCAGGGCGTCACGCTCGAGGTCGTCGGACAGGACGGCCTCTCGTTCGCACCCGCCGACGCGGCCGCGCGCGCCCACCTGCGCCGCCAGATCGCGGGCTGGAACGGCGAGCCGGACGACTTCGACTTCGACTGGGACACCGTCGCCGGCTACCTGGACCGGCTCGACCACGGGATCGCGTGCAACGCGGCATACCTCGTCCCGCAAGGGACCCTGCGGCTGATGGTCGTCGGTCCCGACAACCGGCCCGCCACCTCCGCCGAGATTGCCGAGATGGCGCGGCTGCTCCGGGTCGGTCTCGAGGAGGGCGCGGTGGGGATGAGCAGCGGCCTGACCTACCCGCCGAGCATGTTCGCCGACGACGACGAGCTGGCCACTCTGTGCCGGGTCGTCGCGGATGTGGGCGGCTACTACAGCCCGCACCACCGCTCCTACGGGGCCGGTGCACTGGAGGCGTACGCCGAGATGATCGCCGTCGCCCGGACCTCCGGGTGCGCCCTCCACCTCACCCACGCGACCATGAACTTCGAGCCCAACCGCGGTCGGGCCGGCGAGCTCATCGAGATCATCGACGCGGGCCTGGACGACGGCGTCGACATCACGCTCGACACCTACCCCTATCTCCCGGGAGCCACCACGCTCAGCGCCGTGCTGCCCAGCTGGTCGACCTCCGGCGGCCCCGATGCCCTGCTCGCCCGGATCGCGCAACCCGCCGACCGCGCCCGGATCGCGCACGAGCTCGACCATGTCGGCACCGACGGCTGCCACGGCTGCGTGACCGACTGGCGCACGATCCAGATCAGCGGCGTACGCAACCCGGAGCTGTCCCGTTACGTCGGCCGCACCGTCGCCGAGATCGCCGAGGAGTCCGGCCAGGTGGCCACGGACGTCTTCTTCGACCTGCTCGTCCGCGACCGGTTGGCCACGACGATCCTCCAGCACGTCGGCCACGAGGAGAACGTGCAGACGATCATGCGGCACCGCGCTCACTGCGGCGGCAGCGACGCGATCCTCGTCGGCGAGCGCCCGCATCCGCGCGCGTGGGGCACCTTCCCCCGCTACCTCGCCCGCTACGTACGCGACCTCGGGGTGCTCGACCTGGTCGACTGCGTCCACCACCTCACCGGCCGCCCGGCGGCGAGGCTCCGGCTGCGCGAGCGCGGCCTCGTCCGGGAGGGGTACGCCGCCGACCTGGTGCTCCTCGACCCCGACACCGTCCAGGACACCGCCACGTTCGAGCAACCGCGGCAGCAGGCCCACGGCATCGACTGGGTGCTGGTCAACGGCACCGCCGTCATCGAGGACGGCCACCGCACCGACGCACTGCCCGGACGGGCGCTGCGCCGCACCGACGAAGGGACCCGAGCCCGATGAGCAACTTCGTCATCGAGACGCTCCAGGACGACCGGGCGCTGGTCGTCGTACGCGCCTCCCGGCTCGACGATCCCGTCGCGCTCTGCCATGCGCTGGCCGCCGGGGGTATTCGGACCGTCGAGCTGACCTACACGACGCCGGGCCTCACCGACCTCGTCGCGCAGGTCAGCGCCCGGGCCGACGACGACATCGTCATCGGCGCCGGAACGGTGCTGACCGCCGACCAGGCCCGCGCCGCGCTCGCGGCCGGCGCCCGGTTCCTGGTGACGCCCGGCCTGCCGCCGGAGGCGGCGGAGATCGTCGCCGAGGGTCACGCCGCGGGTGCGGCCGTCGTCCTCGGCGCCCTCACCCCGACCGAGGTCCTCACCGCGACCTCGCTCGGCGCCGACGCGGTCAAGATCTTCCCGGCGCGGGCCGTCGGTCCGCGCTACTTCTCCGACCTCCGGGGCCCGTTCCCCGAGGTCGCCCTGATCCCTTCCGGCGGAGTCGACGAAGACAACGCCGCGGAGTTCCTGCGGGCCGGCGCCATCGCCGTGACCGCCGGGACGTCGGTGGTCCAGCCCGCCGACGTCGACGAGGCCCGGTGGGAGCAGATCACCACCAACGCCGCCCGGTTCCGCGCAGCTCTGCGCTGAGTCCATCCCCCACTCCATCCCCCTGACCCAACGGGAGAACCAACCATGCATTGGCTCCAGACAAGCACCACGGGCCTGCTGCTGCTCTGCGCCGTGGCGATCGCCGTGCTCCTCTTCCTGATCATCAAGGTGAAGCTCGAACCCTTCATCGCCCTCTTCATCAGCGGCATCGGCCTCGCCGTCGCGGCCGGCCTGTCCGTCGAGCAGATGGTGGGCACCGCGCTCTCCGCGAAGGAGTCGCTCATCGAGACCGGCTTCGGCGGCGTACTGGGCCACATCGCGCTCATCATCGGTCTCGGCACTGTGCTCGGGTCGCTGCTCGAGCGGTCCGGCGGCGCCGACGTCCTCGCCGCGAGGCTGATCGGCATCTTCGGCGAACGCGGCACCCCGGTCGCGATGGGCCTGGTCGGCCTGATCTTCGGCATCCCGGTCTTCTTCGACATCGGCATCTTCGTGCTCGCGCCGCTGGTCTACGTCGCAGCTCACCGCGGCGGCAAGTCGCTCGTCCTCTACGCCCTCCCGGTCCTCGCGGGCCTGTCGATGACGCATGCCTTCCTGCCTCCCCACCCCGGCCCGACGGCCCTGGGCGGCCTGCTCGGCGTCGACCTCGGCTGGCTGATCATCATGGGCCTGCTGTGCGGCCTGCCCGCGTTCGCCGCCGCCGGGATCCTCTTCCCGACGTGGATCGCCCGGCGGGTCCAGGTCTCGGTGCCCGAGGAGTTCCTGGTCGCGGAGACCGAGGCGGAGCAGGACAAGACACCTGCCACCCCGGTCGCGCTCTCCCTCGTCCTCGGGGTCATCGCGGTGCCGCTGGTCCTGATCCTCGGCGCGACCTTCGGCACGATGCTGCTCGACCCGGGCCGGCTGCTCAGCCTGCTCACCTTCTTCGGCAACCCGGCGATCGCGCTCACCATCGCCGTGCTCCTCGCCTTCTGGCTGCTCGGCATCCGGCGCGGGATGAGCCTCGAGGAGATCTCCGAGTTCACCGGCGCCTCGCTGCGGCCGGTCGGCATGATTCTGCTCGTCGTCGGCGCCGGCGCCTTCTTCGGCGCGGTGATCACCGCGACCGGTGTGGGCACCGCGCTCGCCGAGGTGCTCTCCGACGCCGGCCTGCCGATCCTGCTGCTGGCGTACGTCATCTCCTGCGCGCTCCGGATCGCCCAGGGCTCCGCGACCGTGGCGATCGTGACGACCGGCGGCATCATCGCGCCGACCCTCGGCACCGGCTACTCGCAGCCCGAGCTCGCCGTGATCGCCGTCGCGATCGCCGCCGGCTCGATCATCCTCAGCCACGTCAACGACGGCGGCTTCTGGATCGTGTCTCGCTACTTCAACATGACCGTGAAGCAGACCCTGGCGACCTGGACCGTCCTGGAGACGGTGCTCTCGATCGTCGGCTTCGCGGCCGCCGCCGTGGCCTGGGCGATCGTCTGATCCCCAGTCCGACGCGCTAGACCGACGCCCACGCCTGCGCGAGCAGGTCGCGGGT
Source organism: Nocardioides sp. NPDC004968 (assembly GCF_040608935.1). Lineage (NCBI taxonomy): Bacteria > Bacillati > Actinomycetota > Actinomycetes > Propionibacteriales > Nocardioidaceae > Nocardioides > Nocardioides sp. NPDC004968. Next base: position 54,579 of record NZ_JBEXJF010000019.1, read on the forward strand.
GTCGGTCAGCAGCTGCGGCAGGGTCTTGGTGCGGCCGATGATCGGCATGAAGTTCTGGTCGCCGACCCAGCGGGGCACGATGTGCTGGTGCAGGTGGGCGGCGATGCCGGCGCCGCCCGCGGTGCCCTGGTTCATCCCGATATTGAAGCCCTCGGCACGCGAGACGCCGGCGAGGGTGCGTACGGCCTGCTTGGTCAGCACCGCCATCTCGGCGGCCTCCTCGTCGGTGGTCTCGACGTAGCCGGCGATGTGGCGGTAGGGGCACACCATCATGTGCCCCGGGGCGTACGGGTAGAGGTTGAGCACCACGAAGCAGGTCTCGCCGCGGTGGACGACCAGGCCCTCGGCGTCCTCGAGCGTCGGCACCCGGCAGAACGGGCACTCCGTCTCCGAGGGGTCGGTGGGCTTGTTCTCGCCGCGGATGTAGGCCATCCGGTAGGGCGTCCACAGCCGCTCCAGACCGTCGCCCTCGCCGATGCCGTCCTGGGTGAGTACGCCGTCCATCTCTGTCACGCGGCAAACACTACTTAACCCCTCACAGGCCCATTCGGGACAGGCACAGTCAGGACAGGCTCAGTCGGTCGCTTCCCCGCCCCGCAGCGCGTACGCCCCGGCGACGGCTGCGGCTAGCAGCACGACCAGGCAGGCTGCCGTGATCCCGGACAGTGCCTGCCAGGGGAACGTCAGCGGTGCGCCGGGCACGTCGCGTACAACCGCTTGCCGCAACAGCCAGCCCGTGAACCCGGTGACCGCGCCGCCGACCAGCAGAGCGCCGGCGCCGGTGAAGACCGTCTCCCAGAGCGCGGTCCGGCGCACCTGTGCCGGGGTGGCGCCGACGAGCCGGGCGGTGGCGGTCTGGCGGCGGCGCTGGCTCGCCCCGATCAGGACCGCGTTGACAGCCGCGATCGCGGCGTAGACCCCGGCCGGGCCGAGCATCACCCACAGCACGACCGCGTTCATCTCGCGCGCCTCGGCCGAGACCGCTCCGACCCACTCCTCGCCGGTGCTCACCTCGGCCCCGGTCTCCCGGATCGACCGGGCGGCCCCGGCGACGTCCGCGCCGGCGTCGGTGCGCACGAAGACCGTTCCGGTGTCGCGGGCGACCCTGTCGATGCGGGGCAGGTCGTCGGGCACGATGATGTCGCTCCACAGGTTCGGGGCGTCGGGGACGACCGCGACCAGGCGCACCTTGACGCTCCGGCCGTCGATGCGCATCCGGCGGGTCTGGCCGACCCGGCCGCCGAGGTCGGTGACGTACGAGGCGGTGACCGCCATCGCCCGGCCGCGCAGGTCGGCGAGACTCCCCTGCGTCGCCTGCAGGCTCCGCGTCGCGGCAGCATTGGAGACATCGACGACCTCGACGTCCTCGGGACCGCCCCCGAACCCGACCTGCGCCGTGCGGCGTACGTCGCTCACGCCCACCCCGGGCACGTCCTGGATCCGCTCTGGGCGCTCGGCCCGCTCGACGACCAGCTCCGACCTGAGGGCGGCCCGGTCGGCGCCCTCGCTCCAGTCGGCGGTCGCACCGACCGCGAGCACCATCGAGCCGGCCACCGCCATGATGGCCACCACCGGCGCCGCCACCGCGGCGGTCATCCGGCTGCTGGTGCGGGCGAGGTCGCGGGCCAGGTGCGCCGCAGGGTCCCGTCGCGCCACCGTGGCACCGGCGTACGCCGCGAGCTCGGTGTAGAGCAGGCCGCCCACCGCGTTGGCCCCGATCACAGCGACGACCGGCAGGAACATGCCCACGAGCAGGGCGAACAGCAGCGGCATCTCGGGAGCGAGCACCGCGGTCGCGACCAGCGCGCCGGCGGCGGTGAGCGCGACCAGCGCCTGGACCACCGTGGGCCGACGCCGCTCGAGGACCGCGTCGCGGAGCGCCTCGACCGGCTGCGTACGTCCCGCCCGGGCGCCCGCGCGCCAGGCCCCGACCAGCGCGACGCCGACACCGCAGGAGGCGGCGATCGCCCATCCGGTGCCCTGGCTCGGCATCGCGAGCAGGACCGGGGTGACCCCGGCCTGGTGCAGGATGCGCAGCACCGGCACCGTCACGGCGGTACCGAGCAGGCAACCCGCGACCGTGCCGACGGCCGCGACCGCGAGCGCCTCTCCGAGCAGCAGGGTCCGCACCTGGCGCGGAGTGGCGCCGAGCAGGCGGAGCAGGCCGAGCTCGCGGCGCCGGGTGGCCACGACGAACCCGAAGGTCGAGGAGACCACGAAGAGCGCAAGGAAGAGCGAGATCCCGGCCATGATCCCGAACAGCGACCCGAGGTCGTCGATCTGCGTCCGGGTCTGCGGATCCAGCCCGTCGGTGGCGGTGCCGAGCGCTCCCAGCATGTTGGTGGCGAGGGTGATCAGGGCGATGCCGCCGGCGAGGGCGACGGCGGCCCCGGCGTACGGAGGCCAGGACTGGCGCAGGCTCTTCAGGCTGTGCGCGACCATCGCGACGACGCTCATCGCAGGGGCTCCAGCTCGGCCATCCGGGCGCCGATCCGGGCCGGATCGCTGCGCTCCATCTGGCCCACGATCCGGCCGTCGGCGAGGAACAGCACATTGTCGGCGTACGAGGCGGCGAGCGGGTCGTGGGTGACCATCACGACCGTCTGCGCCGGCCCGTGGGTCACCGGCGCGTCGACGAGGTTGCGCAGCAGCTCGAGCACGTCGCGTCCGGCGTTACGGTCCAGCGCACCGGTGGGCTCGTCGGCGAAGAGCACCGCCGGCCGGGCGTGCAGCGCACGCGCGATCGCGACGCGCTGCTGCTGGCCGCCGGAGAGCTCCGGCGGCCGCCGCCGGGCGAGCCCGTGCAGACCGACCTGCTCGAGCGCCCCGACCACCTCGGCGCGATCCGGACGCCGCCCGGCGAGGCGGGTGGGAAGGGCGACGTTGTCGTACGCGGTGAGAGCGTCCAGCAGGTTGTACTGCTGGAACACGAAGCCCATCATCTGTCGGCGCAGCTTCGTCAGCGTCGTCCGGTTCAGGCCGGCCAGGGCGGTGCCCGCGACCCGGACGGTGCCCCGGGTGGGCCGGTCCAGGCCGGCGGCGATCTGCATCAGCGTGGACTTGCCCGATCCCGACGGGCCCATGATCGCGGTGAACGTCCCGGAGGCGAAGGCATGGCTCACGCCGCGCAGGGCGTCGACCTTGCCGGAGCGGGAGCGATAGGTGCGGGTGACGTCGTCGAGAACGACGGCGGGCGGGCCGGGCGGCCGAGGCGCGTGGACGGCGTCCGGGATGGTGGCGGTCATGGTTTCCAGCAAACGCCTCGTACGCGGCGCGCACACGGGCGCAGACGCCACGGCGAGGTAGCGCGTGCGCTACCCCACCGCGGGGTCACAAGTGCCTAGGCTCGAGAGTCATGAGACCTCCACCCGACGTCTGGGCCGCGCTGCGCTCCTCCCCCTGGCGGCTGCTTGCCTCCAGCTGGCCCTGGCGCGCCCTGGCCTACCTGGCCTCCGGCGCTCTGATCGGTCTCGTAGTCGCCTTCCTCCTGTTCGTGCTGATCGGCGTCGGACTGCTCACCCTGGTCCTCCTGGTCGGGGTGCTGGTCCTGGCCGGTATCCCGCTGCTGGCGGCGCTCGTCGCCGACGTGGAACGGGTACGCCTCCGGCTGATCCTCCCCGAGGTCCGCCCAGGACCCGCCGAGCCGCTGGAGCCGATCGCCTGGAGCGACCGCCTCCGGGCGCTGCGCCGGCTCCGGGTCTCCGGACCCGAGGTCGGCTACACCGTGCTGGTCGCCACGGTGCTGTGGGTGGTCGACGCCGTCGTGCTCAACCTGATCATCACCATCCCGGGTGTGCTCGTGCTCGCCCCGGTCCTGGTCCGACTCGACGCTCCCGTCTCCTTCGGCCCCTGGCAGCTCACCACGCCCACCGAGGCCTGGATCGCCGTGGCCCCTGGGCTGGTGCTGCTGATCGCCGGCCTGTACGCCGCGACTCTCCTCGCCGCCGCCCAGGCCAGCCTGGCGCGGCTCCTGCTCGAACCGGCGCAGACCCGGATGGCCGCAGCCGTCGCCGACCTGCGCCGGTCCCGGGTGGACCTCGTCGACGCCTTCGAGACCGAGCGCAGCCGGATCGAGCGCGACCTCCACGACGGCGCGCAGCAGCGGCTGGTCGCGCTGACCATGACCCTCGGACTGGCCGAGCTGGAGGTGCCCGAGGGTTCCGGGCTCGACCTCGTCCGGCAGGCGCACACCCAGGCCGAGACGGCGCTGGCCGAGCTCCGCGCCACCGTCCGCGGGATCCATCCGCGGGTGCTGGTCGACCACGGGCTCACCGCTGCCGTCCGCGAGCTCGCCGACGCCGCCGGGCTGCCGGTCTCGGTCGATCTGCAGATGGGCGGCCGGCTGCCGGCGCCGGTCGAGGCCGCGGCGTACTTCGTGGTCGCCGAGGCGCTCACCAACGCGGTCCGCCATGCCGGTGCCCGATCGGCCCGCGTCCAGGGGCAGGTCACCGGTGGCCGGCTGGAGGTCGGCGTACGCGATGATGGGGTCGGCGGCGCCACCCTGCGTCCCGGGGGCGGGCTCGCCGGTCTGGCCACGCGTCTGGCCGCCCTGGACGGCCACCTGGAGGTCACCAGCCCACCGGGCGGACCGACGGAAGTGAGGATGACGTGCCCGACCGTGCTCCCCTGAGGATCGTCCTGGCCGAGGACGCCGCGCTGCTGCGCGAGGGCCTCCTCGCCATCCTCGAGCGAGCCGGCCATGAGGTCATCGCCGCGGTCGGCGACGCGGAAGCCCTGCTCGCGTTCACCGACCACACCCGCCCCGACGTGGTCATCACCGACATCCGGATGCCGCCGACCCACACCGACGAGGGGCTGCGCGCCGCCGCCGAGCTGCGGCGGCGGCACCGCGACCTGGCCGTCCTGGTGCTCTCGGCATATGTCGCCGACGCCTACCTCGCCGAGCTCCTCGACACCACCGGTGGCGGCGGCATCGGCTACCTGCTCAAGGACAGGGTCGGCCACGTCCGGGACTTCCTCGACAGCCTGGACCGGGTGGCCGGCGGCGAGACGGTCGTCGACCCCCAGGTCGTACGCGGCCTCCTCAGCCGGCACCAGCCCGACGGTCCGCTCGACGTGCTCTCGGAGCGCGAGCGCGAGGTCCTCGCCCTGATGGCCGAGGGCCGCACCAACGGCAGCATCGCCGCCGCACTCTTCGTCTCCGAGGCTGCCGTACGCAAGCACGTCGGCAACATCTTCGCCAAGCTCCGGCTCGACCCCACCACCGACCGACGCGTCTCCGCCGTCCTCGCCTACCTGCGCGAGGCCTAGCGGAGCCGCGTGATGATCAGAAGGTGATCCCCCGGGCGGCGAACCGGTCGCGGACCAGGTCGGCGGCGGCCTGGCCGTCGCGAGCGGCCGCTGCGGCGTACGTCTCGGCGGCCGCGGCCTGGAAGCTGGTGTCCGGGGCGTAGGAGAACTGGGAGTAGATCAGTGTGGTGTCCCAGTCGCGGGTGGAGAGGCCGAGTGCCTCGTAGCCCTCGCGGATCTCCCACAGCGCCTGGCTCCAGATCTGGCCGTCGTAGTGGACCTGGTTGCGGCGGTCCTCGAGGGTGAGGTCGAGGTGGAAGCTGCGGATGCAGTGCGGGGCGTCGGTGTAGGAGGTCGCGTCCCAGTCCATCGGGCAGGAGGGGTCGGCGGCGACCGGCCAGCCGTACTCCGAGGCGGCGTCGAGCCCGACGGTGACGGCGAGGTAGTCGCCGAACGACTCCCCGATCGCGCCGGCGTCCAGGCTGCTGCCGTAGCCGGGCACCTGGCTGGCGTGGACGGCGTGGCCGTACTCGTGGACGATCACCTCGGCGTCCTCGGCGTCGTCGACACCACCCTTGCCCAGCCGGATCCGGAAGGGCTTGTCGGTCTGGTAGGAGTTGTCGCCGCCGTACTGGTTGATCTTGACCGAGAACGGCTGGTTCAGGACGCCCGGGAGCGTCTCGCCGAAGCCGAGGGTGTGCAGGTAGGTCTGCGCGCGGGTGACCCAGAAGTAGCCCATGACCTGCTCGAACTGGTCCTGGTGGCGGTCGTAGGAGTAGCTGTTGGTCGTGGAGTACGCCGGCGTGCCGGTGCTCGACTCGACGACGGCGTAGTCGCCGCGGAGGTAGCCCGAGCCGTCCAGGTGGGTGAGCGGAACCTGGGCATAGGCGCTGTCCGGGACGGCGCTCGCGGCGTCCTTCTGGTCGGTCAGGCCCTGGTCGTTGCTGGACTGGACCGGGTTGACCATGAAGACGCTGGCCGTGCCCTCGGAGGAGCCGCTGCCCGGAGCCGCGGTCACCGGGCTCAGCGGGACGGCGAACCCGGCGGTGGCCGCCAGACCGGCGGTGACGGCGATCGAGAGTCTGCGCATGTGGGGCATGTCTTCTCCTGGGCTGAACGGCCGTGCGGCCGGGCGATACCCGAGAGGCTATACGGCCAAGATGTCCTTGGTGAGGAGTTCCTCTAGAGGCAGGTCGGGGTCGAGCTCGATCCCGAAACCGCGGGCGTGGCCGTCGATGACATACCAGATGGACTGGGCGGTGAGCCGCTCCAGCGTCTCGGCGGGCAGGCGCTCGCCGGTGCGGGTCAGCCAGCGGCGTACGGCACCGAAGACGGCGCCGACCAGGCCGTAGATCAGCGGGTCGAGAGCCTCGGCCTCCTCCTCGGTGGGCTTGCCACCGAGAGCGAGGACGGCGGTGCCGACGATCGCCGCGATCCGGCCGGCGAGCTGCTCCATCCCCTGCTGGAAGGGACCGTCGTCGCCGCCGTCGATGTCGTGGTCGGCGGCGAGGTGGAGCGCCGGATGGGCCCGGGCCCAGCGGACGTAGGTGCCGATGATGCGTTCGATGATCTCCGGCACGGTGCCGTCGAGGGTGATCCCGGGCATCAGGTCGGACCAGAGCCCGTCGAGGATCGCCTGCTGTACGGCTCGGTCGAGGTCGGCGCGGTCCTCGAAGTGGCGGTAGATGACCGTGCGGGAAAGTCCGGCGCGAACCGCGATCTGCTGCACCTGCACGTCGCCGCCGGGCTCACCGGCCTCGATCACCGCGATCGCGGCATCGATGATCTGCTGGCGGCGCTGCTCGTTGTGCTTGCTCCACCGGTCCTGCCGACCATCGCGCTTCTCCCCGGCCACCTGCTTCTCTCCCCCTGCTCCCGTGCTCCCCGAATTCAACCCGGTGTCGAGAGCGTCTCAGCGCTCCTTGCGACGCCCAAGAGAGTATCGGGGTTTCCGCGACTTCGCGGCGATGCCCCGCATCTCCTCGACATCGGTGATCTTCACCCGTGGACGGCCGGACTCGGCCCCACGTCGCTTCTCCTCGCGGTCGATCGCCTGCCAGCCGGCCAGGTCGACCATGCCGGGCTGGCGGCTGCGTACGACCGCGGTGATCTCGCCGGCGTCACCGACCGGGGCCGGGATGCGGTCCGTGTCGAGATCGTCGAGCACCTGCTCGACCGTCTCCTCGGCGTCGGACTTGTTGGTGCCGATGAAACCGTTGGGACCGCGCTTGACCCAGCCCGCGACGTAGACGCCCGGGAGCACCCGGCCGCGCTCGTTGGGGACGGTGCCGGTCGCGGCGTCGTAGGGAAGGTCGGCCACGGGCAGGCCCTTGTAGCCGACCGCGCGCAGCAGCATCCCGGTCTCGAGGACCTCGGTCTCGCCGGTGGGGACCGCTCGGACGATGCCGTTCTCGTCGCGCTGGAGGCGGTTGCGGCCGACCTCCACCCCGGTGACCCGGCCCTCACCCAGCACGCGAACCGGCGAGCTGAGGAAGCGAAGGACGATCGTACGCAGCTCCGGGCGCACCTCGCGGCCGGCGAGCTCGCGCAGCAGCCGGGTGGTGGTCCCACCGCCGGCGAGCGCCTCCTCGATCGGCAGGTCTCCGGTGTCGACGACGACGTTGATCCCGGTGTGCCCCATCAGCCCGACCAGCTCCGGCACGGTGAAGGCCGCCTCCTCGGGCCCCCTGCGCCCGAGGACGACGACCTCCCGCACCGCGCTGTCGCGCAGGACCGCCAGCGGTCCCTCGGCGATGTCGGTGCCGGCCAGCCGCTCCGGGTCCTCGGCGAGGATCCGGGCGCAGTCGAGCGCCACGTTGCCGTTGCCGACCAGGACGACCCGCCCAGACGGGAGTGACTCCGGGTCGAGGTGAACGGGCAGGTCCTGCTTGTCCGGGTGGCCGTTGTACCAGCCGACGAAGTCGGTCGCGCTCAGCGAGCCGGGCAGGTCGTCGCCCTGGATCCCGAGAGCACGGTCGCTCGCCGCGCCGACGGTGTAGACGACCGCGTGGTAGCGAGCGGTCAGCTCGGCGTGGGAGACGTCCTTGCCGACCTCGACTCCGAGGAAGTAGCGGAACCCGGGCTGCGACTCGATCTGCGCGAAGAGCCTCTCGATCTGCTTGGTGTTCTGGTGGTCGGGCGCGACGCCGGCCCGGACCAGGCCGTACGGCGTAGGCAGCCGGTCGAAGACGTCGACGGTGATCTCGGGGTGCTTGAGCAGCTCGTCGGCGGTGTACATCCCCGCCGGCCCTGCACCGACCACCGCGACCCGGAACGGTCCGGTGCGGGTCAGACGACGCTGGGGGTGGACCAGGGCGAGCGGGGTGCGGTCCTTGTGCGGAAAGACCTCGAAGTACTCCGCGTTGATCGCCAGGAACGGCGTCTGCGCGGCCGTCAGGGTCGTGTGCGGGACGATCGCGTCAGCCGGGCAGGCCGTGACGCAGGCTCCGCAGTCGACGCAGCTCTTGGCGTCGACGTAGAGCATCTCGGCCTCGCCGAAGCCGGGCTCGCCCGGGGCGGGGTGGATGCAGTTGACCGGGCAGGCGACCACGCACGAGGCGTCCGCACAGCACGACTGAGTGACGACGTGAGGCACTTTGTGACTACCGTTCTAGGGCGTCGGGGCTCGGGGATCAGTAGGACGCCGCACGCGGCTCGGCGCGGAAGCGCGAGGCGCGACCGTCGATGCCGGTCATCCTCCACAGCAGCTTGGCCGGGCCCTTGCGGATGCCGAGGTTGTCGGCCAGGAGGCGTACGTCACCGAAGAGGTCACGCAGCAGCTTCTCGGACTCCTCCGACTTCCACCAGATCTCGCGTGCGACCTCGTCCGGGATGCCCATGTCGTGGCGGGCCTGCTTGCTCGGGACCATGATCACGTCGCAGAGCAGTCGCATGATGATCGGGAAGATGTAGGCCAGCAGCGTCTTCTTCACGCGGCCCAGCTCGGGCACGTGCTGCTCGAGGTACTGGTGGGCGAAGCCGATGTGGCGGGCCTCCTCGGCGATGTGGATCTGCATGATCCGGTTGGCCGCGGGGTGGCTCCCGCCGGAGCGCATCGCGCCCTTCTGCAGGTGGTCGATCGGCTCTTCGCCGGCGAGGATGCCGGTGAAGAACGCCTCCGGGAAGAACGCACCCGCCGAGGCCATGAAGGGCACCAGGACCTTGAAGTAGGTCGGCGCGCCCGCCACGTCGGGGTTCACCCGGTTGACGAACTCCTGGAACATCTGGGTGTGGTGGGTCTCCTCGGTCACCTCGTGAGTCGCGTAGCGGAACTCCGGGTTGTTGTTCTTCGACCAGACCAGGTGGTTCATGACACCGCCGATGAGCAGCTGCTCGAACTGCAGACCGACCTTGGCGACCTGGGCCCAGCGGTACATCCCGATCTCGATCTGGCGCTCCTTGGACAGCGCCTTGTACCAAGGGTGGGCACCGATCTCGTCGGCGTCATTGAGGATCCAGCGCTCGTCGTCGGGCAGCACCGCGAGCTCGTCGGAGTCCCAGTCGATGTCCTTGAACGGGTCGAAGTGCACCTCCACCGAGGCCTCGGACAGCGTACGAAGCGTGTCGAGGTAGGCCTGCTTGCCCTGGCGGACGTATCCAGTGGACTTCTCATCCTGAACGGCGGTCATGACGATCGCTCCTTCACCGTTGAGTTCTACGTTGAGCTGCTAACGACGTGACTCACGTTACCCGGACACGCGTCCCGATAACAAGAGTACGCGCGACTTCGTGTCACGTTTATCTTCTCGTCTCTCAGAACCGTCCGGAAATGCCGCGAGGGCGATGCGTGACATTCACGCACCGCCCTCGAGAGGTTTCGGGTCAGACTTGCTCGTGCGACTCCACGGCGGCGACGATCCGCTCGATGGCCTCGTCGACCGGGATGCCGTTCTCCTGGTGGCCGTCGCGGTAGCGGAAGCTGACCGCGCCCTTCTCGACGTCCTCGCCACCGGCGATCAGCATGAAGGGGATCTTCTGGAGCTGGGCGTTGCGGATCTTCTTCTGGAAGCGGTCGTCGGACTCGTCGACCTCGACCCGGATGCCCTTGGCCTTCAGCTTGGCGGCGACCTCGTAGAGGTAGTCGTCGAACGCGTCGGCGACCGGGATGCCGACGACCTGGACCGGGGCGAGCCACGGCGGCATGGCGCCGGCGTAGTGCTCGACCAGCACACCCAGGAACCGCTCGATCGAACCGAACTTCGCCGAGTGGATCATCACCGGCTGCTGGCGGGTGCCGTCGGCGGCCTGGTACTCCAGGTTGAACCGGTCCGCGGCGGGCTGGTTGAAGTCGTACTGCACCGTGCCCATCTGCCAGGTCCGGCCGATGGCGTCCTTGGTCTGGACGGAGATCTTCGGACCGTAGAACGCCGCACCACCCGGGTCGGGCACGAGGTCGAGACCGGTCTCGGCCGCGACGTCCTCGAGGATCTTGGTCGCCTCGGCCCAGTCCTCGTCACTGCCGACGAACTTGTCCTTGTTGGAGTCGTCGCGGGTCGACATCTCCAGGTAGAAGTCGTCGAGACCGAAGTCCTTGAGCACGGTCAGCATGAAGTCGAGCAGGTGCTTGACCTCGGCCGGCGCCTGCTCCTTGGTGCAGTAGGAGTGGGAGTCGTCCTGGGCGAAGCCACGCACACGGGTGAGGCCGTGGATGACGCCCGACTTCTCGTTGCGGTAGACCGACCCGAACTCGAACAGGCGCAGCGGCAGCTCGCGGTAGGAGCGCCCGCGCGAACGGAAGATCAGGTTGTGCATCGGGCAGTTCATCGCCTTGAGGCGGTAGTCCTGGCCGTCCACGTCCAGCGCCGGGAACATGCCGTCGCCGTAGTAGGGCAGGTGGCCCGAGGTGTGGAAGAGCTGCTCACGCGCGATGTGCGGGGTGCCGACGTACTCGAAGCCGTGCTCGATGTGCTTGGCGCGTACGTAGTCCTCCATCTCCCGCTTGATGATCCCGCCCTTGGGGTGGAAGACCGGGAGGCCGGAACCGATCTCGTCCGGGAAGGAGAAGAGGTCGAGCTCGCGGCCGAGCTTGCGGTGGTCGCGGCGCTCGGCCTCCTCGATCCGGACCAGGTGGGCGTCGAGCGCCTCCTTGGACTCCCAGGCGGTGCCGTAGATGCGCTGGAGCTGCTTGTTCTTCTCGTCGCCGCGCCAGTACGCCGCGGCGCTGCGCATCAGCTTGAAGGCCGGGATCCGCTTGGTGGTGGGCAGGTGCGGGCCGCGGCACAGGTCCTTCCACGCGATCTCGCCGTTGCGGTCGAGGTTGTCGTAGATGGTCAGCTCGCCGCCGCCAACCTCGGCGCTGGCGCCTTCGGCAGCGTCAGCGGCCGACCCCTTGAGGCCGATCAGCTCGAGCTTGTAGGGCTCGTCGGCCAGCTCGACACGGGCGTCGTCGTCGGTGGTGACCCGGCGGGAGAACTTCTGGTTGGCCTTGATGATCTTCTTCATCCGGGACTCGATCTTGACGAGATCATCCGGGTGGAACGGGGTCTCGACGTCGAAGTCGTAGTAGAACCCGTCGGTGATCGGCGGGCCGATGCCGAGCTTGGCCTCCGGGAAGAGCTCCTGCACCGCCTGCGCCATCACGTGCGCGGTCGAGTGACGCAGGATGTCGTGGCCGTCCTTGGAGTCGATCAGGACGCCCTCGACCTCGTCGCCGTCGGCGAGCTCGTAGGCGAGGTCCTTGAGGTCGGAACCGACCCTCGCAGCAATCACCTCGGGGGTATCCTGGAACAGCTCCCAGGCCTTCGTGCCCGTAGTGACCGTCCGCTCCTCGCGCCCGTCGGGGGTGAGTACGGCGATCTTGATCTCGGACACGATCTCTCCTGTGGTCAGGTCGGTGATTCGGACGCGTCGATCGTATCCGCAGGAAAGCCCCCGACGCTCATCGGTATTTGCCCACTACACTCCACCGTTCGAATCCGCTCCACCGTGAAAGGCCCCGTGCTCCCCACCACCGGACCCAAGTCCCGTCTCATCGACCCGTCTCGCCGGGTGCGCCGGCTACAGCGGCGTACGTCGATGGCAACCGTCCTGATCACCCTGGGCCTCGGCGCGCTGGCGATGCTGTTCCCGGCCACCGCCATGGCCCAGCAGGCCGCTGACCGGTGGAACAGCGGGCAGTGGGCGGAGGTGAGCGTGGTGGAGCGGTGCGAGTTCGACAGCGGCACCGGCGAGATCACCTCCTGCCGGGGCCAGTGGCGGGTCGACGGCGAGCGGGTCACCGGAAGCATCCACGGCACCCTGCGCGACATCGGCCGAGACCCCGACCCCTCGAAGGCGACCTTCCGGATGTGGGTGGTCGACTCCGATGCGTACGGCGAGCATGCGATCAACCCGTGGCCGGCCCGCATCGTCGGGATGGGCCGCGACCCGGTGCTCTGGGGCGGGATCGCGCTCACCGTGCTCGGGCTGGTGGTGCTGCCGAGGCGGCGGACGTGGCTGCGTACGCCGGGCGAGGAGACGCTCAGCGAGGACCTCGGCATCAGGCTGAGCACCCACCCTGCGCACGGACGGGCGTGGCTCGCGCCGGTCGGGCTGGTCCTCGGCCCGGCGCTCATCGCGCTCGGCGCCTGGGTCGCCACCCGGCCACAGCTGCCGATGGTGCTCGTGCTGGGCGGTTGTCTGCTTGCGCTCACCGGGCTCATTCTGGGGTTCCGGCTGGCGTGGCTCGGGCTGCAGCGCCCGTTCGCGGTGGACCTCGGGCTCTACGAAGGCGGCCTGGTCCTGGAGTATGCCCGGCACACCGACGTCATCCTCTGGGAGGACGTGACCAGCATCGACACCGGTGTCGTCGACGAGCGCAAGGCCAACCCGCGCATCGACGTCACGCTGCACCTGGTCACCGGCGCCGCGCTGCGGCTGCCGCGCGTCGACCACCAGCACTCGTTCACCGCCCACCTGCACCGGATCACCTCAGACGGATCGCTGCCGACTGGGTGAGCCCGGGGTGAGGTCGGGGTGAGGTCGGGGTGAGGTCGGGGTGAGGTAGCGTCGGCGCCGATGAACCAGATGCGCGCAACCGTGGTCCACAAGGGCGAGCTCTCCGTGCGGTCGGTCCCGCGTCCCGAGCCCGGACCGGGACAGCTGCTGATCAAGGTGCTGCGCGCCGGCATCTGCGGCTCGGACCTGCATGTCCGAGAGCACGCCGACGAGCTCAACGAGGTGGTCACCGAGATCGGCTACACCACCGCGATGAAGCCCGAGCAGGAGATCGTGCTCGGACACGAGATCCTGGGCTCGGTCGTCGCCTACGGCCCGGAGACCCGCGGCCGCTGGGAGCCGGGCACCTCGGTGACGGCGCTGCCGGTGCTGCGTACGGACGGGGCGGTCCACATGGTCGGCTTCGACGTCGACTCCCCCGGCGGTTTCGCGGAGTACTGCGTCGTCCAGGAGGCCTTCACCTTCCCGGTGCCCGACGGCGTCTCGCCCGACCGGGCCGTGTTCACCGAGCCGCTGGCCGTCGCCTTCCACGCCGTACGCCGCGGGGCGGTCTCCGCACGGCGCCCGGCCGTGGTCATCGGCTGCGGCCCGATCGGGCTGGCCGTCATCCTCATGCTCAAGGCACAGGGGGTGAAGACGGTGGTCGCCTCCGACCTCTCCCCCGCCCGGCGCGCTCTCGCGGTGAAGTGCGGTGCTGACGTGGTCGTCGACCCCCGCGAGTCCTCGCCGTGGGACGCCTACAAGCAGCGCGGTCCGGTGACGTCGCTGACCGACTATCTGGGCTTCGGGATCGACGCGATGCAGGTCGTACGCCGCATCCCGCTGCTCCCCTGGGAGACCGTGCTGCTCAACGCCGACCGCCTCGGGCAGTCGCCCGCAGGTCCGGTCGTCTTCGAGTGCGTCGGGGTGCCGGGGATGCTCGAGCAGATCATGACCGCGGCGCCGCTGCACACGCGCGTCGTGGTGGTCGGGGTGTGCATGGAGCCGGACACGATCCGGCCGGCGATCGCGATCCACAAGGAGATCGACCTGCGGTTCGTGTTCGGCTACGACCCTGCCGAGTTCGCGCGCACGCTGGAGCTGATCGCCGGCGGGAAGGTCGACCCCTCGCCACTGCACACCGGCACCGTCGGACTCGACGGGGTCGCCCAGGCCTTCTCGGATCTGGCCGACCCGGAGACGCACGCGAAGATCCTCGTCGATCCGTGGGCGTGACGCGAGACACGGCACCGTCGATTCTGGTGGACGGATCACCTACCAGTAGTATCTGATCCACCAGCGGCCCGTTCCGGTCTTGCCCCCGGCCGCTCTCGCCGAACTTTGGACTCGGTAACTCATTATGGCGAGACACCTCGCTTGAAAAGTTGACTCCTTGTCTCAGCAGAGCTTCAGCGCGCTCGGCGTGCCCGCAGACCTCACCGCCGTCCTCGATCACCACGGCATCACCTCCCCCACCCCGATCCAGGCCGCGACCCTGCCGGACTCCCTCGCCGGGCGCGATGTGCTCGGTCGCGGGCGGACCGGGTCGGGCAAGACGTACGCCTTCCTGCTTCCGCTCGTCGCCCGCCTCGCGGGTGGCACCAGGGCGAAGGCGGGCAAGCCGCGGGCGCTCGTGCTCGCCCCGACCCGTGAGCTGGTCCGCCAGATCGAGGAAGCGCTGCGTCCGCTCGCCGCGGAGGCCGGCCTCACCATGCAGACCGTCTTCGGTGGCGTCGGGCAGAACCCGCAGGTCATCGGCCTGCGCAAGGGTGCCGACGTCGTCCTCGCCTGCCCCGGCCGGCTCGAGGACCTGATCGCGCAGCGCCACGCCGACCTGTCCTCGATCGAGGTCACCGTCCTGGACGAGGCCGACCACATGGCCGACCTCGGCTTCCTGCCCGCCGTGCGCCGCCTGCTGGCGATGACGCCGAAGGGCAGCCAGCGTCTCCTGTTCAGCGCCACGCTCGACAAGGGCGTCAACGTGCTGGTCAAGCAGTTCCTCCAGCAGCCGGTCGTCCACGAGGCCGACTCCGCGCAGTCGCCGGTGGCCGAGATGGAGCACCACGTGCTCCACCTCTCCGCCCGCGAGCACCGCATCCCCGTGCTCGCCGACCTGGCCGCCGCTCCGGGCCGCACCGTCGTCTTCACCCGCACCAAGCACGGCGCCAAGGGCGTCGCCCGCCAGCTCGGCCGCGCCGGCATCCCGGCTGTCGAGCTCCACGGCGACCTCTCCCAGAACGCCCGCGTGCGCAACCTGGAGGCCTTCCACTCCGGCCGGGCGACCACCCTGGTGGCCACCGACATCGCCGCCCGCGGGATCCACGTCGACGACGTCACCCTCGTCGTCCACGCCGACCCGCCCGCCGAGCACAAGGCCTACCTGCACCGCTCCGGTCGTACGGCACGCGCCGGTGCCTCCGGCACCGTCGTCACCCTGATGCTGCCTGACCAGGTCAAGGACGTCCGCACCCTGACCCGGGCCGCCGGGATCAAGCCGACCACCACTCGTCTCGACGGGCCCTCGCACCCGATCCTGGGCGAGCTGGCACCCGGCGAGCGCAGCCGCCCCGGCCCGTTCGTGCCCGTCGTCGCCCAGCCCCCGCGCCGCCCCGCCGGCGAGGGCACCGGCAACCGGAAGAGCCGCCCCGGCTCGCGCGCCCGCAAGCGTCAGCGCGCCACCGGCAGCCGCTGACCCCAACTCCGACTCGAGACTGAGGACGGCGCCCGACCCTGGAACTAGGGTTGGCCGGGTGACTGTGCACGACGACGGCTCCTCCGGCCGGCTGGCGACGTTCTTCGCGACCGACGACGACTGGGAGCGAGAAGGCTCGATCACGCTCGGCGACTGGCTGGTCGGCGCGGTCGTGCTGGTCGCGAGCCTGGCCACCTTGGAGCTGATCCGGGGAGTCGGGACGCTCGACTCCAGCGACGCACCGACCTGGGTCGAGTGGATGGCCGTGGTCATCGGTGCGGCGCTGCTCGTCTTCAGGCGGCGCTTCCCGCTCACGATCGCGCTTCTGGCCGGGCTGCACATGTTCGTCACCGGGGTGTGGCTCCCGACCGTGATGGGGCTGCTGCCGATGCAGATCATCTACTTCGTGGCCTTCTTCGCCGGAGCCGCCTGGGCGCGGCGCCGGCGGGACATGGTGGTCGTGATGGGGCTCATCACCCTGTTCATGTTCGCCTGGCTCTCCTGGCAGTTCGCGGTCGGCAGCGGTATCGACGAGATCCGCGAGGCGACCGCCGACGCGGAAGGCTCCTCGCTCATCGGCCCGGTGACCGCCTACGTGCTGCTCACCACGATGATGAACCTGCTCTACTTCGCCGGCGCGATCGTCGGGGGCCAGGTCGCCTGGCGGGGCGCACGGCAGAAGGCCGAGCTGGCCGAGCAAGCCGCGACCATCGCGGCCCAGTCGGGGCAGCTCCAGCGCCGCGCCGTGATCGACGAACGCCTGCGGATCGCCCGCGAGCTGCACGACGTGGTCGCCCACCACGTCGCGGTCGTCGGCGTCCAGGCCGCCGCCGGGCGCAAGCTGCTCGAACGCGGCCGTCCCGGTGACATCGAGGGCGCCGCCGAGGCGCTCGGCAACGTCGAGGCCTCCGCGCGCGAGGGAGTCACCCAGATGCGCTCGCTGCTCGGCACCCTGCGCGACCCGGCCGGCGACGCGGAGACGAAGGGACCGGAGCGCCGCCCGGAGCCGCGACTCGAGGACCTGCCCGCGCTCCTGGACGAGATACGCGAGAGCGGGCTGCGGGTCGACTACCAGGCCGTCGGTCCGGTCGAGAGCCTCTCGCTGCCGCTGGCGCACTCGGTCTACCGGATCGTCCAGGAGGCGCTGGCCAACGTACGCCGCCACTCCACCGCCGACCGCGCCCAGGTCGTCCTCCGCGTCGACCGGGCGGCAGCCGCGCCGTACGCCGAGGTCGAGATCACCGACAACGGCCGGCCCCGGCACGGCACCTCCGGCAGCGGCCTGGGGCTGCTCGGCGTACGCGAACGAGCAGCCGTCCGGAAGGCGGAGGTCGACATCGGGCCCAGGGCCGTGCAGGGGTTCCGGGTGCGGGTGCGGTTCCCGCTCGACTCCCCCGTCGCGTCGGCGGGAGCGGCGCGATGATCCGGGTGCTGCTCGCCGACGACCAGCAGCTGGTGCGCTCGGGATTCCGTCTCATCCTCTCGATGGAGGACGACATCTCGGTGGTCGGCGAGGCCTCCGACGGCGCCGACGCGATCGCGAAGGCGCGCGAGCTGCGGCCCGACGTGGTGCTGATGGACGTACAGATGC
Source organism: Nocardioides sp. NPDC004968 (assembly GCF_040608935.1). Taxonomy (NCBI): domain Bacteria; kingdom Bacillati; phylum Actinomycetota; class Actinomycetes; order Propionibacteriales; family Nocardioidaceae; genus Nocardioides; species Nocardioides sp. NPDC004968. The sequence goes on from NZ_JBEXJF010000019.1 coordinate 72,026, forward strand.
CCGGCACCGACGGCATCGAGGCGACACGCACGGTGGTCGCCGAGGGGCACGCCAAGGTGATCATCCTGACCACCTTCGACCGCGACGACTACCTCTTCGACGCACTGGCCGCCGGCGCGAGCGGCTTCCTGCTCAAGAACGCCGACCCCGACTCCCTGGCCGAAGCGGTGCGGGCCGCCGCCGACGGGCACGCCCTGCTCGCCCCGGAGGTCACGATGCGCGTGATCGGCCGGGTGACCGGCGACAACGCCCCGTCGGCGCCGAGACCGAAGCCACCCAGAGAGCTCGACCTGCTCACCGCTCGGGAACGGGAGGTGCTGGTGCTCATCGGCGAGGGACTGAGCAACAACGAGATCGCCCGCCGGCTGTTCCTCACCGAGGCGACCGTGAAGACCCACGTGTCGGCCTGCCTGGCCAAGCTGCAGCTGCGCGACCGGGTGCAGACCGTGGTCTTCATCCACCGTCACGGCCTGCTCCCGGCCGGCCCGCCCAACGGGTGAGGCCGAGCTCATCCTCGCGACGGATCCGCCCGGCGCGGCACTGAAATAGCGTGGGTCCCGTTCGTTTCCAACGCAGAGGAGATTCGATGCTCGAGGTCAGCGGGCTGACCCGCCGCTTCGGTGAGATGGTCGCCGTCGACGACGTGTCCTTCCCGGTCCCGTCCGGTGGGCTCACCGGGTTCGTGGGCGGCAACGGTGCCGGGAAGACCACCACCATGCGGATGATCATGGGGGTGCTGGCCGCGCACGCCGGAACGGTGTCCTGGCAGGGGCACGAGGTCACCCGCGAGGACCGGCGCCGGTTCGGCTACATGCCCGAGGAGCGCGGTCTCTACCCGAAGCAGCCGATCCTGGACCAGCTGGTCTACCTGGCTCGGCTGCGCGGCATGTCCACCGCCGACGCGCGCCGGGAGATCACCGTGCTGCTGGAGCGGTTCGGCCTCGGCGGTCGCATGAAGGACCCGCTGGAGAAGCTGTCCCTGGGCAACCAGCAGCGGGTCCAGATCATCGCCGCGCTCGTCCCCGCGCCGATGGCGCTGATCCTCGACGAGCCCTTCTCCGGGCTCGATCCCGACGCCATCGACGCGATGGCGGATCTGCTGCGCGAGCACGCTCGCGACGGCGTACCCGTGGTCTTCTCCTCCCACCAGCTCGATCTCGTCGACCGGCTGTGCGACCGGCTGGTGGTGATGGCCCGCGGCCGGGTGGTCACCCAAGGAACGGGCGAGGAGCTGCGCGCCGACGCCGCGCTCCGCTACCGGGTCGTCCTCGACGGCGACGCCGGCTGGGTACGCGACCTGCCGGGGCTCCACGTCCGCGACGTCTCCGGTCCCGAGGCCGAGATCGAGGTCGTCTCCGCCGGTGCCGAGCAGAAGCTGCTCACCGAGGCCACCAGCCGCGGCAACGTGCTCGACTTCCACCGCGTCGTACCCCGTCTGTCCGAGATCTACCGGGAGGTCACCGCATGAGCGTGAAGACATCGGGCCAGCCCGTCTGGCAGATCGTCGCGCGTCGCGAGATCGCGGTCCGCGCCACCGACAAGTCGACCCTGATCGGCACCGCGGTCATGCTCGCGGTGATCGTGGGCGCACTCGGCTTCTCCGCGTGGAACGCGAGCAAGGAGAAGACGTACGACCTCGCCTACTCCTCCACGGCCTCGCAGGCGATGGTCGAGGGCATCGCCGAGCGCGCCTCCGACATCGACGAGAAGGTACGCATCGTGCCGGTCGCCGTCGACGACGCGGACGCCGCCCGGCACGCGCTCGAGGAGGAGCAGGCCGACGCCTATCTGCGCCCGGACACCGACGGCTGGACCCTGGTCACCCTCGAGGACGCCGACTCCGAGCTGCGCGACGTGGTCAGCCAGTCGGTCGAGGCGATCGTCCTGGCCGGCAACGCCGACGCAGCCGGCACCACGGCGGCCGAGCTGACAGAGGGCTCGGCGGTCGGAGTCGAACAGCTCGAGGGCGACAGCGAGCTGTCCGCGATCCGCTGGGTGGTCGGGTACGCGCTCGCGATCGTCTTCTACTTCGCCTCGATCATGTTCGGGATGACGCTGGCCAACAGCGTCGTGGAGGAGAAGCAGTCGCGGATCGTGGAGATGATCGCCGCCGCCGTACCACTGCGGCAGCTCCTCGCCGGCAAGATTATCGGCAACGCCGTCATCGCCGTCGGGCAGATGCTCATCTATGTGGCCGTCGGACTGGTCGGGCTGAGTCTCACCGACTTCAGCTTCGCCCTGCCGGCGCTATCCGGAGCGATCGGCTGGTTCGTGGTCTTCTTCCTGATCGGCTTCGTGGTGCTCTCGACCCTGTGGGCGGTAGCGGGCGCGCTCGCCTCGCGCACCGAGGACCTGCAGTCCTCCTCCACCCCGATCACGATGCTGCTCATGGTGATGTTCTTCGGCGCCCTCTACCTCGACGGGGTCGGCGAGGTGATCGGCTCCTACATCCCGCCCCTCTCGGCGGTCCTGATGCCGATGCGCCTCGTCGACGGCACCGCGGCCTGGTGGGAGCCGATCATCGCCGTGGTCCTGCTCCTCGCCTGCGGCGTCGCCCTCGTACGCCTCGCCGAGCGCCTCTACAGCCGCGCCCTGCTCCAGACCGGCGGCCAGCTCTCCCTCAAGGCGGCCTGGCGGCTCGAGGAGTAGCCGAGGCGTCACCCCCGTCGGGCGAGGCGTCACCCCCGTCGGGCGAGGCGTCACGCGCGTCGGCCGAGAAGCCACCTCTGTGCCATCTCGATTCGCGTCAGTGACTTCTCGCCCGACGTACCTGACTTCTCGGCATGATGGGGGCAGTCGACGACGACCCGAGGAGCACAGACATGGCCCGAGAGATCACCACCGTTGTGGAGGACCTGCACTATCTGGAGTGCCCGCGGTGGCACCAGGACCGGATCTGGTTCGTGGACTTCTACTCTCACAAGGTCTACTCGGCGCAAGAGGACGGGTCGGACCTGAAGGTCGAGGCGGAGGTGCCGGGGCAGCCGTCGGGGCTGGGCTGGCTTCCCGACGGCCACCTCCTGGTCGTCTCGATGCGCGATCGCCGGATCCTGCGTCGTGAGTCGGACGGCTCGCTGGTGACCCATGCCGACCTCAGCGCTCATGTCAGCCACCACCTCAACGACATGGTGGTGGACGAGGAGGGCAGGGCGTACGTCGGGAACTTCGGCTTCGACATCATGGCCGGCGCCGACGTAGCGCCGACGGTGCTGCTGCGCGTCGACCCGGACGGGACGGTGACCGAGGTCGCCGACGACATGTGGTTCCCCAACGGCAGCGTGATCACCGACGACGGCACGCTCATCGTCGACGAGACCTGCGGCAACCGGATCAGCGCCTTCGACATCGCGGAGGACGGGTCGCTGAGCAACCGGCGTACGTGGGCGAAGTTCGGTGAGCTCAGCACGCACACCGCCTTCGCGGAGGCGATGGGCGATGCCGTGCTCGCGCCTGACGGCTGCTGCCTGGACGCCGAGGGCGCCGTGTGGACCGCCGACGCGGTCTTCGGCCGGCTGGTCAGGGTCGCCGAGGGCGGCGAGATCCTCGAGCAGATCGAGCCGGGCGGCGGCGTCTTCGCGTGCATGCTGGGCGGCAGCGACGGGAAGACGCTGTACGTCTGCGCCGCGCCCGACTTCTTCGAGGAGGCACGCAAGGCAAACACCGAGGCACGGCTGCTGGCCATCCGGGTCGACGTGCCCCGGGCGGGACGCCCTTAGTCCCGGTCGTCCTGCACGTCCGGCGGCGGACCGTCCAGGCGGCCGGCGCGGCTGCGGATCGGCACCGCGACGTGGAGCGCGTTGCTCTCGAGGGTGAAGTCGGTCGGTGTCTCGGTGACGATCTCCCCGTCGAGGTTGACCGGCATCGCCTCGTCGGTCGTGATCCGCACCGCCGAGGTGGTCACGTGGTGCACGTGGTCATGCTCGATGAAGTGGCCGCTCCTGAGCAGCCGCGCGATGGAGACGTGGTCGCGCATACGGCCCCGGACGATGGCGTAGACGTCGAGGAGGTCGTCGTCCACCGAGGCGGTGGGCGAGACGGTGTTGCCGCCGCCGTAGTGACGGCCGTTGCCGACCGCGACCTGGAGCAGGTCGTCGAGCTCGACCGTGTCGTGGTCGCCCTCTGGGAACTCCAGGCGCGCGGTGAAGGGCCTGTGGTGGCGGTAGGCCTGCAGCGTCGCCACGGGGTAGGCCGCCGGCCCGATGAGCTTCTTCAGGCGCGGGTTCAGGGCCTCGGTCACCGCGACGGAGAGACCGAAGGAGGCGACGTTGAGGTAGGCGTGGCCGTTGGCCCGCCCGATGTCGACGTTGATGATCTTTCCCTCGAGCATCTGCTGGACCGCGGTCTGCGGGTCCTGGTCGAGCTCGAGCGTGCGGGCGAAGTCGTTGGCGGTGCCGAGCGGCAGCACCGCCAGCACGACGTCGCTGCCGGCGATCCGGGCCGCGGCGGCACCCACCGATCCGTCGCCCCCGCCGATGACGAGCAGATCGGGCTTGTCGGCAGCGACCTCGTCGAGAGTGGTCTCCAGCTCCTCACCCGAGTGGACTGCGTAGGAGCGCACGTCCTCGATCCCCGCGGACCGCAACATCTCCTCCGACGAGGCCAGCGCGTCCTGTCCGCGGCGTGAGCCGGCGTTGACGACGAGGGCGACCTTCACGGAGTCGCGTGACAACAGCGATTGCATATCCACCCTCAGGAGGGTACGCACTCCACCTGAGTCCGCGCTGGGGTGTTCTTGTGCGTGGCCTGTGAGTGGCCTGTGCGGCCGGCTACCGGCCGACAGCGCCGGGCGTGACCACCTCGGCGAAGACCCCGAACGCAGGCTCCCCGGCCCGGTTGAGCGGGCGGTGTGAGGCGAGCGTCTTCAGCAGGCGTACATCCCGCTCCCCCGTCTCCGGCCGGACGTCGATCACGGCGCAGCGCGGGATGGGTACGCCGATCCGGAGCGTCGCCTCGCCGACCCGGATCTCCCGGCCGAGCCAGGTCTCCTCGACGTAGGGCTCGTCGGTCTCGACCACCAGGTTCGGCCGGAAGCGCGCCGCGTCCAAGGCGTTCGCGCCCGCCTGCCGGGCGAGGTCGCGCAGCGACGCCGTGGTCACCACCGACACCGAACCGGCGAAGACGACGTCACCGCGACGGGCACGGGCCAGCCGCACGGGCCGGTCGAGCCACCTCGAGAACAGCCCCGTGTGCGGGCCGCCGAGCAGCTCCAGCTCGACCTCGCGGCCCCAGTAGTCGCAGGTGATTCGCTCACCCGTGGCGGCCGGCTCCGCCGCAGCGGTCTCGCCGTCGGGCAGCTCGACCTCGAGCCGGTCGCCGGCCAGTTCCGCCCGCACCGCGACCAGCGAGGGGTGCTGCACGGTCCGCAGCACCCGCCCGCGGGCGGGGTCGGTCTCGTCGACCGACACCAGCGCGAAGCCGCGGTCTCCCACGACCCCCTGGGCGTCGAGCACGACTCGGTCGTGGGCCAGGTGTCTGGTCCCCTTGATCGGCGCGAACCCCGCCCGCACGACCTTCAGCTCATCGATCACGGGGCCAGTCAACCAGCACTGCGAAACGCCTTGGCACCCTCGGCCGCCAGCTCCGAGTAGCCGGTCGTGCCGGCGCCGAGCAGCTCCTCCGCGGCCCGCTTGACCGCACCGAGGGCAGCGAACGCGAACGCCCCGCCGACCGAGATGCGCGCCGCGCCCGCCTCGGCCAGCTCCGGCACCGACGGGCCGCCGGGCAGCAGCAGGACGTTGACCGGGCGGTCGACGGCGTCGACCAGGCGGCGTACGTCCTCGACGGCGATGACGCCGGGCGCGAAGAGCACATCGGCGCCGGCCTCCTGATAGGCCTGGAGGCGGGCGATCGTGTCGTCCAGATCGTCGCGGCCACGGATGTGGTTCTCGGCCCTGGCGGTGAGGACGAACTGGTCACCAGCGGCCCCGGCCGCGGCGGCGACCCGCTCGGCGGCCTCTCCGACGGAGTAGATCGTGTCCTTCTCGATCCCGGCGTAGTCCTCGATGGACCCGCCCGCCAGGCCGGCGGCCACGGCGAGCCGGAACGTCTCCTCGACCTCGGCCGTGGTGCCTGCGAAGCCCGCCTCCAGGTCGGCCGATACCGGCACATCGACCGCCTCGACGAGCGCGGTGGCGTGCGCGATCACCTCGTCGCGGGTGACCTGGCCGTCGAGGCGGCCCAGGGTCGCGGCGTACCCGCTGCTGGTCGTGGCCAGCGCCGGGAAACCCAGCGAGGCCAGGACCTTGGCAGAGCCCGCGTCCCAGGCGTTGGGCATCAGCAGCGGGCGTCCGGGCAGGTGCAGCGACAGGAAGTTCTCGGCGAGCGACATGCCGGTCACCCTGCCACGGGACGGCGCGGCCGAGAACCGGATTTCCGGCTTAGGATCGATGAACATGGGCCACGATCACGAGCACATCTCTCCGGCGGCGGACCGGCGATACCTGATCGCCGCGATGTCGCTCCTGGGTGTGTTCCTGATCGGCGAGGTGACGGTCGCGATCCTCGCCGACTCGCTCGCGCTGCTGGCCGACGCCGGCCACATGCTGACCGATGTCGGGGCGATCGCGGCGGCGCTGTGGGCGATGCGGCTGGCGGCGCGGCCGGCGCACGGCCAGTGGACCTACGGCTGGAAGCGCGCCGAGATCCTCTCCGCGGCGCTCAACGGCATCACCCTGCTCGTCTTCGCCGCGGTCGTCGGCGTGGAGGCGGTCCGGCGCCTGATCGACCCGCCCGACGCCGAGGGATGGCCGATGTTCGTGGTCGCGCTGGTCGGCTGCGGCGTCAACATCGTCGCGGCGGCGCTGATGGCGCGCGCCAATCGCACCTCGCTCAACGTCGAGGGCGCCTATCAGCACGTCCTCTCCGACCTCTACGGCTTCATCGGCACCTTCGTCGCCGCGATCGTCATCCTGCTCACCGGCTGGACCCGCGCGGACCCGGTCGCCTCGCTCGTGGTCGTCGCCCTGATGACGTACGCCGGTGTCTGTCTGCTCCGCGACAGCGGCCGGATCCTGCTCGAGGGTGCGCCGGCCGAGGTCGACGTCGAGGACCTGCGCCGGCACCTGCTCGAGGTCGACCATGTCGTCGAGGTGCACGACCTGCACGCCTGGACGGTCACCTCGGGCCTGCCCGCGGTCTCCGCCCACCTGACCCTGCGCCCGGAGTGCTTCCTCGACGGCAGCGCACCGAAGGTCCTCGACCGGGTCCAGGCCTGCCTGGCCGGTCACTTCGACGTCGAGCACTCCACCTTCCAGCTCGAGCCAGAGACGCACCTGGCCCACGAGCCCGGGATGCACTGAGCCCGGCTGAGGTCAGGCCCGCGCGAGCGCGGTGAGAGCCGCCTCCCGCGCCTGCTCGATCGCGTCCTCGGCGACCCCACACAGTCGCAGGCAGGCCGAGGCGATCGTGGCGACGGTCGTGCTGCCGACCCGATCCTCGCGGCGAAGGCTGACCACGCTCTCGACCATCTGCACGAGGAGCTCGCCGAGCCCGGGCTCGCCGCTGCTCGCCGAGACCCGCTCCCCCGCGGCGCGCTCCGCGACCCGGCTGTAGCCGGCGACGAGGTCACCGCGCAGATGGCCGTAGCGGTCATAGACGGGTGAGGCGATCACGTCGGGCAGACGGTAGAGCATGCCGATGTTGTAGGGCATGGCGACCAGCGCGCTCATGTCGCTCACGGCGAGGGCGTAGAGGCCGACGTCGGGTGTGACCGACCCCATCCCGGCCTCGATCTTCCCGGCCTGCTCGACCCGGTCTTGGACCGAGCGCTCGAGCAGCACCGCGAGGATCTCCTCCTTGCTCCCGAAGTGGTAGTAGATGGAGGCCTGTCTCAGCCCGGCACCGTCCGCGATCTCGCGGGTGGTGGTGCCGGCATAGCCGCGGCTCACGAAGAGCTCGGCAGCGGCAGCGAGGATCTGATCTCGGGGGTTCGCCGCAATCTTTCCGGGGAGCAGCCGTGGACGGCCGCGACCCGGACGCGGCGAGATCTGTGACACCGTGGCATCGCCTTTTTCTGTCGTGCGATAGATAACATTGGAGAGGGTAAGTTTCGCACTCATATCGAAAGAGTCAAGCGCCAGAGGACGTGTCCACCCCCAAACCGGTCAGTGCGTGAGCTTGAGCCCGACCACACAGCCGACGAGCGCGACGATCAGCACGACGCGTACGGGGCTGATCGCCTCGTCTCCCGCCACCATCGAATAGCCGACGGTGAGCGCGGCGCCGATCCCGACCCAGACCGCGTAGGCGGTGCCGATCGGCAGGGTGCGCATGGCCATCGCGAGGCCCACCAGGCTGCCGATCAGGGCGACGCCGAAGACGATCGAGGGGACCAGCCGCGAGAACCCCTCGGTGCGACCGAGGGCGAGCGCCCACACGGCCTCGAGGACGCCGGATACCACAAGAAAAAGCCAGGACATGACCACTCCAGACGGCCGTCTTGTCGCGCTTCCGGGTACGGCTCCCTCGTCCGGCAGCCGGTCTCGGCTGACGTCTTCGACCTTAGCAAACCTGTCACACGATAGAAACTTCCCGGCAACAAGGAACGCCGCGTTCTTCAGCACGGGATTCGGCGCCGATCGATGAGAGGATGCGCAGGTGACCTTCACCGTCGGCTTCGTCACCGGAGCCACCCCTGACAAGTGGGCCCGGACCTGGCGAGAGCGCAGCCGTGAGCGGCTCGAGCTGGTCCCGGTCACCGAGGAGGACCAGGAGCGGCTGCTGCGCGAGGGCGAGCTCGACATGTGTCTCGTACGCCTCCCCGTGGACCGCGACGGCCTCCACTGCATCCCGCTCTACGAGGAGCAGCCGGTCGCCGTGATGGGCCACGAGCACCTGCTCTCCCTGCTCGAGGAGGTCACCCTCGACGACATCGCCGAGGAGCAGCTGGTGACCCCAGAGCGCGGGGGCTGGAAGCCGTCCGCGGAGCAGATGAAGTGGCCCGCGATGAGCGAGAAGGACGCGGTCGAGACGGTCGCGGCCGGCACCGGGATCGCGATCCTGCCCATGTCGATCGCCCGGCTCTACCACCGCAAGGACGCCGTCTCCCGGCCGGTGACCGGAATCGAGCCCACCACCGTCGGTCTGGCCTGGCTGATCGACAACGACGACGAGCGGGTGCAGACCTTCATCGGCATCGTCCGCGGCCGCTCGCGGAACTCCTCTCGCCACTGAGCTCCGCCGTCCGGCAAATGCCGGGTGAACGCCTGGCGACATCTGCCTCGCCCGGGTCCCATTCCAGCCGGGGTCCCCCTGCTCGTCCCTAGACTCTGCCCGATCCAGACAGAAGGCAGGCGTTTACGGGTGAACCGCACGGGGTGGACGACCGTCGTCGCAGGAAGCCTGGGGCTGGTCCTGCTCGCCTGGTTCCTGGTCGCGAACGCACTCCCGGGCCGTTCGGAGCCGGACAAGCTGGCCGACCCGGTGACCCTGAAGGTGGCGGCCGGCTCTGAGCTCGACGACGTCCTGTGCGCCGGCGGCACCAGCAAGGCCGAGGAGTCGACCGGTACACCGGTGCGCTGTGAGCCGAGCGCGCTCGTGAAGCGGCTCCGGGAGGAGACCAACGTCGCGCTCGAGCCTGAGTTCATCGGCACCCTCGAGGCCGCCGACGCGATCGTCGCCGACCCGGACCGCTACGACGCCGCGCCGCCTGGTTCGCCTCCGACGACTATCTGCGCCTCGCCCTGGCGGCCAAGGGCACCGACGACCTGGCCTCCTCCGACCCGATCATGCGCTCACCGGTGGTGCTCGGCGTGCACCACGATGTCGCCACCCGGCTGGGCTGGACCGGCGATGCCGAGGTCTCCTGGGAGGAGATCGCCCGCCGCGCCGGCGACGGCGAGCTCGGCTTCCTGATGACCAGCCCCGCCTCCTCCAACTCCGGCCTGTCCACCCTCGCCGGTGTGGCCACCGCCTTCGACGCCGAGCCACCGTTGCAGAGCGAGGACGTCGGCCTGGTCCAGGAGGACGTACGCCAGCTCTTCAGCGGCCAGCTCGGCCGCGCGGCCAGCTCCGGATGGCTCTCGGACACCTTCCGCGAGAACCCCACCGCCTACGACGCGATCTTCAACTACGAGTCCGAGCTGCTGACGCTCGCAGAGCAGGTCGACGATCTCGACATCGTCTACCCCAGCGACGGCACCACCGAGGCCACCTACCCGCTCACGCTCGTCGACGCCGAGAAGCAGAAGGCGTACGAGACGGCGGTCGCATGGCTGCGTACGGCCGAGGTCCAGGAGGAGCTGAGCGAGAAGAGTGGTCGCCGCCCGGGTCGCACGGGCGTGACGCCCTCCCCCGGCGTACCCGACAACGACGTCAAGACGCTCCCGCTGCCAGACGATCTCGGCACCATCGACGAGCTGATCTTCACCTACTTCGACGAGTTCGCACCCAAGACGCGGACGACCTACCTGCTCGACACCTCCGCCTCGATGGACGAGATCAAGATGAACCAGCTGCGGCGGGCGTTCGAGGGGCTGGCCGGCGACAACACCTCGATCTGCGGCCAGTTCAAGCGCTTCCGCAAGGGCGAGCGGCTCTCGGTCTACACCTACGCCGACGAGACGGAGTCTCTCGGGTCGCTCGTCGTCGAGGACCAGCCGGAGCGGGACGAGGCGCTCAACGACCTCATCGACCGTGTCGGCGAGCTGACCGGCCACGGCGGCACCGCCTACTACGACGCCATCGACACCGCGTACGCCGCCATCAAGGCCTCGCCCGAGGAGGGCGCCACCACCTCGATCGTGCTGATGACCGACGGCGAGCAGAACGGCGGGCAGTCCCATGCCCAGCTCAGCAAGAAGTACGAGGCGGCCTACCGCAACCTCGGGGTGCCGCTCTACGTGGTGCTCGTCGGCGATGCCGCCACCTCGGCCGACGCGAGCATCGAGCAGCTGGTCGACTTCGCCGAGCACACCGGCGGCCGCGACGTCGTCGCCGAGGACGCCGCCGACCTCCGCAAGATCTTCCAGGAGATCCGTGACTACCAGTAGGCCCGAGTCGACGCTCGCCACCATCATCAACTCCGGATTCACCACCGCCGGAGCGGTCCTCGCCGTGCCGCTGGCCGGCGCGGCCGTCGCGACGAGCGCATGGGGCTGGGCCGTCGGCGCGGTCGGCGCGCTCACGATCGGCGCCGGCACAGCGGCCGCCCGCGCGAACCGACGCCCTCGGCCCTGGCACCAGCCGCCGCCACCGCGTGGGATCGAGGGGCGACCGATCCACACCTACTACTTCCTCTCCGAGACCCGCATCGCGATGCTGCACGCCCAGCTCTTCCGCGGCGAGGTCGGAACCGTCCTCCGCGAGGTCGTCAGGAGCTCCTCCGGCAGCGCGGAGGCCGGGCTCGACGTACCGCCGGTCAAAGCGGTGACAAAGTACGCCCGCGACGTCGCCAGGAAGTACGCCCAGGAGGCTCGACCCACCCGGGAGACCCTGGTCGGCGACGTGCTGGCCGAACTGCAGCAACGCGGGCTGCTGCACGAGCCCGACGGCGAGCTCGACCGGGTCGCCGGCCTGGTCGCGCAGACCGCTTCCGACGACCAGTTCCTCCAGTTCACCGTCGCCGGGCCGGACGTACGCCAGGCGATCCTCGCGGTCCCCGCGCCGGCCACTGACGGGCGCGACAACACCGGGACGCTGGAGCAGAAGAGCCATGGGCTCACCATCACCATGCACGTTGGCAGTCGCGGGAAGCAGGAGGACTTCGACGAGCTCGAGCACCGCGACAACGTGGTCGTGGTGGGCGTGCTCCGCAACCTCAGCACCGCCGACCGGACCGCGACCGTCCGGGTGATCGCGGTCTACTGAGCGACCCGGGTCCGCGCGGGCCGCACGCACGCGGCAGACTTTGCACCATGCTCGAACCGACCGACCTCACCGCGCGCGCGATCGAGGCGCTACGTACCACCTTCGGCGCCGAGGCCACGGTGGTCGGGAGGGCGCCGGGACGGGTCAACCTGATCGGCGAGCACACCGACTACAACGCCGGGCTGGTGCTGCCGGTCGCACTCCCCCACGCCACCTACGCCGCGGCCGCGCCGCGCACCGACGGCGTCATCCGGATCACCTCGGGCCAGGAGCCGGAGCCGTTCACCGGCCACATCGACGAGCTCGGTCCGGAGATCGAGGGCTGGGCCGCGTACGTCGCGGGGGTGCTCTGGACGCTGCGCGAGGCCGGCCTGGTGACCGATGGCCTGGACATGCACCTGGAGTCGTCGGTCCCGCTCGGCGCGGGCCTGTCCTCGTCCGCCTCGGTCGAGTGCGCCACCGCGGTGGCGGCGCTCGGCGTCGCCGGGCGGACTCTCGACGAGGATCTGCAGCGGGCGGTCGTCGCGGCCGGGATCCGGGCCGAGACCGAGGTCGCCAAGGCGCCGACCGGCGGGATGGACCAGTCGGTCGCGGTCTTCGCCGAGGCGGGCGGTGCCCTGCTGATCGACTTCGACTCCGGTGCCCACCGCAACGTCCCGCTCGCCCTCGGCGAGCGCACGATCCTGGTCACCGACACCCGGGTCAAGCACCAGCTCACCGACGGCGGCTACGCCTCCCGGCGCGCCCAGTGCGAGAAGGCCGCCGCCGACCTCGGGCTGCGCTCGCTGCGCGAGGCCACCCTGGACCAGGTCGAGTCACTCGGCGACGAGGTCGTACGCCGCCGGGCGCGCCACATCGTCACCGAGATCGCCCGCGTCGAGCCGACCGTGAGCGCGCTCGGTAGCGGCGACTGGGCCGCGATCGGTGACCTCTTCGCCGCCTCGCACGCCTCGATGCGCGACGACTTCGAGATCTCCGTCCCCGAGCTCGACCTGGCCGTCGCGACCGCGGTCGGCGCCGGCGCCGACGGCGCCCGGATGACCGGTGGCGGCTTCGGCGGCTCGATCGTCTCGATCCTCCCTCTTGACGCCGTGGACTCGGTCAGCGCGGCCATCGACAAGGCCTTCGCCGAAGCCGGCTACGGCGCTCCGGGGCACCTGATCGCCAGCCCGTCAGCAGGCGCGATGTTCACCGAGTTACCCTTCGACAAGCTCAGGACATCGCCTCGGTGAGCATCCGGGTCGCGGTGTCGGCCGCGGCCTGACGCGCCGCGCGAAGAAGATCGACGTCGGTCTCGGTGCGACCCGGGATCGGGTCGGCCGCATCGGGCGCGAACGTGAGCGTATGTACGCCCGCGTGGTTCCCGGCCCTCATCTCGGCGACCGAGGCCCGGTACCGGTCCGGGCGGCTGTGGTAGAGATCGCCGAGCTCGGGGTTGACCCGGCGCAGGTAGCGCTCAATGACACGGTCGGCCGACCCATACGCCGGCGCCGTGCCGAACGGTCGGGTCACCAGCACGATCGCGTGTGTCGCCCCGAGTGCCGCCGCCGAGGCCACCGGCACGGCCTCGACCAGCCCGCCGTCGAGCCAGCGGCGGCCGCGTACGGTCACCGGGAGCCCTCCGGCCAGGGGCAGCTGGCTCGAGGCGATCACCGAGTCGGCGAGGTCCGTGGGATCGGTGAAGTCGGTGAGCGGGACCGCCTTCGCGGTCACCACGTCGGTGGCCACCGCCGCCAGCCGCGGCGCCCCGTCATGCAGCGCGAGCGACCACTCGAACAGCTCCGCCGAACGTGCGGTGATCCCGCGGGTGTCCACCATCGACTTGCGCCGCAGCATCCGCCCGGCGCCGATGTACTCGGGCGAGGCGAAGACCGAGGCGTACGACTCGCTGAAGGCGCCGATCGTTCCGGCCGCCACCGCGGTCGCGTTGGCCGCGCCGGCGGAGGTGCCGACCACCAGGTCGACCGCATCCACCAGGCCCTGGTCGGCAAGCACCGCGGCCATCGTCGCCGACAGCATCCCGCGCATCCCGCCACCTTCGATCACGAGGGCCAGAGTCGCCCCGTCATCCTTGTTCCCACTGTCCCCGCCGCGACGGGACCGGAGCAGCTCGACCACTCCCGATTGCAATGCGTCCACATCTGGATTGTGACGCTACTGGCGAGTAGGGCGTGGCATCGGGTCGCTCCGACACGCCCGGGCAGGGGCGCACGTCACACGTTGGCGGTGAGCCACGCCCCCAGGTCGCGGGCGGAGCGGTCGACGACGCTGGCCCAGTCGAGGGCACTCTCGTCGGCGTTGTCGGAGACGTGCTTGACGACGCGTGCCGGGACGCCGGCCTCGCGGGAGGCCCAGGCGACGGCGAAGGCCTCCATGTCGACCAGGTGAGCGCGCTGGGCGAGCTCGGCGCGTACGACCGTGTCGGTGACGAAGAGGTCGCCGGTGGCGCAGACGATGTCCGACTCGCCGACCTCCAGCGCGTCTTCGACCGGGTGACCCAGCGCCCGGATGGCGGCGGACGAGAAGTCGTGGTTGAGCACGGTGCCGACCTCGTAGATCCCGGTGTGGCCGTCGCGCAGCGCGCCGCAGGAGCCGATGTTGACGACCTGACGGATCGTCTTGTCGGCAGCGAGCACACGCGAGACGGCCGAGGCGGACGCCACCTTCCCCATCCCGGTGATCACCACCTTGAGCCCGGAAGGAACATGGGCCGCCTCGGCCTTGGTCGCCGACACCACGAGAACACTCATGCCGCCGAACCCTACTGACCTACTTGAGCTCCGCCGACGAGAGCCCGAGGACCCGTCGCGCCACGATCAGCTGCTGGATCTGCTGGGTGCCCTCGAAGATGTCGAGGATCTTCGAGTCGCGGGCCCACTTCTCCAGCAGCTCACCTTCGGAGTAGCCGATGGTGCCGGCCAGCTCGACACAGGACAGGGTCACGTCCGAGCCCATCCGGCCGGCCTTCGCCTTGGCCATCGAGGCTTCCTTGGAGTTGGGCTGGCGGTTGTCGGCCATCCAGGCCGCCTGGAGCATGAGGAGATAGGCGCCCTCGTAGTCCGACTCGAGCTGGATGAACTTCGCCGCGGCCGCCGACTGCAGGTGAGCCGGCCGGTCGTAGTCGATCTCGACGCCGGCCTTCTCGAGCAGGTCGCGGGTGTAGTCGAGGGCCGCGCGGGCGCAGCCGACCGCCATCGAGGCGACCAGAGGACGGGTGTTGTCGAAGGTGGCCATCGCACCGGCGAAGCCCTCCTTGACGTTGATCTCCGGGCTGCCGAGAAGGTTCTCCGCAGGCACCCGGCAGTCGGTGAAGATGATCGTGGCCGTGTCCGAGGCCTTGATCCCGAGCTTGTGCTCGAGACGCTCGACCTTCATCCCCGGCGTGCCCTTCTCGACCACGAACGACTTGATCGCCGCCTTGCCGAGCTCCTTGTCGAGCGTCGCCCACACCACGACCGCATCGGCACGGTCACCGGAGGTGACGAAGATCTTCTCGCCGTTGAGCACGTAGTGGTCGCCGTCGAGCGTGGCGGTCGTCTTGATGTTGGCCGAGTCCGAGCCGGTGCCGGGCTCGGTGATCGCCATCGCAGCCCAGACGCCGTCGAAGCGCTCGTGCTGCTCGTCGTTGGCGACCGAGGCGATGGCCGAGTTGCCCAGGCCCTGACGCGGCATCGCGAGCGTGAGGCCGACGTCGCCCCAGCACATCTCGTTGACGGAGAGGACCGAGGACATGTTGGCGCCGTTCTTGACCTTGCCGTCGTCGGGCTTGGAGTCGCGGCGTACGCCGGTGGCACCCGCGCCCTCACCCTGCCCGGACTCGGCCAGACCGTCGGCCATGGCGGCGAGCATGTCGAGCTCGGTGGGGTACTCGTGCTCGGCCTTGTCGTACTTGCGCGAGATCGGTCGCAGCATGTTCATCGCGACCTGGTGCACCTGCTCGCGCAGCGGCTTGAGTTTCTTGGGGTCTTCCAGATTGATGGCCATCAGACCAGCACCGTGCCTTCCATGATCCCGATCGCACGCAGGTCGCGGTACCACCGCTCCACCGGGTGCTCCTTGACGAAGCCGTGGCCACCGAGCAGCTGGACGCCGTCGAGGCCGATCTGCATGCCCTTGTCGGCACACAGCTTGCGAGCCAGCGCGATCTCGCGGGTCGCGTCGATGCCCTGGGCCACCCGGCTGGCGGCCTTGTAGGTCACCAGGCGCATCGCCTGCAGCTCGATCGCGATGTTGGCGACCATGAACGCCACCGACTGGCGGTGGGCGATCGGCTCGCCGAAGGCCTCGCGCTCCTTGACGTAGGGCGTCACGTAGTCGAGGACGGCCTGGCCGACCCCGATGGACAGGGCGCACCAGGCGAGGCGGGAGAGGCGTACGGCCTCGGTGTAGGTCGAGCCGTCGGTCTCGCCGAGGACCGCCGTTGCCGGGACCTTCACGTCGGTCAGGGTCAGCTTGGTCAGCGAGGCGGCGCGTACGCCCATCGCCGGCTCGGACTCGATGCTCAGACCGTCGGTCGAGGACTCGATGAGGAACAGGACCGGCTTGCCGTCGAGGACGGCACCGACCACGAAGAGCTCGGCCTCGGCACCGCGCGCGACCAGCGACTTGGCGCCGTTGATGACGTAGCCGTCGGCGGTCCGGGTCGCCGTGGTCGACGGGGAGAGCACGTCGAAGAGGACCTTGTCCTCGTTGAGGGCGAAGGCCGCGGCCGGAACGGACCCTTCGGTGAACGCCGGCAGGTACGTCTGCTGTTGCTCGTCGGTGCCCCACAGGCCCAGCGCGGTCGCGACCGAGCCGGGCGCGAGGGCGGCGACGGCCAGACCGAGGTCGCCCTTGGCGAGCGCCTCGGCGACCAGGGTGCCGGCGACCGCGGAGCGGGTCTCGGAGATGCCGCCGAGCTCCTCGGGGACACCCAGGATCGGCAGCCCGATCTCAAGGCTCGACTTGAGCAGCTCCTCCGGCGCGGCGCAGGCCTCGTCGGCCTCGGCCGCGGCCGGACGTACGACCTCGGCGGCGAACTCGGTGACCACGTCGACGAGCATCTGCTCGTCCTCGCTCGGAGTCAGGTCGAAGACGCCCTGGGGGATGGCGTTGGGCACGCGTACGCCCGGGACGCCCCGCTTGCCCTTCTTCTTGAACGCACGGCTGGTCGCCGCGATCGTCTTGAACCCGCTGCGGGTCACCGTGAAGACGACCTGCTCGGTCTGCTTGCGGACACCGAGCCGGTCGAGCGCAGGGCTCTGCGAGAGCTTGCGCAGACCGGCCACGGCGAACCCGATCGGATCACGCGACTCGCCGGACGGGACGCCGTTCGCGATCCCGCCACGTAGGCCTTGGAGGATACTCATGGGTAGAACTGTAACTGGGAGTTACAACGCGGTCTACACTTCGGGGGGTGATGGCGGTAACAAACCACGCACGACTTATTTATAGGCTTGGCACATGGCCGACTCCTCGCTCGAATCCGCTCCTCCGATCGCGCCCCACGGCGCCCTGCCCGAGGGCGGGAAGGTGCGTCCGATGACGCGCTGGGGCACCCCGGTCATGCACCGGCCCAAGAAGAAGGTCGAGGTCTTCGACGCGGCGCTGGCCGAGTTGGCCGCCGACATGGTCGCGACGATGTACGCCGCCGAGGGTGTGGGCCTGGCCGCCGACCAGATCGGTGAGGACGTCGCGATCTTCGTCTTCGACTGCCCCGATGCCACCGGGCAGCGCACCGTCGGCATCGTCTGCAACCCGGTCCTGACCCTGCCCGAGGGAGATGACCGCCAGCTCGACGTCGATCTGGAGGGCTGCCTCTCATTCCCCGGCGCCTTCGTGGACTGCGCCCGGCCCGACTGGGCCGCCGTCGACGGTCTCGGCCTCGACGGGGAGCCGGTCCACTTCGAGGGCAACGGCCTGCTGGCCCGGTGTCTCCAGCACGAGACCGACCACACCAACGGCACCGTCTTCGGCGACCGCATCTCCGCCAAGGCGCGCAAGAAGCTCACCAAGGAGCACGACCGCCTGGCCAAGGACTACCCCGCCGAGTGGCCTGCCGCGGGAGACTCCACAGCCTGACCCCCGAAGGAGATCCGCTCGCCGCGCCAACCTGACCTACGGAGAAACTGCTCCCAGCTCAGCGCGCCGGGATCGATGCGTCGACTCCACTCCATGTCGCGGTCATTGCCGAAGTATCCGAACTCCACTGCGTACTCGGCCATCCCGAGGATCTCGTCAACCAGCAGAGGGTTCTCTCCGAACTCGGGGAAACACGTCAGCAGGCCCTCCCGAGAGTAGGCGCTGCGGTACTCGGCCTTGAGGCCGGTGACACGGGAGAACGCGTCGACCATCTCCCTGGGGGAGATGACATCACCGACCACAGGCAGCGCGGCGCCGAGGTAGGCGTCCGGATTCGACAACACCTCCAGGACGGCAGGTCCGGTCGCGGTGAGCGGGTCCACGAACGGGGCGCGGAAGTCTTCAGGGAGATAGAAGGGCATGTGCACGCTGTCGCCTTCGATGCGAGGAGCGTAGTACTCCAGCGCGTTGGTGTAGAAGAACGAGAGCATGACGAAGGTGTGCCCGATCGGCAGGGTCCGAATGTGCTCGGTGACGAGCGCCTTGTCAGTGAAGTGCGGGGCGTACTTGGTGCCCGATGACCTCTCGTCGACGTTCTCGAGTGCACTGAAGACGAGGTGCCCCACACCTGCCTCGACCGCAGCATCGGCGAGCTGGCACCCGAGGGGGAACTCATCGGTGGATGGCGGCGCAACCGGCGGCGTCATCAGGAAGGCCCCGTCAGCCGATCCGAATGCCCGCACGAGCTCGCGCTGATGTCCCGGTTCCAGGGGAACCGTGACGATCTGTGCGCCCATTCTCGCGAGGTTCCGGGCCTGGGCAGAGTCGGCTGCTCTGGTCAGGGCTCGCACCCGAAACCGCCCGCTGTCGAGCAGGGAGGCGACAACACTCCTTCCCTGCTTGCTGGTCGCACCCGCGACGACGATCAACGGCTTTCTGGCATCAGACATCGTGCTTCCTTCTCTTGTGGGCCCGATGCCGTGCGAGCCGCCAACAGCAGCGTCGGCCGCGCCCTGCACCGAGCGTGAGCAGGTTCCGATCATATCGTTACATCGCGATATGTAAATACATGCTGTCGAGAGCGCGGGGCTCAAAGCGTCACATCGGGATATGATGGTGCGTAGATGCGAGGAAGAGGAGACCGTGGCTAAGTCACACGCAACAGACCCAGGGAACATCAGCCCTCTGGAGGCGGTCGAGGGCCTGAAGGCTCTGGCGCACCCCGCGCGGTTGCAGATCATGGACTGGCTGCGGGACCCGCATGGCGAGTTCTCGCAGTGGGAGCCGATCGCTGATCGGGACGAGGTCGGGGTCTGCGTCAGCCATCTGCAGGCCAAGTCAGGGCTGGCCCAATCAACGGTCTCGTCGTACATGGCAACGCTGGAGCGGGCCGGTCTCGTCCGGTCCACGCGCATCG
This sequence comes from Nocardioides sp. NPDC004968, assembly GCF_040608935.1. Lineage (NCBI taxonomy): Bacteria > Bacillati > Actinomycetota > Actinomycetes > Propionibacteriales > Nocardioidaceae > Nocardioides > Nocardioides sp. NPDC004968. Next base: position 91,308 of record NZ_JBEXJF010000019.1, read on the forward strand.
GCAAGTGGATCCACTACAGACGCGACGAGGACGTGATGTCCCAGCTCGCGGAGGTGCTCCGCGGCGCACAGCGCCCGTGAAGTCTCTTGTTCGCGAGCTAGGACATCCGGTCCACGACGTACTCGGCGATGGCGAGGCTGGAGGTCGCGGCCGGGCTCGGCGCGTTGCGCACCGAGGTGATGCCGTCGGCATGGTGGATGACGAAGTCGTCGACCAATGACCCGTCGCGCTCGACGGCCTGGGCCCGCAGCCCCAGCCCCGCGCGGGTGACGTCCTCCGCGCCGATCTCCGGCACGTAGCGCTGGGCCTCGCGCATGTAGGCCTGCTTCGACAGTACGCCGCGAAGCTCGGTGATTCCGGTGCGCCAGTGCTCTGCGGCGAACCGCCAGAACCCCGGCCACGCCAGCGTGTCGACGAGGTCGCGCGGGGTCAGCGACGTCCGACCGTAGCGCCGGCGACTGAGCGCCAGGAAGGCGTTGGGACCGACCTCGAGACCACCGCTCACCCGGCGGGTGAAGTGCACCCCGAGGAACGGGTAGCGCGGGTCGGGGACCGGATAGACCATGCCACGGACGAGATCCTGCTTCGCGGCACTGACCTGCATGTACTCACCGCGGAACGGGACGATCCGGGGCGCCTTCGGGCCGCCGGTCAGCTCACCGAGCCGGTCGGACTCCAGGCCACCGCAGACGACCAGGTGGTCGACCCGGGTCCGGCCGGCGGGCGTCTCGACCTCGATTCCACCCGTGACGCGGTGGATGCCGGTCACCTCCTCGCCGAGGCGTACCTCTCCCCCGGCTTCCTTGACGCTTCCGCCCAGCGCCTCGGCGACGGCGACGTAGTCGATGATCGCCGTTCTCGGGGAGTGGAGGGCGGCCAACCCCGCCGCGTACGGCTCGATCTCCGTGATCTCCTCGGGGCCGACTCGTCGCAGGCCCGGCACGCCGTTCTCCGTCGCCGTCTTCTCCAGCGCGTCGAAGCGCCCCATCTCTGACTCGTCGACCGCGACGACGAGCTTTCCGCACTCCTCGAACGGGACCTGGTGCTCGGCGGCGAAGTCCTTGAGCAGGTCACGGCCGCGCGTGCAGAGCTGCGCCTTGAGGCTGCCGGGGCGGTAGTAGATCCCGGCGTGGACGACGCCCGAGTTGTGGCCGGTCTGGTGGGCGCCGAGCCTGGCCTCCTTCTCGAAGACGATCACCGTCCCGGCCGGGCGGCGGCGCAGGATCTCCCGCGCCACCGCCAGCCCGACGATCCCGCCGCCGACGACTCCGGTCGTGGTCAACGCGCCTCGGCCCCGGAGAGAAGCTCGCGGACCTGCATGGTGGCTCGGCATGCCGCGGCACACTTCCCCGCCCACTTCAGCGCATCCTCGAGGGTTTCGACGTCGACGATGATGAAGCCGCCGAGGTGCTCCTTGCTCTCCGGGTAGGGACCGTCGGTGACCACGCCGGCCTCGTCGACGGTCCAGGCGTCCTCGAGACCGCCCTTGATCCCACCGCCGAAGACGAACACGCCCGCCGCGATGGCCTCGCGGGTCATCGCCGAGGATGCTTCGGCGATGTCTGCCACGTCCTCGTCGCGGTAGTCCACCGCTTCGTCGCGGAACGAGATCAGATACTTGGTCATCTACAACCTCCTGTTTCGGGCAGCGCTCGTCGCCACCCCTCACTCGCTCCACGAACGGGTTCAGCCACTTTCGACAGATCCTCGGAAAGAACGTACGCCGCGGCTGGCCTCATCGCCCCCAGAACCCGGCGAACTTCTCGGCAAGGCGAAGCCCCTGGCGATGGCCCGCCCGAGCCGCGGGCGGTCGCGTGGCCGGGTTCATCATGTTGTCACCGAAGGCCTCTCTCGAGTCGGCGTCAGGGAGGATCGTCTCCACCCTGCTGCCGCCCATGCGCAGCTCGTCGACCTGTGCGGAGAGATCGCTGCGCCAACCGGCCGGATGCCGAGTCCGGCCACCCAGCGGCGACAGCACGAGCACCCTCCCGTACCCCACCGCCAGGTCGGCGTTCTCGCTCGAGCGCCGGTAGCCACCGTCGATGTAGCGACGCCCGCCGATCGCGTACGCCGGGCCTCCCGCACAGCTCGCGGCGACGGCGTCGACCAGGTCGACGCCGCTGTTGCGGTCGAGCTCGACGGGTTCACCGGTCTCGGCGTCCACAACGGTGAGGAGGATCCTGCTCTCCGGCCAGTGCGGGCTCGGCAGCCGGGCGGCGACGGTCTCGCGCCAGCGCTCCCGCCCGGCCGCGCCCGCGGCCTCAGCGAGCTCGATCGCGTCCGCGCCGATCCGGCGCCGCATGTCGGTCAGGTCTGCTGATGCCGCGATGATGGCGTTGGTCCGCTCGAGATGGGTCGACGTGATGGGACGGAATCCGCGTGACCCTGTCGGAGGCTGGAGCGGCGGTGCCGAGAGGATGTTGGCGAGAAGATCGGCCGGACTCGACCCGCAGATCTGTGCCGCCGCAGTCGCGCCGGCGGAGGTGCCGATGATGAGATCTGCCCCGGTCACATCGAGTCCGCTCTCGTGGAGGCCGGCGATGACACCGATCAGCCAGGCATTGCCGGCCGATCCGCCACCGCCGAGGACGAGTGCGCGCTCGCTGATGGGCTGGGTTCTCGTGTTCATGGGAGTCGCCTTTCGGAAGGTTCCGCAGGCGCTCCCGGTGGCTCAGCCCTGAATCGGGCTCAGCCGCACGATCGTGGCTGGCGGGGAGCACCCGCTGTGGACGTTGCGTACACGGGTCTCACCTCCTGCCGTCGGATCACGATCGCGACGACGCTAGCACGGGACACGGCGCGGCTCACTCCGAATACCGTCACGATCAAGGGTCTGTGGCTTTACGGTGAGCGAGTGATGAAGACCTGGTCGATCCTGCGCCTCGCGATGGCCGTGCTGATCCTCGCCGCGATGACGGCGGAGTTCCGGGGCGCGATGAGCACGACACCCGCCGAAGGCTCCAGCATGGCGACGGTGGTGGTGAACTACTTCAGCTACTTCACGATCGAGTCGAACCTTCTCGCGGCGGTGGCGCTCATCGCCGCAGGGGTATGGGCGCTGACCCGCGACGCTCAGGAACCGACCTGGATGGCGGTGCTGATGGCGGCGGCGACAACGTTCATGGCCATCACCGGGCTGGTCTACAACCTGCTGCTGCGCGGCCTCGTTCCGGCCGCACACCCGTGGGCCAACGAGATCCTGCATCTCATCGGCCCGTTGTTCCTGATCATCGACCTCTTGGTCGCTCCCCCGCGCCGACGCTTGCCGTGGCGGGCTGTCGGGGCCGTCGTCGCGTTCCCGATCGTGTGGGCGATCTACACCCTGGTCCGCGGCGAGCACGTCGTCAGCCCTCTGACCGGCGACGGGTGGTGGTACCCCTACCCGTTCCTCAACAACCACCTGCATGGCTACGGGGTCGTCTTCGCGTACGTCGTCGGCATCGCGGCTGCGTTCACCCTGGTCGCCTGGGGTGTCGTCGCGGTCGGGCGCCGTCGGTCCCCCGAGACGGCCTACGCCGATGACGAGGACGCCGGGCTCAGCGCTGCCTGATCATCCAGCGCTCGGGCGCGTCAAGCGGCTCCCAGCCGTACTTCGCGTAGAGCTCGTGGGCGTCCTCGGTGGCGAGCAGGGTCCGGCGGATCCGGTAGGGCTCAAGGTCGGCGAGGATGCCCTCGATCAGCAGCTTGCCGATCCCCTGGCCGCGGGCGCCCGGGTCGACGATCACGTCGCACAGCCAGGCGAAGGCGGCGAAGTCGCTGACCACGCGGGCGAAGGCGACCTGGTTCCCGGCCGCGTCGTAGACGCCGTAGCAGCGGGACCCCTTGTTGGCCGCGTCCTGCACCTCCCGCGTCCGGTCGCTGGCCCAGTAGGACTGCGCGAGCATCCGGTGCACCCAGTCGGGGTCGATCCGGCTCTGGTCGGCGGAGAAGGCGTACGCCGCGGGCTTCTCGCTCGTCGCCGGCTCGGCGCTCAGCAGGCCGAGCAGGTCGTCCGGCTCGGGCTCGGGCCGCGCGACCTGGGGCGCGACGGCGGGCGCCTCGACGGCCCCCGCGAAACCCGGACCGGGGTCCGGCGTACGGCCCTGCTGGTAGGCCAGGGCGGCACCGTTGGCGAGCCTGTCGGCGGCCTCGTTAAGCGGGTGTCCGGAGTGGCCCTTGATCCACTCGAACCGGACGTTGCGGCCCTGCATCGCCGCGTCGAGATCCTTCATGATCTCGACGTTGAGGACGGGCTTGCCGTCGGCCTTCTTCCAGCCCTTGCGCTTCCAGCCGGCCATCCACTTGGTGACCGAGTTGATGACGTACTTGGAGTCGCAGTAGACCAGCAGCGGCTCGCCGGTGTGCGCCGTCTGCCGCAGCAGATCGAGGACCGCGGTCAGCTCGCCCTGGTTGTTGGTGCCGTGCGGCCAGCCGCCACAGGCCCAGGTGGACTCGTCCACATACCAACCCCACCCCGCGGGCCCCGGGTTCCCGAGCGCCGAACCATCAGCAGCAGCCACAATCGTCACGCGCCCATCCTGCCAGCCGCGTGCCGGCCCGCTCCGGGCGGTCAGGGGTTGACGCGCGGACCGGACGCGGTGGAGCCGCGGACGACCAGCTCGGGGTGGAAGACGAACTCCGAATGCGGCGTTCCGGTGCCGGCGATCTCGTCGAGGATGGCGCGGACGGCGGCCTGGCCCATCGCGTGGACCGGCTTGCGGACGGTGGTCAGCGGCGGGTCGGTGAAGGCGATGAGCTGGGAGTCGTCGTAGCCGACCACGGAGACGTCCTCGGGGACCCGCAGGCCGCGCGACCGGGCGGCACGGATGGCGCCCAGCGCCATCATGTCGCTCGCGCAGACGATCGCGGTGAAGCCTTCGTCGAGGAGCGCGGAGGCAGCAGCCTGGCCGCCCTCGAGGGTGAAGAGGGAGTCGCGGATGTGGCCCTTCTCGATCTCCTCGGCGCTCAGCCCGAAGCGGTCGGCCATCGTGGCCACGAAGCCCTCGATCTTGCGCTGGACCGGGACGAAGCGGCGGGGGCCGACGGCCAGGCCGATCTTGGAGTGGCCGAGCGTGGCGAGGTGGGTGACCGCCAGCTGCATCGCCTCGCGGTCGTCGGGCGAGATGAACGGCGCCTTGATGTCGGGGGTGAACCCGTCGAGGAGGACGTACGGGACGCCCTGGGCGCGCAGCTTCTCGTAGCGCGTCATGTCGGCGGTGGTGTCCGCGTGCAGACCGGAGACGAAGATGATCCCGGTGACGCCGCGGTCGACGAGCATCTCGGTGAGCTCGTCCTCGGTCGAGCCGCCGGGGGTCTGCGTGGCGAGCACCGGGGTGTAGCCCTGCCGGGTCAGCCCCTGCGCGATGACCTGCGCGAGCGCGGGGAAGATCGGGTTGTCGAGCTCGGGCGTGATCAGGCCGACCAGCCCCTCGCTGCGCTGGCGCAGCTTCACCGGGCGCTCGTAGCCGTGGACGTCGATCGCCGCCAGCACCGCCTCCCGCGTGGCCGCGGCGACCCCGGGCTTGCCGTTGAGGACGCGACTGACCGTCGCCTCACTCACGCCCGCATGGGCCGCGATGTCAGCAAGACGGGCAGAGGCTGGTGTTATGGGCACGGTCACATCATGCCCCCTCCCTACGCGGCCTGCAAGAACTTTCAGCAAGTTTGCAACTTTTGCTGAAAGGCTCTTACATTCTCCTCGACGCGGGGTTACCTTCGTCACACCACCGGGCGGACTCCTCGCCCGGCCCCATATCGAAGGAGAACTCATGCGACGTGGCATCGTGGCCACCGCAGTGGCGGCATCGCTCGCCCTGGCGGCAACGGCATGTGGCGGTGGCAGCGGCGACAGCAGCGACGGCCCGGTCACCATCACGTGGTGGGACACCTCGAACGCAACCAACGAGGCGCCGACGTACCAGGCCCTCGTCAAGGACTTCGAGAAGGCCAACCCGGACATCAAGGTCAAGTACGTCAACGTGCCCTTCGACCAGGCACAGAACAAGTTCGACACCGCGGCCGGCGCCAGCGGTGCTCCCGACGTACTGCGCGCCGAGGTCGGCTGGACGCCAGCGTTCGCGCAGAAGGGCTTCCTCGCTCCCCTCGACGACACCGAGGCGCTCGAGGAGAAGGACGCCTTCCAGCCCAACCTGATCAAGCAGGCCGAGTTCGACGGCAAGACCTACGGCGTCCCGTTCGTCACCGACACCCTCGCGCTGGTCTACAACAAGGCGCTCTTCGAGAAGGCCGGCATCACCGAGGCCCCCACGACCTGGGACGAGCTCAAGGCCGACGCCGCGACGATCAAGTCCAAGACCGGTGTCGACGGCTACTGGGGCTCGACCTCGGCCTACTACGCGCAGCCGTTCCTCTACGGCGAGGGCACCGACACCGTCGACGCCGAGGCCAAGAAGATCACCATCTCCTCCCCGGAGGCCAAGAAGGGCCTGACCACCTGGCAGGGTCTCTTCGACGGCGAGGGCCTGCACAAGGCGGACACCACCGCCGACGCGTACGCCCACATCCAGGACGCCTTCGTCAACGGCAAGGTCGCTGCGATCATCCAGGGGCCCTGGGAGATCACGAACTTCTACAAGGGCTCGGCGTTCCAGGACAAGAACAACCTCGGCATCGCCACCGTCCCGGCCGGCTCGACCGGTGAGGCCGGCGCCCCGACCGGCGGGCACAACCTGTCGATCTACGCCGGTTCGGACGAGGCGCACCAGGAGGCCTCGGCGGCGTTCGTGAAGTTCATGACCTCGGCCGACACTCAGGCCCAGATCGCCCTGAAGAACTCCACGCTGCCGACCCGCGACGACGCCTACACCGACGAGGTCAAGGCCGACCCGGGCATCGCCGGCTTCCAGACGGTGCTCCCGGCCGCCCAGCCGCGACCCGAGCTGCCCGAGTACTCCTCGCTGTGGGGTCCGATGGACCAGGAGCTGCCGAAGATCGCCTCCGGCGCCGAGACCCTCGACAAGGGTCTGGCCACGCTGGAGACGGCGTTCGCCGACCTGCTGCCCGACTTCTCGAAGTGAACCTGAGCCAGGAAGACCACGTCATCCGATGACTCTGACAGCACCAGCGCCCGCCGCCGAGACCCCGCGGACCGGCCAGCCCGACCAGTCGCCCGAGGCCTTCGAACCCTTCCTGAAGGTGATCAAGCAGCGCTCGAACTGCGTCATCAACATCAC
>NZ_JBEXJF010000020.1:0-88268 GCF_040608935.1 Nocardioides sp. NPDC004968
CGGCCGGCGAAGCCGGCGGGCGAAGCCCGTCCTTGACGCGGTGCGCGATCGAGAAACACTCAAATCAAGGGTCGGCGGCGAACCTTGAAACGAAGCACAGTCGTTAAGCGAGGTTTCCCCAGCAAGAGAACCGTGTTGGTCTCGACACGCCTCCGCCTAGCGGCTCCGGCGGCTCGACCAGCGGGGCAGAGCGGCTCGACCAGCGAGGGCAAGGCGGCTCGACGCGCGTTCCCGCTATCCGGCCCATTAGACCCGAACGCCTCCAGCCAGCAGATAGGGTCACGCTGAGACCTGTGGCGTGCCGTAGCGTGTCAGGAGGACATGTGCAACGTGGCGAAGTCTGGTGGGTGGAGTTCGACGAGCGTCGGCCGGTGGTGCTGCTGTCGGACGAGGACGCGTCCGGGATCCAGGTGATGCAGGTAGTCGCCCCGGCGGGTGTCGACATCACCGGCTTGGGCGTCGAAGTGGCAGTAGGCGCCACCGAAGGACTGCCCTTTGAAGGCGTGGTCCGGTTTGCGTTGCCGCGCCCAGGCTTCACCCCCTGCACGTGGCTGACGACCCTGTCCCGAGACGACCTGATCGAGCGAGCAGGCGCCCTGCCCTCCGCGAAACTCAGCGAGATCGAAGATGCCCTCCGTCTCGGTGGACTCCGGTAGACGGAGTTCGACCAAGGGGTCAGTCGGCAACCATCTCCACGAGCCGCCCCATCGCACTTACCTCAGCATCGTGAACCCCTTGATCAGGGACGATGACAAGCGACCACAGCCGACTCCCGACAGCAACATTGCCGACCACGAGATCGCCGTCATCGTGCGACTCGATACACACGAACGCCCGGTCGTCGATCTCAACCGGCGCAGGAGAGGAGATGCAGTCCTCCCGGCTGGCGGAGAGCCCGGCAGAGACGGAGGTGTCGACCAAGGTCGTCACGAAGATCGCGCCCCGGTCGCTGGTGTAGGTGCAGACGTCCTCGTCGGCGGTATGCGACCAGGATCCGGGGATGGCGCTGGCGACCTGACCAGGTTCGAAGAGACAGGGTCCGGAGGCTTCGACGGGGGAGGAGGTCGACGGGCTCGGGCCAGGGCTGCTGGTGGTGGGCTCCCCGGAGCCGCAGCCGGCGAGAGCGGTCGCCAAGAGGACGGCTGCGACGCTCAGCAGCTTCCTCGACACGTATGGCTCCTCGGGGTTTCGGGGGTTCCACGCAGTTTCTCAGGTCGAGCCCGGAAAAGGAGTCACGGGGGTTGCCTCGAGCGGGCACAATCGCAACCGTGACCTCTGACCTGGCGCAGGGAAACCATTACGACGACGATCCTCGGGCCTCCATTCGGGAGCGGCTCGCGGGGCAGCATGTGCTGCTCACGGGAGTGACCGGGTTCGTCGGCGAGGCGCTGCTGCATCTGATGCTGACCGAGGTGCCGGACGTACGTCTCAGCGTCCTGGTCCGGCCCAAGGGGTCGACATCGGGGGCGGACCGGATCGCGAAGATGCTGACCAAGCCGATCTTCGAGTCCGTCTCGGACGCGGAGGTGAACGTCGTCGAGGGCGATCTCTCCGCTCCGCCGTCGCTGCCGGACGATCTCGACGCCGTGGTGCACTCCGCGGGCGATGTCTCCTTCGACCCGCCGGTCGACGAAGGGTTCGTCACCAACGTCGTCGGCGTCCGCGAGCTGCTCAGGCGGGTCGCGGAGACGGGGCGGGACATCCACTACCTGCACGTCTCGACCGCGTACGTCTCCGGGCGGCGCCGTGGACACATCCCCGAGGGGCCGGTCGACCACTCCGTCGACGTGGACGCCGAGCTGGCCTGGGGGCTGGCGCAGCGGGCGGCCGTCGAGGAGCGCTCGCGCGGCGTCGAGGTGATCTCCAAGCTGCGCAAGCAGGCCGAGCGCGAGCACGGTCGGGCAGGTCTGATGACCGCCGCCGCTGCCGCCGAGGAGGCGCGCAAGAAGTGGGTGAAGGACGAGCTCGTACGCCTCGGCACCGAGCGAGCGCGGTCGCTGGGCTGGACCGACGCCTACACGTTCACCAAGGCGCTGGGCGAGCGCGTGGTCGAAGCCCACGCCGCAGCGGGGAACCGGGCCACGATCTACCGCCCGGCGATCATCGAGTCGGCCGTCTCCCGCCCCTATCCGGGCTGGATCGAGGGCTTCAAGATGGCCGAGCCGCTGATCCTCGCCTACGGCCGCGGCGAGCTGCCGCTCTTCCCCGCAGCCGCGGACACCCCCGTCGACATCGTGCCGGTCGACCACGTCGTCGCCTCGATCGTGGCGTGCCTGGCGCACCCGCCCGAGCACGGCGAACCGGCCTACTTCCATCTCGCTTCCGGCGACCGCAACCCGGTGACCTTCGGGATGCTCTACGAGACCGTGCGGGCCTACTTCTCCAAGGAGCCGTTCGCGGCCGGTGACCGCGGCGCGGCCCGACTGCCGGAGTGGACGTTCCCGGGCGGGGCCTCGGTCGAGCGGATGATGGTGACCGGGGAGAGGGTCCACAAGATCGCCGACAGGCTGCTGGGGATGGCTCCACGTAGCGACCGCACCCGCAGCTGGGCGCGCGACCTCGACCGGCAGGGTCGGCGGCTGCAGTTCCTGCGTCGCTACCTGGATCTCTACAAGGAGTACGCCCAGGCCGACCTGCGCTTCGTCGACGAAAACACGCTCGCGCTCTATCGGTCGCTGTCGCCGGCCGACCAGGAGACCTTCGCCTTCGACACCGGCGTGATCGACTGGCACGAATACCTCCACGACATCCACGTGCCGTCGGTGACCAAGCCGGTCCGTGAGCTCGACGAGCTGCGCAAGCTGCGGAAGCGGCCCGACTCCGGCCGGTTGCCTCAGCTCAAGGACGGGCGGGTCGCGGCCTTCTTCGACCTCGACGGCACCCTGATGTCCTCCAACGTGATCGAGACCTACCTGTGGCTGCGGCTCGGTGAGCTCTCCGGCTCCCAGAAGGCGGCCGAGATCGCCCGGATGGCGAGCAAGGTGCCCGGCTACGTGTGGGCGGACCGCACCGAGCGCGGCACGCTGCTGCGTACGGTCTACAAGGAGTACGCCGGCGCCCGGCTCTCCGAGCTGGACGAGATCGTCGACGAGCACCTGACCACGCACATCCTCGGTCGGCTGGCCCCGGACGCGGTCCGGCGGATCCGGGAGCACCGGGCGGCGGGGCACGTCACGGTGCTGGTCACCGGCGCGATCCGGCCGCTGACCAGGCCGCTGATGCCGCTGTTCGACCACATCGAGGCGGCAGATCTGGCCGTCGACGACCGTGGGTTCTGCACCGGCCACATGGCCGCGTCGCCGCTGGTCGGGGAGTCGCGCGGGGCTTTCGTTCGGGAGTGGTCGCGCCGCGAGGGCATCTCGCCGGCCGACAGCTTCGCCTACGCCGACTCCCACTCCGACCTCCCGCTGCTCGCCGCGGTCGGACACCCGGTGGCGGTCCGGCCCGACGTACCTCTCTTCCGCCACGCCAAGAAGTCGCACTGGACCATCGTCGACTGGGAGTCGCCGGGCCACGCGAGCCGGACGCTCGACCCGGCTGGGCTGCACCGATGAGGAGGGGCTGAATGCTCGCGCTCGAGATGTACCGCAGCGTCGCCAAGACGGCGCTGGGGAAGGTCGCCGGCGGACGGCTGCCGCTGCTGCTGACCGGGGCGGCGGCGCCGCTGCGGATGGTGACGCTCGACCCGCCACGGGTCGAGCACGACGGATGGGCGCGGCTGCGGGTCTCCCTGTCCGGCATCTGCGGCTCCGACCTCGGGATGCTGTCGGGGAGGACGAGCCTCTACTTCCAGCCGCTGGTGAGCCTGCCGTTCGTGCCCGGCCACGAGATCGTGGGCGAGCTGCTCGACCCCTGCGGCGACCTGGCGGCCGGGACCCGCGTGGTCGTCGACCCGGTCCTGACCTGCGCCGCGCGCGGGCTGGAGGCGTGCGAGGCGTGTGCGCGGGGCGAGACCAACCGGTGCTCCCGGATCACCGTCGGCGACATCTCCTCCGGGCTGCAGACCGGGTTCTGTCACGACACCGGCGGTGGCTGGTCGCAGCAGCTCTCGGTGCACCGCTCCCAGCTCCACGTGGTGCCCGACGGCTACTCCGACGAGCAGGCGCTGCTCGCCGAGCCGGTCGCCTGTGCGGTGCACACCGCTCGCCGGGCCGCGGTCAAGCCCGGTGACCGCGTGCTCGTCTCGGGTGCCGGGGCGGTCGGGCTGCTGGCCACGCTGGCCCTGCGCGAGCTCACCGACGCCGGTGAGATCCTGGTGGTCGCCAAGCACGCTCATCAGCGCGAGCTGGCGCTCGAGTTCGGCGCCACCGAGGTCGTCGCGCCGTCGGAGACGCTGCGCAGGATCAGGCGCGCGACCAGCGCGTTCATGCTCGAGCCGGAGATGCTCTCCTCGCCCTACCTCCTCGGCGGCGTGGACGTGACCGTCGACGCGGTCGGCTCCAAGGAGTCGCTGCAGACCTGCCTGCACGCCACCCGCGCGGGTGGACGCGTGGTGCTCTCCGGGATGCCCGCCTCCGCCGATCTGTCCGCGGCCTGGTTCCGGGAGCTCGAGGTGGTCGGGACGTACGCCTCCTCGCGCGGCTCCGGCGACTTCGCCACCGCCCTCGACCTGGTCGGCCACGACGCCATGTGCCGCCTGGCCAAGACCGTCGCGCCCTACCCGCTCCATCGCTGGCGCGAGGCGCTCGACCATGCCCACTCAGCCGGTCGGCTCGGCACCGTCAAGGTGGCGTTCGACCCGAGACGTACGTCCTGAAGAAGGAGAGACACGATGACACGACCAGGTTTCGTGCTGGAGGTCGACGACCGTACGCCGCCCCTGCTCGTCCACGAGGGGCTCGGGTTCAGGCTGGAGGAGTTCCCGCAGGGCACCCGGGTGATCTACCCGCCGGAGTCGCTGCCGACGGTGCCAGACGTGGACGCGGCGATCCGGGAGTCGCTGGAGAACCCGGTCGACTCCGAACCGCTGCGGGAGCTGATGTTCCCGGGGATGCGGCTGACGATCGCCTTCGACGACCTCTCGCTGCCGCTGCCGACCATGAAGGCGCCCGACATCCGGGGCCGGATCATCGAGCAGGTGCTCACGATCGCGGCCGAGAAGGGCGTCGACGACGTCGAGATCATCGCCGCGCTGGCCCTGCACCGCCGGATGACCGACGCCGAGATGAAGCACATCGTCGGCGAGCGCGTCTTTCGCAGCTTCGCGCCGCAGGGGCTGCTCTACAACCACGACGCCGAAGACCGCGCCAACCTCGAGCACATGGGCGTCACCGAGAAGGGCGAGGATGTCGAGATCAACAAGCGGGCGGCCACCTCCGACCTGCTGATCTACGTCAACGTGAACCTCGTCGCGATGGACGGCGGCCACAAGTCGGTCGGCATCGGGCTGGCCTCCTACAAGTCGATCAAGCACCACCACAACGCCAAGACGATGGTGCACTCGCGCTCGTTCATGGACCACAAGCACTCCGAGATGCACTCCTCGGCCTGGCGGATGGGCCGGCTGATCGGCGAGCACGTCAAGGTCTTCCAGATCGAGACGACGCTCGACAACGAGGTGTTCGGGAAGCCGTACGACACGCTGCTCAAGCGCGAGTGGGAGTGGTCGCTGCGCGACCAGGCCACCGTGCTCGGCCTGCGCCGCGGGCTGGCGGTCGCGCCGCAGAAGATGCGCCACAAGATGTTCCACGACCTGCGCTCCAACTACGGGCTGACCGGGATCACCGCCGGCGCCGTCGAGCCGGTGCACGAGCTGACGGTGCAGCGCGTCCACCAGCAGCAGCGGGTCAAGGTCGAGGGGCAGTCCGACGTGATGGTGATGGGGGTGCCCTATCTCGGCCCCTACAACGTCAACTCGACCATGAACCCGATCCTGGCCGCCTGCATGGGGCTGGGCTACTACTTCAACTCCTACCTGCGCCAGCCGGTCGTGCGCGCGGGTGGCGTCGCGATCCTCTACCACCCGCTCGACGAGGGCTTCAACACCCTGACGCACCCCTCCTACGTCGACTTCTACGAGGAGGTGCTGGCCGACACGAACGACCCGGCGCTGATCGGGCCGAAGTTCGAGGAGCAGTTCGCCACGGACCCCTGGTACGTCCACCTCTACCGCACCTCGAACGCCTACCACGGCGTCCACCCGTTCTACATGTGGTACTGGATCGCGCACGCCCTCGACCACCTCGGCGACGTCATCTGGGTCGGCGGCAACCCCAAGGCCGCCGCGCGGATGGGCTTCCGGAGCGCGTCGACGTTGCGGGATGCGCTCGAGATGGCGAGCTCGACCGTCGGCCCGTCCCCGTCGATCACCTACCTCCGCAACCCTCCGCACCTCCTGGCGGACGTCCGATGAGCGCCATCGTCGGTCGAGCCGCGAGCGCCAGCGAGCGTGTCGAGACCAGCGGGGGCGGCTCATGAGTAGTTTCTGGAAGGACACCGCCCGCGACGTACGGCTCTTCCAAAGAGGCTGGCGGTGGGGTCACCGGGCGCAGGTGCCGCGGTCGGCGGAGCCGTTCGTGCCGCCGGCTACGACGACGGTCTTCGACAACGAGTGGTCGCGCAGGCCGGCCGCGCGAGCGGTCAGGGAGGTCGCGCAGGCCGGGCTCGAGGCGGTCTTCCGGTCGCAGGTGAAGACCCAGGTCGAGGGGCTGGACGTGCTCGAGAGGCTCGACGGGCCGGTGATCTTCGTGGCCAACCACGCCTCCCACCTGGACACTCCGCTGATCCTGCTGAGCCTTCCGGACCAGTGGCGGCGGCGTACGGCGGTGGCGGCCGCGGCCGACTACTTCTTCGACACCTGGTGGCGGGCGGTGGGCTCCTCGCTGGTCTTCAACACGCTGCCGATCGACCGACGCGGGGGCGCGCTCGCGAACGCACCCGGGGAGGTGCTCGCCGACGGCTGGTCGCTGGTCGTCTTCCCGGAGGGCACCCGGTCCAAGGACGGCACCGTCGGCCGGTTCCGGTCCGGCGCCGCCTACCTGGCCATCGAGTACGGCGTCCCCGTCGTCCCGATCGCCCATCGCGGCACCTACGCGGCGATGCCGCGCGGGGTGAACTGGCCCGGCAAGGACAGGGCCGGCGGCCGTCGCCAACTGACCGTACGCTTCGGGGAGCCGCTCCGCCCGGCCGAGGGCGAGTCGATCCGCGAGTTCGCGCCCCGGATCCGGACGGCGGTGGCGAGGCTGCTGGATGAGGACGCCACGGACTGGTACGCCTCGATGCGCCGCGCTGCCGAGGAGCGCACGCCCGACCCCGCCGGCGAGGAGATCGCCGAGTGGCGCAAGGTCTGGGCGGCCACCGAGTCACCCGACCCCGAGCCGGACCGGCTCAGGGCCTGGCGCCGTTGATCCTGTGCCGCTGAGCCGGGTCAGGCCCAGCGCAGCAGCGCTGCCACAGGGGCGTCGCCGAGCAGGCTGGCGGGCAGGACGTACACCTCCGCGTCGGTGAGGACCGCGGCGGCGATGAGCGCCTCGCCGGCCTCGACCGGACCGGAGACCGGGGCCTCTCCGAAGGTGAGGCCGGGATGATCCGCCGGGTCGAGCATGCGGCCGGCCAGCGCGCCGGGGTCGATCAGCAGGGTCTCGACGCGGCCGGTGACGAAGGCGTCGGCAACGTCGCGTACGCCGGTGGCCTCGCGCTCGCCCCGGCCCCAGGCCTCCTCGAGCCGACGTACCAGCGCCGTGCGGCGGCGTACGACCTGGTCCAGCAGCGCGCTGCGGATCGCCTCGTTGCGAGCGTGGTCGCCGCCGTCCTCGGCGCGCTGACCGCTCGCCAGCTCGACCACCTCGGCCGACAGCCCGGAGAGGTCGTCGCGCAGTCTGCCCACCGTCGTCGGGTCGCCGCCGATGAGGACGAGCTCATGGCCGTGGTCGCGGACCAGCCTGGTCACCTCCTCGGCGACCTTGTCGGCGCTGTGGCGCCAGACGTTGTCGGTGGTCTGCTGCATGCGGTAGGCGGCCCACCCGACGTTGTCCCGGATCTTGTGGACGTGCTCGAGCTCGTCGCCCTCCGCGGTGGTCGTGCTCGTCGGCTGCGGCAGTCCTGAGTCCCACAGCGAGATCTCGCCACCGGTGTGGTCGGCCAGGACCAGCACGAACGGCATCGACGTCTCGCGCGCGGCGATCCAGGAGCCGAGGTCGGGCAGCATGTCCCAGGTCGCGACCGGGTGGGGGACCGCGGCAACGGCGACCTCGTCGTAGGCGATCCCCTCGGGCGTCGCGACGACGACCCGCGCGAGCGGGGCAGGCTGACGTACGTTCGCCTCCAGCCGGTCGGAGACCTGGGCGACGACGCCCGGGGGAGCCCCCTGGGCGGAGAGCTCTTCACAGGCGGCGCGCACCCGCAGCTCCTTGGCGTGGGCCGCGTTCTCCGAGTCCTGGCTGACATCGGCCAGCACGGTGGCGTACGGCCCGGGTCGGGTCAACAGGTTGGTGAATCCAGCAGTGTCCATATCGGTGTGGTACCCACTGACAGGGGATGTGACACGCGCTCGATCAACCGGCTGCGCAGGTGACCTCGGTGACCCGCCACTCCTCGTCCTTGCCCTCGCCGGAGCGGGCGACCTCGAAGGTGAACACGGACTGACCGCCGTCGGGGGTCAGCTCCACCGTGGCGCCGGTCTCGGTGAGGTCGGTGGAGGTGATGCGTACCTTCTCCAGGTGACCGCGCGCGTCAGCCGTCTTCTCGGTGGGCGGGGTCTGGACCGAGGGACAGGCCCGCGCCCACTGCGCCACCAGCTCCGGCTTCGCCTCGACCGTGGTCCAGCTCGTGGTCCGCGCGAACTGGCTGGCGGCCGTCTCGGACTGCTCGATGGCGTGCTCGCGGAAGCGCGAGCGCGAGTAGCCGTACCCGGCGACCGAGATCAGCACCCCGACCAGCAGCAGTACACCGACCTTGAGCGCGATCTCGCGCCGCTCGCTGCTTTGCACGGGACGTTCCTACCACCACCGGCCCCAGGACCCGAACCGGCTCGCGGATGAGAGAGCTCTCATGGTCATCTCACGATCACCTCACCGCGGGTCGAGATGGTTCTTGCATGGCGCCGGGAACACCCGGGGCAGAACCTGAAGGGACGAATGATGAAGAAGTTTCCGATGATCCTCGGGACCGGCCTGGTCGGCGTGGTCGCGGCCGCTGTGTTCAGCTACCAGAGCGCTGCCGCTGTCGATGACGACGGCTATGCCAAGCGCGAGGAGAAGTCCAACACCCAGGTGAACACCGTCGACGATGACGACGACAACGACGCCGACGACGTCACCCGCGACGCCGCCGGCAACGACACCGCGACCAACGGCACCGGCGTGACCCGGGCGACCAAGGACAACACCCGGGACAACACCCGCGACAAGGTCACCCGCGACGACCAGACCAAGGACGACAACACCAAGGACGACAACACCAAGGACAACACGCGGGACAACACGCGGGACAACACGCGGAACGACAACACCAACGACCGGACCCAGGGCTGAGTCGAAGATGACCGACACCTGGGGCCTGGTCCAGGGTGACGCGATCACCCCCGAGCTGACCGCGATGCGGCTGCTCGGGGGCGGCTCGTCGTACGAGGCCTTCCTGGCCTTCGACGAGATCACCTACGGGCCGGTCGTCGCCAAGGTCCTGCGACCGAACCTGATCGACAGCGAGACCAGCCGCAGCGCGCTGCGGCGCGAGACCGACGCACTGACGCAGCTGCGCCATCCGGTCCTCGTCCGCGGCCTGCGCGAGGACCTCGACGGCGAGCGCCCGTACGTCGTGATGGAGCACGTCGAGGGCCCCCGGCTCTCGACGCTGGTCCGCCGCCACGGGCGCCTCCCGGAGCAGCAGTACCTGCCGCTGGCGCTCGACCTCGCCTCGGCGCTGCACTACCTGCGGCGCTCCGGCTGGGTGCACCTCGACATCAAGCCGAGCAACCTGATCATGGGCTCGCCGGCCCGGCTGATCGACCTCTCCGTGGCCCGCCCGACCGCAGCGGCGGCCGCTCTGCGCCACGAGATCGGCACCGACGCCTACATGGCCCCCGAGCAGTGCCTGCCCGGCGAGCTGGGCGAGGTCGGCCCCGCCAGCGACGTCTGGGCCCTCGGCGCGACGCTCTTCCACGCGGTCACCGGCGAGCGGCCGTTCCCCCATGGCGACCCGTCGGCGGCTGACCGCACCGAGCGCTACCCGCAGCTCGTCTCCGGCCCCGGCGACCTCCCCAGGCGTACGCCGCCCGAGGTCGTCAAGGTCATCGAGGCGTGCCTCGCCCCGGCCGCCGGTGACCGGCCGGCCCCGGCGGAGATCGCCGAGACCGTCTCGCCCGCGCTGGAGCGGCTTCCGCGAGCCTCGCTGGGCGGCCTGCGGATCCACTGACCCTTCTCCCATCCCCTGCAGCTGAGGGCCCGGCGCCTGCCGGGCCCTCAGCCGTTCCCGGAGCCGGGATCAGGGCTGGAAGCGGTAGCCCATGCCGCGTACGGTCTCGACCCGGGCCGAGCCCAGCTTCTTGCGCAGGTAGCCGACGTAGACGTCGACGACGTTGGAGCCGGGGTCGAAGTCCATGCCCCAGGCCAGGTCGAGCAGCTGCGCGCGGGAGAGGACCTGCCCCGGATGCCGCAGCAGCACCTCCGCAAGCGCGAACTCACGCGCCGAGAGGTCGCTCTCGCGCCCGTCGACCCGCAGCCGCCGCGTACGTAGGTCCAGGCCCACCGAACCGGAGCGGAGCTCGCCCACCTCGGCGTCGGTGTTGTCCTGCTGCCGCAGGCGTACGTTGATCCGGGCCCGCAGCTCGGCGAAGCGGAACGGCTTGGCCAGGTAGTCGTCGGCGCCGCCCTCGAGCGCCGAGACGGTGTCGTGCACCGAGTCGCGGGCGGTCAGCACGACCACCGGCATCCGGGATCCCTGGGCGCGCAGCTGGTCGAGCACCTCGAAGCCGTCGATGGTCGGCAGGCCGATGTCGAGCACCATCAGGTCGAAGGCGCCGCTCAGCGCCTCCTCGAGTCCCTCCAGCCCGTCGGCGACGGTGCTGACCTGGTGGCCGTCGGCGCTCAGGCCCTTGGCGAGGAAGGCCGCGATGCGGTCCTCGTCCTCGACGATCAGGATGCGGGCCATGCCTCTCCTTCGGTGCGTGCGGGCAGGGTGATCGTGAAGCGGGCGCCGGAGGGTGTCGCGTCCTCGACGCCCACGGTGCCGCCGTGGGCGGTGGCGATCGCGGAGACGATGGCGAGGCCGAGTCCGAGTCCGGGCCGGTCGCCCGAGCCGGTCTCCGCGCTGCGCGCGAACCGCTCGAAGATCCGCTCCCGGTCCTCGGCCGGCACGCCCGGTCCGGTGTCGCGCACCCACAGCCGCAGGGTGCCGTCGACGGTCGCCGAGCCGACCGCGATCCGGTCGCCGGGCGCGGTGTGTCCGGCGGCGTTGTCGCACAGCTGCAGCATCGCCTGGGTGACCCGCTGCGGGTCCAGGCGCCAGGTGCCGGGAGTCGCCGCGTCGAGGTGCCAGTCGCGGTCGGCGAGGGCGCTGGCCTTGGCCAGGATGTCCTCGGTGAGGGTGTCGACGTCGACCTCCTCCAGGGTGAGGAAGTCGGGCCGGTCGTGCTTGGCCAGCAGGATCAGGTCGCCGACCAGACGGCTCATCCGGTCGACCTCGTCGAGCGCCAGCCGCCGGGTCTGCTCGACCTCGGCCGGGTCGGACTCATCGAGGAGCTCGAGGTGGCCGCCGATGATCGTCAGCGGCGTACGCAGCTCGTGCCCCGCGTCGTCGAGGAACTGGCGCTGGTCGGAGAACGCCTGCTCCAGCCGGGCCAGCATGTCGTTGAAGTTCCTGGTCAGGGCCGAGATGTCGTCGTTGCCCGACTCGGGCAGCCGGGCGGAGAGGTCGGTGGCGTTGACCGCTCCGGTCGCCTGCCGGAGTCTGGTCAGCGGGGCCAGCAGCCGCCCGGACTGCCAGGCCGCGACCACGGTGACGAGCAGGGCGAGAAGGGCGGCCACGATCGTGTAGGTGCGCATCGTGCTGCGCAGCTCGGCACGGTCCTCGTCGAGGTAGGAGACGACGAGGAGGGCGCCCTCGGTGGTGCCCTGGGCGTTGTCCTGCCGCACCGGCTGGCTGGTGATGCGTACCTCGCCGTCCGCGGTGTCGAGATAGGTCGTCCCGCCGTCCACGACCACATCGGCGACGGCCTCGCTGAACCGCGCGGTGGTGATCAGCGGGTCTTCGGGGAAGTGTGCGCGCGCCCGGCCGTCGACCCAGGCGACGAGGAGCTCGTCGTCGTCGGGCACGTTGCGGCTCAGGAACGTCCGCAGCAGGCCCTCCACGTCGTACGGTGCCCTGGTCTCGGGGTCGATGCCCTCGGTGCGCAGCCTGGAGAACTCGTCGAGCTCCTGCTCCATCTCGCGCGTGGTCGCGGCCTCGACCCGGCTGAGCTCGACGACGTAGACGATGAGACCGGCGCCGGCCAGGGCGAGGGTGACCAGTAGAGCGACCGAGGCGGTGATCCGGGCGCGCACGGACAGCCCCCGGCGCCGCGGGGGCGGTGTGGTCCCGGGTGGCTGAGGGTCAGTCGTCGTCATGTCGGTCGTCGCGGTCATCGTCGTCGTCATCATCATCGTCGACGGGACCAGGGGTGACGACCGGGACACCCGAGGGATCCGTGCTCGATGAGGAGCCCGGGGATCCGGGCGAGGAGGGCGAGACGCTCTCCGAGGGCAGCACGACGGGCTCGCGAGGCGGCGGGTCGTTGTCGGAGGCTCCGGCGAAGGAGGCGGCCAGGTAGACGCCGACCGCCACCAGGACGACCAGCGGGAGGATGAGTTTCAGGGTGCGGGACATGACCCTCCGATAGTGCCTGACCACCTGTCCGATGTGGGGGTCCATGAGAGACCTCTCATCGATACAGTGATCCGGGTCACCACTTGCACCTGGAGGTAACGCCCGTGTTCGTCCCGTTCAGCGTCAACGACTTCATCGACCGTGCCGCAGCCGTCTACGGCGAGCGGGTGGGCATCATCGACGAGCCCGACCAGCCGGCGGCCTCCCTCGGGGAGGTGACGTACGCCGAGATGAAGTCGCTCGCGAAGCGGATGGCGGCGAGGCTCGACGAGCTCGGCATCGGGGTGGGGGAGCGGGTCGCGATCGTCTCCCACAACTCGGCGCGACTGCTGACCGCGTTCTACGGCGTCTCCGGCTACGGGCGCATCTTGGTGCCCGTCAACTTCCGTCTCCGTCCCGACGAGGTCTCCTACATCGTGGAGCAGTCCGGCGCCTCGGTGCTCTGGGTCGACCCCGAGGTCGACGAGGCGCTGAAGGACGTGACCGCGAAGCATCGGTTCGTGCTCGGAGACGACGCCAACCTCTACGCCGCGGAGGGTGTCGAGCCGAAGCCGTGGGAGCCGGACGAGAACGCGACCGCGGCGATCAACTACACCTCCGGCACCACCGCCCGGCCCAAGGGCGTGCAGATCACCCACCGCAACATCTGGACCAACGCGATGACCTTCGCGCTGCACGCCGGTTGCAACGACCGCGACGTCTACCTGCACACGCTGCCGATGTTCCACGCCAACGGCTGGGGGATGCCGTTCGCGGCGACCGGCCTCGGCATCAAGCACATCGTGCTGCGCAAGGTCGACGGGATGGAGATCCTGCGCCGCGTACGCGACCACGGAGTCACCTACATGTGCGCCGCCCCCGCGGTGGCGGCCGCCGTGCTCGACGCGCTTCCGCAGTGGCAGGCGACCGAGGGCGAGATCCCGGGACGGGACAAGGTTCGGATCATCATGGCCGGTGCGCCGCCGCCCACGAAGACGGTCGTCCGCGTCCAGGAGGAGCTCGGCTGGGAGTTCATCCAGATCTACGGCCTCACCGAGACCTCGCCGCTGCTGACCATCAACCGCACCCGTGCCGAGTGGGACGACCTCGACCCGATGGAGCGCGCCGCGAAGCTGACCCGCGCCGGCGCGCCCGCGATCGGGGTGAGCCTCGACATCTCGCCCGACAAGGAGGTCCTGGCCCGCTCCAACGTCGTGCTCGAGGGCTACTGGGAGAAACCGGAGGAGACCGAGAAGGCGCTGGCCGACGGCTGGTTCCACACCGGCGACGGCGGCAGCCTCGGCGACGACGGCTACCTCACCATCTCCGACCGCATCAAGGACGTCATCATCACCGGCGGCGAGAACGTCTCGAGCGCCGAGGTCGAGGACGTCCTCTTCCTGCACCCCTCGGTCGCCGAGGTCGCTGTCATCGGCATCCCCAGCGAGAAGTGGGGCGAGACCATCCTGGCCCTCGTCGTCCTCGCCGAGGGCGCCCAGGCGACGCAGGAGGAGCTGATCGCCTGGAGCAAGGAACGAGCCGCCGGCTACAAGGCGCCGACGGTCGTCGAGTTCCGCGACTCCCTGGCGCGTACGGCCACCGGCAAGCTGCAGAAGTTCAAGCTCCGCGAGCCCTACTGGGGCGACCGCGAACGCAAGGTCAACTAGCTCCGGACAGGATTCTCGAGGAGCTGCTCGACCTCGGCCAGGAGGAGCTCGGTCTCGTCGTCCGCGGCCGGAGTTGGGACGTGGGCGGCGAGGCGGCGGGGGTCGTCCTCCGGCAGGGAGTCGATCAGGATCCGGCGAGGATGCGCGGAGCCGCCGGTGACCAGATACTTCTGTCCGGGACGTACGCGGCTTGCTTGTTCCTCCAGGTCAGCCTCGTCTGCAGGCCGCGCGGACGCTGGCTCGGTGAGTGCCTTCCGCACGATCCGGCGCGGGTCGTACTGGCGTACGTCCAGGGCTTCGAGGTCCGCCCGAGCCTTGGACGCGTCGACGAAGCTTCGGACGGAGCGGATCAGCTCGGCGAGCCGGTGGGTGTAGATCGGGAGCCGCTGGGGGCCGATCACGAGGCCGGCGACGATCGCGACCAGGAAGAGCTTCTCGAAGGTCAGGCCGAACATGGCTGGCTCCTGATCAGTCGGCGGTCGTGCAGATGGGTGATGAGGACGGCGGCGGCGAACAGGGCCGACATCGGCGCGGCGACGAGGAACATCGACAGTACGTCGGCAGCCGGTGTCACCAGCGCGCTGAACAGCACGATGACGACCACGATGGTGCGCCAGCTGCGCCGCAGGGTGCTCGAGGGGAGCAGGCCGAGCGCGTTGAGCACGACCACGAAGACCGGGAGCACGAACGCGACCCCGATCGCGAGGACCATCTTCATCACGAAGTCGACGTAGTAGCCGGCGTTGAGGATGGTGCTGTCCTCGGCCGACGAGAACCCGGCGAGCATCTCGACCATGTGCGGGAAGAGCAGGAAGCCGAACGCGCATCCCGCGGCGAAGAGCGGGATCGCGGCCGCCAGGAACCCGAAGGTGTACTTCCGCTCGCGGCGGGTCAGCCCGGGGGTGACGTACGCGAACAGCTCGGCGAGCCAGATCGGGCTGGAGAGGATCACGCCGGTGAAGAGCGCGATCTTGAGCTTGAGGTCGAAGGCACCGGTGACGGTGTCGTAGTTGAGGCTGGCGTCCTGGGACTGGGCGATCTGCTCGATCGGGGAACGCAGGACCTCCAGGATCTGGTCGGAGAGCCAGAAGCCGACGACCACGCCGACGAGGAGCGCCACCGCCGCACGGATCCCACGCCTGCTCGCCTCGCGCAGGTGGCCGGCGACGGGCATGGTCCCCTTCGCGGTCGGAGGGGCGGTGACCGGTGCGGCGGTGGCGGTGGTCATGACGCCCTGCGGTCGGTCACGGCCTCGTGGGTCTCGTCCTTGAGGATGCGTACGGACTGGCCGACGCTCCGGGCGAGGGCCGGCAGCTTCGCCGAGCCGAAGACGAGCAGGATGATGGCGAGGATGACGAGGGCGTGCCAGCCCGTGAGGTTCTGCAACATGATGATCTCCTGGATGATGGTCTGGACGAGTTACTCGGTCGGGGGCTCCGGCGGAGTGCCACCGTCACCACCCTCGGGCGGGGCACCGCCGCCGGGCGCGCCGCCCATGGAGGCCTCGGTGGTGGTGTCGACGGCGACCGAGAGCGAGCCCTTGTAGCCGGCGCTCGGGCTGCCGCTGAACTTGCCCATCTCGAGGTCGTAGCCGTCGCTGAAGACGTTGTCGTTCTCGAGGCTGACCTGGGTGAGGTTGTCGGCCGAGCCCGCGTAGGTGTCGAGCTCGTAGACCTTGTTGAGCATCTTCTCGGGGAAGGCGACCTGCGAGGTCGCGATGGCGTTGTCGCCGGTCGTCGCCGAGTCGGCGTCGGGGTAGACCTCGAAGTGCATGTGGGTCCAGCGACCGGTGTAGCAGCCCGGCACGATCGTCTTGAAGGTCACCTGACCCTTGGCGTCGGCGACCTGGACACCGCGGAGGTACGTCTCGTCCTCGACGCCCTCGGAGTACATCGAGTAGAGGCCCTGCGCGTCGCACTGCCACAGGTAGACCGCGACGCCCTCGAAGGGCACGTTGTCGTTGGCCATGTCGGTGACCGTGAAGGTGAAGGTGAGCGGCACACCGTCGACCGTGGTGCCGCCGTCGAGACTGGAGGTGATGTCGCTGCGTACGATCCCGGACTCGGTCAGCACGTTGGTGCCGTTGGTCCCGTCGGCCGGGTAGGGGCCGTTGGTCTCCTGCGGGATCTCGCCGTCGGCGGTCGTGGAGGTGTTGGAGGCGGAGCCGCCGGTCGAGGTGCTCGAGGAGCCGGACGAGCTCGAGCCCGACGAGCTGGCGCCGCAGGCGGCCAGGGCTGCTGCCCCGACCCCGACCCCGACGAGCCCGAGGACCCGGCGGCGGGTCAGCAGCGTCGAGATGTCGAAGCCGGCACCCTGGTCGACCACCTCCTCCTCGGGGCGGGCCAGCAGGCGGCCCTCATAGGCGGGGCCTTCAGGGGTGTTCTCGGGTTCGGGTACGCGGCTCATTCGGTTCTCCTTGACGTCTGTCTGGTGCGTTGACCTGACTCTGACGTCCGGATCCGTGAGGACCTCCTGCCCGGGCTGTGGGGTTCCTGTGAAAGCCGCCGAGGATCAGCCGACGCTCGGACGTGGGGCGGACTGGAGCTGGTCCGCCTGCTCCTTGGACAGCTTCGAGGCGTAGCCGCAGTAGGTGCAGTCCATCCGGCGTGACTTGCTGACGGGGAAGAGCGGGATGAAGAAGAGGGTGAACTTGTTGACGACCTCGAACAGGCGATGGGCCGCCTGCTGGCGGCAGTGGGGACAGACCAGCGAGAGCGTGGCCAGCAGTCGCGTGTAGGCCTTGAGCCCGAAGATGATCATGCCGACGAGTCTTGCACGCGCTCAGCGCCGGTGGACCTCGCGACCGTCGACGTAGGTGTTCGTCACCCGGGTCCGGCCGAGGACGGTCGTGTCCTCGCCGAGGATGTCGTGGTCGACGACGACCAGGTCGGCCGCGTACCCGGACTCGATTCGGCCCGTGGACCCTTCGAGACGGTTCAGGTAGGCGGTGCCGGTGGTGTAGCCGGCGAGGGCCTCGGCGACCGTCAGCGCCTCCTCGGGAAGCAGCGGGGTGGCGTCGGCGGGCTGGTCGGGGGAGCGGCGGTTGACCGCGACGTGCATGCCGAGCAGCGGCGCCGGGTCGGAGACCGGCCAGTCGCTGCCGCACGCGATCCGGGCACCCGTACGCAGCAGCGACCCGAACACGTACTGCTGGTCGCGGGCAGCCGGTGCCAGGAACGGCAGGGTCAGCACCTCCACCGCCTCGTCCAGGCACGCCCACAGCGGCTGGATGTTGGCGGTGACCTCGAGCGCGGCGAACCGAGCGACATCGGCCGCGTCGACGACCTGGACGTGGGCCAGATGGTGGCGCAGACCGCTGGCCCCGTTGGCCGCCCGCGCGTGCTCGATCGCGTCCAGGCTGTCGCGGACCGCGCGGTCCCCGAGCGCGTGGATGTGCGCCTGGAACCCGTTGGCGTCCAGCGCCGCGACGTACGTCGCCAGGGCGTCGGCCGGGATGAAGGAGAGCCCGCGGTTGTCGGTGAGATGACCGTGGGAGTCGAGGTAGGGGTCGAGCATGGCGGCCGTGTGGGTCTCGCAGACGCCGTCCTGCATCAGCTTCACGCTGGCCGCGTCCAGCCCCACCTGAGCGGCAAGAGCGCGGCGCGAGATCAGCTCGGGCAGCTGCTCCAGGCCGCGGTCGCGGTCCCACCACTGGGCGAGGACGACCTTCGCGGTGAGCACGCCGGAGTCGTTGGCGGCGACATAGGTCGGCAGCGAGTCGGGCATGCCGAGGCCGGCGCCGACCAGCGCGTCCTGCCAGCCCACGATGCCGACGGAGTGGAGATGGCGCTGTGCGGTGAGCAGCGCCTCGGTCAGGTCGCGTGGGGTCGGGGCGGGGACCAGCGAGCCGACCAGCGCCATCGCACCCTCGTGCAGTGCGCCGGTCGGCCGGCCTGCGGAGTCACGCTCGATGCGCCCGTCGCCCGGATCGGGCGTAGCCGCATCGATGCCGGCGATCTCGAGCGCGCGGCTGTTCACCCAGGCGGAGTGGTGGTCGCGGTTGGGCAGGAAGACCGGCCGGTCGGGAAGGAGCCGGTCGAGGGGCTCGGCGCTCGGCACCCCACCCGGGAAGGAGTCCATCGACCAGCCACCGCCGGTGACCCAGGCACGTCCGGGGTTGGCCGCGGCGTAGGAACCGATGGCGTCCAGGTAGCCCTCGAGGGTCGAGAGACCGGTCAGGTCGCACTGGTTCATCTCCAGCCCGGCCTGGATCGGGTGCACGTGGGAGTCGTGGAAGGCGGGCAGGACCCAGCGGCCGTCGAGCTCCTCGACCACAGTCTCAGGGCCGGCCAGCGCTTCGAGCTCCTCGCCGACGGCCACGATCCGCCCGTCACGGACGGCGAGAGCCGCGTCCGCCCAGCGGCCCTCGCGCAGCACGCGACCACCGCGCAGCAGCAGGTCCGCCGGGAGGGCGCCACCGCCCATCAGTTGACGGCCATGGTGTCGGTGACCGAGGAGCCCGAGCGCTTGAGCACGAGCGCCACCAGGCCGAGGACCAGGAGCGTGAAGACCAGCAGGATCGTGGAGACCGCGGCGATCTCGGGCTTGAGACCGGAGCGGACCGAGGAGAGCACGTAGACCGGCCACGAGGTCGTGCCGGAGACGTTGATGAACGAGGAGATCACCGTGTTGTCGAGGCTCAGCGTGAAGGCCAGCAGCCCACCGGCCAGCACCGCCGGGCCGACCAGCGGGATCGTGACCTTGAAGAAGGTTGCCACCGGCCGCGCATAGAGGTCCGCCGAGGCCTCCTCCAGCGACGCGTCCAGACCGACCAGGCGGGCCCGGACGATGTAGGTGACGACCGCTGTCGCAAAGAGCGAGTGGCCGACCACGAGGCGTACGTAGCCGTTGTTGAACGGCAGCAGCGACCAGTCCTGCCCGAGCGTCACGAACCAGGGGAGCAGCGCGATGCCGTCGACGATCTCGGGCGTCACCGAGACCAGCAGCAACAGCAGCGTGAACGGCCCCGCCCAGCGGCCCGGGAACCGCGCCATCGCCATCCCGGCCAGGGTGCCGAGCACGCTCGCCAGGAGGGCGGCGACCACGGCGGTCTGCAGGGAGACGGCGACGGTGTGGCGTACGGTCGGGCGCTCGATGATCGCCGTGAACGGTTCCAGGCTGAAGCCGTCCCAGGCGGTGAGCAATCGGCCGCCGTTGAAGGAGTAGATGCCGATCACGATGATCGGGGCGAACAGGAAGAGGAAGACAAGCGTGGTCCACGCGCCGAGCGCGAGATTTGTTCCGGACGGCCTGCTCATGCGGTCACCTGCTTGGTGTGGACGGTTCCGATGACCAGCTTGCTGCGCCTGTGCAGGAGCCATCCCACGGCCCACATCAGCGTGATGGCCAGGACGACGATGAGCATCGTGAGCAGGATGAGGACGACCGCCATGGCCGAGCCCAGCGCCCAGTTCTGCGCGGTCAGGAACTGGCTGGCGATCAGGGAGCCGACCATCGTGCCCTTCGCGCCGCCGAGGACCGCCGGGGTCACGTAGTCGCCCATCATCGGGATGAAGACCAGAACGATGCCGGCGATGATCCCGGGCCGCGCCAACGGCAGCGTGACCTGAAAGAACGTCCGCAGCCGGTCGGCGCCGAGGTCCTTGGACGCCTCACCGAGGGCGTTGTCGACGCGGTCGAAGGCGACGTACATCGGCAGGATCATCAGCGGCAGATAGTTGTAGATCAGGCCCAGCAGCACCGCACCGCGGGTGTTGAGCAGGTCGTGCGGGTCGGCGACCAGGCCGACGTCGGTCAGGAACCCGGCCAGGGCGCCCTCGGAGGACAGGATCACCTTCCAGCCGATCGTCCGGATCAGGAACGAGGTCCAATAGGGGACCATCACCAGGGCGACCAGCAGCCCACGCCGGTTCGCTGGGACCTTCACCGCCATGAAGTACGCAGCCGGCAACGCGATCAGCAGGCAGGCGACGGTCCCCAGCACGCTCATCCACAGCGTCGCCCGGAAGATCGTGAAGAAGGTCGGGCTGAACGCCTCGGCGTAGCGGTCCAGCGACATCACCGCGTTGCTGTGGGTGCCGAACATCCCGGGCTTCTCCCCGAAGCTGAACCAGGCGATCTGCAGGAACGGCACCACGAAGAAGACCGTCAACCACAGCCACGCGGGTACGGCGAGGACGAAACCGGGGAGACGCTTACGCACTGGCGGCGGCCTTCAGCTTGTCGTAGACCTCCGTACGCCGGTCCTGAGCCTCGTTGACGGCCCCGTTCTTCATGGTGGCGATCTGCTCGTCGGTGAAGAAGATCATCTCGGGCAGCTCGACACCGCGCTCCGCGGCCATCTCCTCGATGCCCAGCGCGCCGGTGTTGTAGCCGATGTAGTCCATCTCCAGGAACGAGTTCTCCGGGTCCAGCACGTAGTCGAGGAACGCGTGCGCGGCCTCCGGGTGGGGCGCACCGGCCGCGATGCACCAGTTGTCCATCCACAGCTCGGTCGTCGGGCCGGCCAGGACCCACTTCCAGCGATCGGGCTGCTTGTGCTCGAGGATCCCGAGGCGGGAGTCGCCGTTCCAGTTCTGCATCAGGGCGAAGGTGTTCTGCTGCATCGCGCCGGTGGCCGGGTAGGAGTCGAAGCCGGCGATGTGCGGTGCCCATTTCTCGACCGCCTCGGCCTCGTAGGCGTCGTAGTCGGCCATGTCCTCGGTGTTCCAGTCGATGTCGTTGGCCCAGAAGTAGAGGCCCGCGACACCCTGCGGGTCGTCGAGCAGCGAGGTCTTGCCCGAGGCCTCGTTCTGCATCGCGTCGATGAAGTCGTTCCAGGTCACCAGGTCACGCTTGATCACGGTGGTGTCGTAGACGAACCCGGTGGTGCCCCAGCACTTGCACACCGAGTACTCGTTCTCCGGGTCCCAGTCCTGGCCGAGGAACTGCGGGTCCACCTTGGCCATGTTGGGGATCAGGTCCTTGTTGAGCGGGACGATGATCTCGTTCTCGATCAGCTGCGGGATGTAGACCCCGGTCGGCACGACGATGTCGTAGCCGCTGGTGCCCTCGGCCGCGACCAGCTTCGAGATCAGCTCCTCGTTGGAGCCGTAGGAGTCGAGCGTCACCTTCGGGCCGGTCTTGCCGAAGGCGTCGATCACCTCGGGGGCGTCGTAGTCGCCCCAGGTGTAGATCGACAGCGACTTCTCCACCGGCCCGCCGGTCGCGCCGCCGCCCGGCTCGACGGCGGTGCTGCCCGACTCACCCGAGCCGCAGGCGCTCAGCGCGACGCCGGCACCGGCGAGCGCGGCGAGGCTCAGGAAGTGGCGCCGCGAGAGCTCCTGGCGGATCGCTCGCGCGCCGGCATGGCTGGCCAGGATGCGTACGTTGCCACTCTTGTTGACAGGCTTGTTCACTGTGGGCTCCTAGCGGTGGACGGGTCGAGCGGGGTGTCGAGGGGGAAGAGACGTACGTCCTCGGCGGCCCAACCGCAGAGGACAGGATCGCCGGGGGAGAGTCGGGCGGCGCCGTGGGTGGGGCGGCGGATCAGCAGGCTGACCTCGTCGGTGACCGTGACGAGGTACTGGATCACCTCGCCGAGCGGGGAGACCTGGAGGACCTCGCCGGATACGGAGTTGAGGCTCGCCGTCGCCGTCCCGGACTCGGCTCGCGGCTCGATCGAGATCATCTCGGGCCGGATCGCGGCCTGGTGGGCCTCGCCGGGCTTCCCGTCGGGCTTCGCGGGACCCTCGACGACCACGAAGGGGGTCTCGACGGTGGTGCCGTCGGAGCTGACCTCGCCGTGCAGGAAGTTCTGCTGGCCGACGAAGCCGGCGACGTACGCGCTGGCGGGCTGGTTGTAGACGGTCTCGGCGTCGGCGAGCTGCTCGATCCGCCCGGCGCGCATGATCGCGATCCGGTCGCTCATCGCGAGCGCCTCGTGCTGGTCGTGGGTGACGAACACGAAGGTGATCCCGAGGCGGGACTGGAGGAGCTTGAGCTCGAGCTGCATCTCCTCGCGCAGCTGGCGGTCCAGGGCGCCCAGCGGCTCGTCGAGGAGGAGGACGCCGGGACGGTTGACCAGCGCCCGGGCGAGCGCCACCCGCTGCTGCTGGCCGCCGGAGAGCTGGGCCGGGCCGCGGTCGGCGAAGTCGAGCATGCGCACCATCCGCAGCGCCTCGACGACCCGCTCGCGGACCTCGGCCCTGGGCGTCTTGCGCTGCTGCAGGCCGTAGGCGACGTTCTCCGCGACGGACTTGTGCGGAAACAGCGCGTACGCCTGGAAGACCGTGTTCACGTCGCGCTGGTAGGGCGCGAGCCTGACGACGTTCTTGCCGCCGATGATGATGCTGCCGGAATCGGGCTTCTCGAAGCCGGCGATCATGCGTAGCGTCGTGGTCTTGCCGCAGCCCGAAGGGCCGAGCAGCGAGATGAACTCGCCTGCCCGGATCTCCAGATCCAGGCCGTCGACCGCCGTGGCCTGGCCATAGGTCTTGGTCAGGCCGGTGATGGTTACCGAGCCGGAGGGTGGGTCCGGGGTAGCTGTCGTGGTCATCGCTGCTCCAGTCGATTGTTCACTTAGCGCTGCATTCCACCACAGGATCCGGGGAAAAGTACGGAATCAGTTGTAAAAGAACGGTTACGAACTTGATTTCGTGTACGTCGCCGCCGCTGAGTGCGGCCCCGGTCTCGGGATCTAGGGTTTACCCCATGCCGACCCCGCCCACTCTGTCCACCGTCACCTCGTTGCTGGACGACTGGTACCCGCCCGCGACCGCCGACGAATGGGATGCTGTCGGCCTGGTCTGGGGCGAGCCCTCGCAGCCCGTCTCGAAGGTGCTTCTCGCCGTCGACCCGACCCTCCCGGTCGCCGAGGAGGCGGCCGCGTGGGGTGCGGACCTGGTCGTGGTCCATCATCCGCTGTTCCTCAAGGGTGTGCACGGGTTCGCGGCGACGACCCCGAAGGGACGTACGCTCTCGACGCTGGTCTCCGCGCGGTGCGCGCTGCTCACCGCGCACACCAACGCCGACCAGGCCCTCGGCGGCGTCTCGGAGTCGCTGGCGCTCGCGCTCGGGCTGAGCTCGCTGCGGCCGCTGGTGCCGGGGCTCACCGACGAGGTCGGGACGGGCCGGGCCGGGACCGTGGAGCCGACCACGCTGGGCGCCTTCGCCGAGTCCGTGGCGGCCGCGCTGCCCGCGACCGCGGCCGGGATCCGGGTCGCCGGCGACCTCGACCGGCCGGTCTCCTCGGTGGCGCTGTGCGGCGGCGCGGGCGACTTCCTGCTCGACCAGGTGGCTGCGTACGACGTCTATGTGACCAGCGATCTGCGCCACCATCCGGCCTCGGAGTTCCTCGAGAAGGGTGGTGCGCTGATCGACATCCCGCACTGGGCGGCGGAGTGGACCTGGCTGCCTGTCCTGGCGAGGCGACTGAACGAGGCTTTGGGAGATACGGTGGAGGCCCGGGTCAGCCAGATCGTCACCGACCCGTGGACGCTGCGTCTGTAAGAAAATCGTGTGTGAATAGCTGAGGAGAATCCGCTGAAAGCCGACCCGTTCGCCCAGGTGAAGCTGCTCGACGTGTGTGAGCTGGACTCGCGTGCGCTCCAGCTGCGCCACCGCCGTGCGCATCTGCCGCAGGCCGCCGTCGTGGCGGAGCTGCAGGCATCGAAGAAGACCACCGACGATGCCGCACGCGACGCCCGGATCACGCGCGACGACCTCGAGCGGGTGCAGAAGAAGGCCGACGCCGACGTCGAGGCGGTCAAGACCCGCCGCCGGCGCGACCAGGAGCGGATGGACTCCGGGGCGATCAGCAGCGCCAAGGACCTCGAGCGCATGCAGCACGAGCTGGCCACCCTCGACCGCCGGATCTCGGTGCTCGAGGACGAGGAGCTCGAGGTCATGGAGCAGCTCGAGGAGGCTCAGGCGAGCGTGACCCGGCTCGAGGCCGAGCTCGCCGAGATCACCGAGAAGCTCGCGGTCGCGGTCGACTCCGTCGACGTCGAGACCTCGAAGATCGACGGCGAGCTCGCCGGGGTCGCCGAGGAGCGGACGCCGGCGCTCGAGGGCATCCCCGATGACCTGCTCGCCCTCTACTCGCGGCTGAGCGAGAAGATGGGTGTCGGTGCTGCCGAGCTGCGTGCCCGCCGCTGCGGTGGCTGCAACCTCCAGCTCGACCCGGCCGAGATCTCCCGCATCCGTGGCCTCGCCGCCGACGAGGTCGTGCGCTGCGAGGAGTGCTCCCGCATCCTGGTCCGCACGGCCGAGTCGGGTCTGTGAGCTCCAAGACCTCGCGTGGCTGGGGAGCCGGCGCGGCGGCGACGACGCTGGTTCTCGTACGTCACGGGGTCACCAAGCACACCGCCGCCAAGGCGTTCTCCGGGGGCCTCGGCGGTGACAACCCGCCGCTGACCCAGGAGGGCCGCGAGCAGGTGATGCTCACCGCGGAGTGGCTCAAGCCGCTCGCGTCCTCGGTCTCGACCGTCGTGACCTCGCCGGTCCTGCGCACCGTCGAGACCGGTGAGCTCGTCGCCGGTGCGCTCGATGCCCGGCTGGTCGAGGAGCCCGCCTTCGCCGAGATCGAGTTCGGGGAGTGGGAGGGTCTCACCTTCGGTGAGGTCGCCCAACGGTTCCCCGACGAGATGAAGTCGTGGATGGGGGCCACCGAGGTCGCGCCCCCGGGCGGCGAGTCCTTCGACTCCGCTCAGGCCCGCGTGCTCGACGGCCTCTCGCGGGTCCTCGAGGCCCACGCAGGCGAGACCGTCGTGGTCACCTCACACGTCTCGCCGATCAAGCTGATCGTCGCTCACGCACTGGGAGCCCCGATCGGCGGAGTCTTCAGCATGGAGCTCTCGCCCGCCTCCGTCACCGTCGTCTCCTTCTTCGCCGACGACCGCGCCTCCATGCGCCTCTTCAACGGCCTCCCCGTCGCCCGCGACCCCTTCGCCGCCGGACTCTTCTGAAGCCGACTCGACCAGCGCTCGCCTCGCTGGTCGAGCCGCCGGAGCCGCTAGGCGGAGGCGTGTCGAGACCAACACAGTCCCTATGGCGACCGCTTGCCACGACGGCGAGCGAGGTCATGCAGCCGGTCGAGATCCCCGGCTATCAGGGCCTCGCGCTTGGCCCGGCTCCACCCTTGAACCTGCTTCTCGCGTCGGTAGGCATCGGCCATCATCTGATGTTCTTCGGCGTACGCAAGGGTGACCGGTAGACGCCGAACCGTGAACTCGGCGCCGAGGCCGGCGTTGTGCTCGGCGATGCGTTTCTCCAGGTCGAAGGTGCTTCCGACGTAGAGCATGTGATCGCGGCAGCGGAGGATGTACATGTAAGGCATGCCCTGATTCTGGGCGCGACCACCGACAGGTTTCGCGGAGACGACTGTGTTGGTCTCGACACGCTCGCTGGCGCTCGCGGCTCGACCAGCGGGGCGACCGTTGGTCGAGCCGCCGGAGCCGCTAGGCGGAGGCGTGTCGAGACCAACACCTTCCGTACGGCGACCGCCGTCTCAGATCTCGGCGACGATGATGTCGAGCTGGGTGCCGGTCTTGGTGGCGGGGGCGGTCTCGACGGTCCAGCCGAGGTCGCGGAAGGCGTCGGCGAGCTTGGCGGGGGTGCGGGGATTGGCGCCGGACTCGAGGAGGGCTCGGACGAGGCGGCCCTTGGTGGCCTTGTTGAAGTGGCTGACGACCTTGCGCTGGCCGTTGTGCTCGTGGAGGACACGGACGGTGGCGGTGCGGGCGGGCACGGTGCTCGACCCTTCGGCGTCGGGGCGCCAGAAGGCGGCGTACGTCCCGGACCGGAGGTCCACGAGCAGCCCGTCGCCGAGAGCCTCGGTGATGCCGGCGCCGAGGTGGGCGCGCCAGTGGGCTTGGACGCCGCCGATGCCGGGGAGGGTGGTGTCGCCCGAGAGACGGTACGCAGGGATGCGGTCGGCGAGGCCGACGAGGCCGAACACGGAGCTGGTCACCATGACCCGGCTGGTCGCGCGGCGCTTGGCGGCCGGCGACAGGGTGGCGGGGGAGAGGGCGTCGTAGAGGACGCCGGTGTAGATCCGGTCTGCGCGCGCGGTCGCGGCCTCGAACAACTTGGCGTTCAAGGTGACGAGCTCGGGCTGGGTCTTCGGGATGCCGAGGATGTCGACGGCCTCGTCCGGGCGCGTGGTGCAGAGCTCGACCAGCGCGTCGATGACCTTGGCGCGGGCCGGGTTCAGCCCCGGGAGGCGGAGGTCGTCGAGCGCGAGCGGGTTGCCGCGTACGGCCGCGGTCTTGCCCTCCGAGGGCGGCAGCAGGATCAGCACGGGGACTATCGTGCCGCCCGGGACCGGGATGGCCGAATCGAGGATTGGGTATCTTTCAAAGCGCCCGTGACCTGGGAGAACGCGCGGGCTTACGTTCCAGTCATGATCGTTCTGGCCGCCGAGACCGCCTCCGGGCCCAACCTCGGCGGCTTCCTGGTCGTGATCATCATCGTCGGCCTGTTCTGGCTGATCCAGGACGTCTCGAAGAAGTCCAAGGCGCGCTCGGCGCACCTCAAGGCGAAGCGGTCGCTGACCTCGTCCCAGCGCCGCGCACTGGCCAAGATCGACAGGTCGGCGAGGTCGTACAACGGCTCCAAGAAGGACCTGTGGGACCAGTTCGGCGCCTTCAAGGGAAACCCGAAGGCGTTCGGCAAAGAAGCCGCCGCGCTGCACAAGACGTACAAGGCCTCGAAGAAGAAGTAGCCACTACAGTTCTGGCCATGGGCTCCGCACGCATCATCCGGGTCGCCAGTGCCGACAACGGTGTCGCCGCCACCACGCTCCGCGACGGGATCGCCGCGCTCCAGGCCGAGCTCGGGGTGACCGCCGAGTTCCCGCCTGAGGTGGAGGAGGCGGCGGGCGCCGCCGCGGCCAACCCCCGACTCCCGGAGCTGGACCGCACCGATCTGCCGTTCGTCACGATCGACCCCGAGACGTCGATGGACCTCGACCAGGCCCTCCACCTCGTGCGCGACGGAGACGGGTACGTGGTGCACTACGCGATCGCCGACGTGGCCGCCTTCGTGACGTCCGGCGACGCTGTCGACGTGGAGGCCAACAAGCGCGGCGAGACGCTCTACGCCGCTGACGCGAAGATCCCGCTCCACCCCAAGGTGCTCTCCGAGGACGCCGCCTCGCTGCTCCCGGATCAGGTACGCCCCGCCCTGCTGTGGACCCACAAGCTCGATGCGTCCGGCGAGGGGACCGACACCTTCGTCGAGCGCGCGCTGGTCAGGTCGCGGGCCAAGCTCTCCTACGACGGTGTGCAGAAGATGTTCGACGGCGACGGGTTCGGCGACACCGACTACGCCGACTCCCTCCAGCTGCTGAAGGAGATCGGCGAGAAGCGGATCGCTCTCGAGGCGGCCCGCGGCGGGGTCAACCTGCCGCTGCGCGACCAGGAGATCTCGGTCCAGGGTGATCAGTGGTCGCTGGAGTACCGCGACCTGCTCCCCGTCGAGGACTGGAACGCCCAGATCTCGCTGCTCACCGGCTTCGGGGCGGCAGACCTGATGGTCTACGCCCGCATCGGGCTCCTCAGGACCCTCCCCGAACCCGACCCCCGAGACGTCCAGCGGCTGCACCGCACCGCTCGGGCACTCGGGCTGGAGTGGCCCGCGGAG
Organism: Nocardioides sp. NPDC004968; assembly: GCF_040608935.1. NCBI lineage: Bacteria > Bacillati > Actinomycetota > Actinomycetes > Propionibacteriales > Nocardioidaceae > Nocardioides > Nocardioides sp. NPDC004968. The sequence goes on from NZ_JBEXJF010000020.1 coordinate 28,029, forward strand.
ATGCTCTACCCCGACTTCATCCGCTCGCTCGACGGCAAGAACGGCAAGCACGCCGCGATGGCGATCGCGTGCACCCGGCTGCTGCGCGGGAGCGGGTACGCCTCGTTCAACGGCGAGCTCCCCGCGCTGACCGAGCACTCGGCGCTGGCGAACGAGTACATGCACGTGACGGCGCCGCTGCGCCGGCTGATCGACCGCTACGCCGGCGAGGTCTGCCTGGCGCTCTGCGCGGACCAGCCGGTCCCCGACTGGGTGACTGCTGCGTTCACCACCCTCCCGGACACCATGCGTGCGTCCTCGCGCACCAGCGGTGCGTACGAGCGCGGCGTCGTCGACCTCGTCGAGGCCGGGGTGCTGTCCCAGCGAGTCGGGGAGACCTTCACCGCGGTCGTCGTCGAGATCGACGACGAGGACAAGCAGAAGGGCTCGATCACCGTCGAGGAGCCGGCCATCGAGGCCCGGCTCACCGGCGCGACGGCCCTCCCGCTCGGCGAGGAGGTCGAGGTACGGCTGGAGACGGCTGACGTCGTCGCCCGGAAGGTCAGCTTCACCATCGCCTGATGGCAGTTGGGCAGTCCGACCCGTGAAACCGCTATCGGACGGTCGATATCGTGCGCTCATGACGCACGCAACACCCGAGACCGTGTTCACCTATGGCTCCCCGCAGCTCAAGTTCGGCACCGGCGCATCGGCCGAGATCGGCTACGACCTGGCGTCGCTGGGCGCCCGCCGCGCCCTCGTGGTGACCGATCCCGGCATCTCCGCGACCGGGCTGCCGCAGCGCGTGGCCGAGCAGATGAAGGCGTACCACGTCACTGCCGTCGTCTTCGACGGCGTCCATGTCGAGCCGACCGACGAGAGCATGCGCGAGGCGGTCGAGTTCGCCCGCGAGAACGGGCCGTTCGACGCGATCGTGGCGGTCGGGGGCGGGTCGAGCATCGACACCGCGAAGGCGGTCAACCTGCTGACCACCAACGACGGCGACCTGATGGACTACCTCAACGCGCCGGTGGGTCGCGGACTCGCGCCGGCCAACCCGCTGCTGCCGCTGGTCGCGGTGCCCACCACCACCGGGACCGGGGCGGAGTCGACGACCGTGTGCGTGCTCGACGTGCTCTCGCTCAAGGTGAAGACCGGGATCTCGCACGCGCGCCTGCGTCCGACGCTGGCCGTCGTCGACCCCGACCTGATGATGACCCAGCCCGCCGGGGTGACCGCCGCGTCCGGGATGGACATCCTGTGCCATGCGCTGGAGAGCTACACGGCCCGTCCCTACACCTCTTACGACCGCAAGGAGCCGGCGCAGCGGGTGCCCTACTGCGGCGCCAACCCGATCTCCGACATGTGGTCGGAGAAGGGGCTGTCGCTGCTGGCGGGCTCGTTCCGGCAGGCGGTCGCGCACGGCGACGACACCCTCGCGCGCGGTGACATGGCGTTCGCGGCGACCTTCGCCGGCCTGGGCTTCGGCAACGCAGGCGTGCACATCCCGCACGCCTGCGCCTACCCGATCGCCGGCCGGGTGCGCGACTTCCACCCCAAGGACTACCCCGGCGACGAGGCGCTGGTGCCGCACGGGATGGCGGTCTCGCTGACCGCTCCGGAGGCGTTCCGCTACACCTTCGACGCCGCCCCCGAGCGACACCTGCGCGCGGCCCGGCTGCTGGCGCCCGGCTTCGACGAGTCGAAGGAGGAGCCCCGCGACGTACTGCCCCGGGTGCTGAGCGACCTGATGCGTGACATCGGGATCCCGGCCGGGATCGGCGAGGTCGGCTACGTCGCCGGCGACATCCCCGACCTGGTCGAGGGTGCGCTCAAGCAGCAGCGGCTGCTCGCCACCGCGCCGAAGCAGCCGTCGGCGGAGGACCTGACCGGGATCTTCGAGAGGTCCATCACGCTCTGGTGAGGAATGCCCGGCGGGACTACGGCGTTCGGTTGGTTGTCTTCTTCAACCAAACTCTCCGGAGGTTCACTCGGTGACGTCAGTCCCGCCGCGGCTCTTGCTCGCACTCGCCCTGCTCTCGGCATCCGCGCCGCTTGCGATCGACTTCTACCTGCCCTCCTTCCCGCAGATCGGCACCGACCTCGGTGCCGCGGCGAGCAACGTGCAGCTGACCCTCACCGCCTTCCTGATCGGGCTCGCGCTCGGACAGATCGCCTGGGGGCCGATCTCCGACCGCTTCGGACGGCTCAAGCCGCTGCTGATCGGTTCGGTCGTGGCCGCGGCGGCCGGCGTCCTGGCCGCCCTGGCGCCCACCGTCGAGCTGCTGATCGCGGCCCGCTTCCTCCAGGCCCTCGCCGCCGCGGCGGGGATCGTGATGGCGCGGGCGATCGTGGCCGACGTACTCCACGGCTTCGCCGCCGCCCGGGCGATGTCGATCATGATGTCGATCAGCGGGATCGCGCCGATCCTGGCCCCGGTGATCGGCGGCGCCATCGCCGGTTTCGTGCCTTGGCGCGGGGTGCTCGGCATCGTGGCAGCGATCGCCGTCGCGCAGGTCGTCTGCGTGCTGCTGGTGATCCGGGAGAGCCTGCCGGCCGAGCGCCGGACCAGCCGGGTCGAGTACGCCGACCTCGGTCGCCTCCTCGCCAAGCCCGCCTTCCTCGGCTACACCCTGACGCAGTCGCTCACGTTCGCCACCCTGATGACGTACGTCTCCTCCTCCTCGTTCCTCTACCAGTCGGTGATCGGCACGTCGGCGGCGGTCTACGGCATCGGGTTCGCGGTCAACGCCGCCTTCCTGACGGTCGCCGGGCTCTTCTCGGCGCGGCTGGCCAAGCGCCAGGTGCACCCGGCGCAGATCATCCGCTCGGCCCAGCCGGTGCTCGCCATCGGCGCGATGTTCGTGCTGATCGTCGCGCTCCTGCCGGTGCCGAAGGCGCTCATCCTGCTGCCGATCCTGGTCGTCACCACCTGCGTCGGCCTGATCATGGGCAACACCGGCGCCCTCGCCATCGAGCAGGCCCGTCCCTCGGTCGGCGCCGGCTCGGCGCTGATGGGCGGGATCATGTTCCTCGGCGGTGGCCTCGCCTCCCCGCTCGGAGCCGTCGCCGGTGAGCACACCGCGGTGCCGCTGGCGATCACCATGGTGGTCACCTCGGTCCTCGGCGCCGTCGCGTTCACCCTCGCCCGGCGCTCGGTCGCCCGCAACCCGGAGTCCGAGGCGGCCTTCGCCACCGCGGCCTAGGTCCTGGGGTCCGGCCCGGCCGCTGACTAGGCTTCGCCGGGTGAAGCTCCGTGTCCATCAGCAGCGGGCGCTCTCCGCCCTGGGCGCGGCCTGGGACGCGGGGCGTTCGCGGGCGTGGGTCGTGCTGCCGCCGGGGGCGGGGAAGACGCTCGTCGGGCTGGAGACCGCACGCGATGCGATCGCGGACGGGGCGAAGGTCGTCGTACTCAGCCCCAACACGGCCATCCAGGGGCAGTGGCTGCGTCAGGCCGGGGCACTGGGTCTCTCGGCGTCCTCGTCGCGGGATCTGGACGCGCCGCTGACCTCGCTGACCTACCAGTCGGTCGCGGTCTTCGGCGATCCCGACGACGAGGCGGAGACCGGGGAGAGCCATCTGGCGAGGCTGCACGACAACGGCCGGGCGCTGGTCTCGGCGCTGCGTACGGCCGGGCCGCTGCTGCTCGTGCTGGACGAGTGCCACCATCTGCTCGAGGTCTGGGGCGAGCTGCTCGGCGAGATCCTCCTGCTGCTGCCGGACGCGCGGGTGCTGGGGCTGACCGCGACTCCACCCGAGGCGCTGACCAAGGAGGAGTCTGCGCTGGTCGGGCTGCTGTTCGGCGAGATCGTCTTCTCGACCTCGATCCCGGCCGTGGTTCGCGAGGGCGACCTGGCGCCGTTCGCGGACCTGGTCTGGCTGACCGCCCCCACGCCCGCCGAGCGGGAATGGCTGCGGGGGAGCGCGGAGCGGTTCGAGGAGCTGCTCACAGCGCTGACCTCGGCCGATCTGGGCAGTGTCCCGTTCCTGACCTGGCTGGACCGGCGGTACGTGTCGCGGCCGGCCGGAGCTCCGTCCTGGGCCGAGCTCGCGAAGGCGTGGCCCGATCTGGCCACGGCGGCCCTGCGGGCGCACCATCGCGGGCTGCTCGCCCTGCCCGAGGGGGCGACCCTGACCGAGGCGCACCGCCGCGACCCGTCGGCCGAGGACTGGGTGGCGCTGATCGGTGACTGGGTACGCGGACATCTGGCCGCCTCCGATGCGGAGGCCGACCAGGAGGCGCTGGCCGCGATCAAGCAGGCGCTGCCGGCGGTCGGCTACTCGCTGACCCGGCGAGGGATCCGGGCCGGGCGTTCGCCCGTCGACCGGGTGCTGGCGCGCTCGGAGGCGAAGACGACGGCGACCGTGGCCATCGTGGACCACGAGCGCCTGGCGCACGGTGACTCGCTGCGGCTGCTGGTCGTCACCGACCACGAGCGGGCCTCGGCCACGCTGCCCGTCGACCTGCGTGGGGTGATCGCCGAGCAGTCCGGCTCCGCGCGGGCGGTGCTCGCGACTCTCTGCGGGTCCCACGACGACGTCCTGCTGGTCACCGGCTCCACCGTCGCCGGGCCCGCGGCGACCCTCGCGGCTCTGGTCGAGCACATCGCCGAGACCGACCCCGCTCTGGCCGAAGCTCTCGAGGTCGAGCAGGGGGAGGCGTACGCCACGCTCGTGGGGCGCTGGGGGAGCCGGCAGTGGGTCGGTCACGTGACCCGGTTCTTCGAGGCCGGCGGCTGCCGGGTCCTGGTCGGCACGCGCGGCTTGCTCGGGGAGGGCTGGGACGCCCGATCGGTCACCGGGATCGTCGACCTCACCGCGGCCACGACCACGACGGCGGTCGTGCAGCTGCGCGGCCGGTCGCTGCGTACGGATCCGGGGCGGCCCGACAAGGTCGCGGTCAACTGGACCGTCGTCTGCGTCGAGGAGGAGCACCCGCGCGGCGACAACGACTGGAAGCGTCTCGTCCGCAAGCACACCGGCTTCTTCGGCGCCGACGAGGACGGCTCCGTCGTCGACGGCGTCGGCCACATCGACGAGACGTTCTCCCCGTACGCCGCCCCGCCCGAGTTCGACTTCGACACCGTCAACGCCCGCATGGTCGCGCGTTCGGAGGACCGCACCGCGATCCGGGAGCGGTGGCGGATCGGGGAGCCGTACGCCGACGTCGCCGGCCGCACCGTCCGGATCCGGCTCCGCCGAGCGGGTGCGCTACGCGTGCCGTCGGGGATGGTGCTCGCTCCCCGGCCACCTGGGTTCCGGCTGCTGGACGGACGGGTGCCGGAGTGGCGGCTACCGGCCAAGCCCATCCTCGCGCCCGCGGTGCTGCTGAGCATCGGGCTCGCCCTGACGCTCATCCTCGGCGCCGGGATCGCAGGAGCGGTCGGCGGCGTGGTCGGTGGAATGTGGGCGCTGTGGGCCGCGTACGTCTATCGAGACGGCACCCGCATCGCCTCCCAGCTCCGCCGGCGCCCGAGCGTCGGGGCGGTCGGCGCAGCCGTCGCCGACGCGCTGAACACGACCGGACAGACCTCGGTCGGCGCCGCCGGGCTCGAGATCGCGGTGGACAGCGACGGCAGCTACCGCCTCCACCTGGCCGGGGTTCCCGAGGAGGAGTCGGCGCTCTTCGCCACCTCGCTCGAGGAGGCGCTGGCACCGATCGCCGCGCCCCGCTACCTCGTCTCCCGCCCGATCGTGGGCGACCTGAACGCCCTCGAGAGGCTGCGGCTGGGCGTCTCGGGCACGCACGCCGCCAACGCCGAGGCCTGGCACGCGGTCCCCACCGCCCTCGGCCGTCGTGCCGCCGACGCGAAGTCGTTCCTCGCCGCCTGGGAGCACTGGGTCGGCGGCTCCGGCCTGCTCTACACCGGCTCACCCGAGGGTGCCGGTGTCCTGGTCGCCCAGCGCGGCACCGACCCCTTCGACGTCACCGCCGTCATCCGCCGCCACTGGTCCTGAGCCGAGACGGCACCCCCGTCGGCCGAGACGGCACCCCCGTCGGCCGAGACGGCACTTATGACAATCGAGTTGTCAGTTGTGGCGACGTACCGGAGCGTTGCCCGCATGGACTCGGACCTTTGGCACCGGCACGCCTCATCCTTCGGAGCGGCGGCGAACGCGTACGCCACCCACCGCCCTGACTACGCCCACGAGGCGGTCCGGTGGGCGCTCGAGCCCGCGCCCGGGCCCCGGGTGCTCGATCTCGGCGCCGGCACCGGGAAACTCACCGCGACCCTGGTCCAGATGGGTGCGGACGTCACGGCCGTCGAACCCGACCAGGCGATGCTCGCCGAGCTGCGAAGAAGCCTCCCGGAGGTCACCGCGTCGTCGGGCAGCGCCGAGTCGATCCCGCTCCCGGACGCCTCCGTCGACGCGGTCCTCGCCGGCAACGCGATGCACTGGTTCGACATGGCCGTCGCCGGCCCCGAGATCGCCAGAGTGCTGGCACCAGGCGGGGTGCTCGCGGGTCTGTGGAACACCATGGACGACGGGGTCGACTGGGTCGCCGGGCTGGCGAGAGTCAGCGGCCCCGCGGCGATCGGGCCGCGCGACACCCCGGACGCCTGGCGCATTGAGACGGCCGACCTGCATCTGTCGACGACGGACGCGCCCGCAAGTTTCGGCTCCCCGGAGCAGTCCGGCTTCCCGCACGGGCAGCTCCGCACCGCCGACTCGCTCGTCGCGACTCTCGGCACCCGGGCCGGGATGCTGGTCATGCCGGACGAGGAACGGGAGTCCACCCTCGCCCGGATCCGGCGCTACCTCGCCGCCAGGCCGGAGACGTCGGACGGCGAGTTCACCCTTCCGATGATGACCTGCGTGCTCCGCGTGCGACGACGCTGAGCGCCGGGACTCGTTCTGGCTCCCAGATGACAGGTTTCTGGCAGTCCGCGGACGCCGGTGTCAGATTCTGGACCGATCCCAGACGGTGCTGATCGGTTGGCTTGTCACGTCAACCACCAGCCCCACCGAAGGGACACCATCATGACCTCCACCATCACCCGACGCATGGTCGGCGCCGTCGCTGCCGTCGGCCTCGCCGCCACCGGCACCTTCGCCACTGCCAGCATCGCCAACGCCGAGGTCGGCACGGGCAACACTGCAGCCGCGGTCTCCGCCCAGGCGACCCAGAACTTCGGCCTCTCCAGGACCGAGGCCAAGGTCATCCAGGGGAAGGTGCTCAAGAAGTACGGCTACATGAGCAAGTTCCCGGGCGAGATCGACGGCTATCTCGGCACCAACAGCTGGAAGGCGTTCCAGGTGTACCTGAAGAAGGACTACGGCTACGCCGGCAAGATCGACGGCGACCCCGGGAAGAACACCATCAAGGCGCTGCAGCGCCTGCTGAGGGCCAAGGTCGCCCCGAAGCTCGCCGTCGACGGCGATGCCGGGCCGAAGACGCAGGCGGCGTTCAAGACGTACGCGAAGCGGCTCGCTCGCTGATCCCGTACGCCTCGTGACACCCGGCCGCCGGCGAGATGCCGCGGCCGGGTCTCACATTTCCGCGGTCGGCGTCCAGGAGGGGAACTTGGCGGTACGGCCGTCGCCGGAGGAGCGGCCGGTGAGGCGGCGGTGGATCCAGGGGCCGACGAACTCGCGGTAGTAGGCCAGACCCTTCTTGCCCGCGGCGGCCTCGAAGTCGAGGTCCCACCAACCCTCGGGGACCTCGACGCCGAGCGAGTCGAGGACGCGCGCGGCGACGCGGTGGTGGCCGCGGGCGTTCATGTGGAGGCGGTCCTCGGACCAGAAGCGGCCGTCGGTGAGGGTGGTGTCGGGCCAGTTGTAGGCGCGTACGACGTCGTCACGATGGGCGATCCGCTGCTCGACGAGCCCGACAAGCTCGTCGCCGCGACGCTGGAAGACCTTGCCGAGCGGGAGCCGGGCCGAGGGGTTGGCGCCGGAGAGCAGGATCAGCTTGATCCCGTTGGCGTCGCAGGCCTCGAGCACGGGATGGAGGAAGTCGGCGATCGCGTTCGCGTCGGCCTTCGGGCGGAGCATGTCGTTGCCGCCGCCGTTGAAGGAGAGGTGCGTCGGCTTCAGCGCCAGCGCGGCGGGGAGCTGCTCCTCGACGATCGGGCGGATCAGGCGCCCGCGGATGGCGAGGTTGGCATACTCCACCGGGACGCCCGAAGCGGCCCAGCCCTGGGCGACCAGATCGGCCCAGCCGCGTACGTGACCGTCAGGAGTCTCGTCGCCGACTCCTTCCGTGAACGAGTCACCGATCGCGACGTAGCGCACTGCCTCCACGAGCCCTCCCAAGCACCATCAAATGGCGACTATCCATCGCCAGCCTCTGGATTCTAGTCCGCCCCGAGTCTGAGGAGCACATCCGTCCCCGGGCTGACGTCGCGGCCGCCCCGGCTCCTCTACGGTGGGTGCGTGGAGGAGTTGGTACGGCCCTGGCGGCTCGGCCCGCGCGGGCGATGGTGGTTCGACGTGCTGCTCGCCGGCACCCTGTTCCTGATCATCCCGTTCTACGCCGTCCAAGCCCTGCTCGACGGGGGCGCGGCCCAGGACGTGTCGAGCACCAACCACTTCGTCGACCTCGGGCTCGTGGTGGCCCAGGTCGTCCCGTTGCTGTGGCGTCGCCGTCATCCGGTGATCGTCTACGCCGTCGTCGCCGCTGCCTGCGGCCTGCAGGTACTTCTTCTCGACTATCCGCTGGTCTCCCAGGTCGCGTATCCGATCGCGGTCTACTCCGTGGCTCGCTACGCCAGTCCGCGATGGGGCTTGGCTGCGCTCGCGGTCGGTCTGTTCGGGGCCGGACTCGGTGCCCATGATTGGCTGAGCGCGGTCGATACGGCCCCCAATATCGAGGTTCATGACGAACCGGAAGGCATCGACTGGAGCTCCTACATCTCGATCAGCCTCTCGCTCGCCACCTTCCCGGTGGCCGCCTGGGCGCTCGGCGCGCTGGCGCGCACGCGGACGGCGTACGTCGACTCGCTGATCCAGCGCAACGAGCAGCTGCGCCGCGAGGCCGAGCAGCGTGCCGTGCTCGGAGCGACCCAGGAGCGGGCGCGGATCGCGCGCGAGATGCACGACGTGGTGGCCCACGGGCTGAGCGTGATCGTGGTCCAGGCCGACGGCGCGCGCTATGCCGCCGAGCAGGACCCGGCCCTCGCCCCGAAGGCACTGGAGACCGTCGCGCAGACCGCCCGCGAGGCGCTGGCCGAGATGCGGCAGCTGCTCGGCCTGCTGCGCGACGGGGACGCGCTGACCCGTCCGCAGCCACGGCTGGGCGACATCGCGACGCTCATCGAGGAGACTCGGGCCGGCGGCATGGAGCTGGCCGCGAACCTTCCCGAGCCCGGTCTCGCCGTGCCTGAGGGTGTCGCACTGACCGCCTTCCGAGTGGTGCAGGAGTCGCTCAGCAACGTACGCAAGCACGCCGGTCCGGGGGCCGCGGCGAGAGTCACCGTGACGGCCGACGACGGCGGCCTCACAATCGAGGTCACCGACGACGGCCGCGGCGCGGCCGCGGACGCCACCGCGCAGCCGGGCGGCCTCGGGCTCATCGGACTGGGCTTGATAGGGATGGACGAACGCATCTCCGCCCACAACGGAACGCTCGAGACCGGCCCGGCATCCGGCGGCGGCTTTCGTGTCTACGCAAGACTCCCGCTATGACGATCCGTGTCTTTCTCGTGGACGACCAGGAGCTCGTCCGTGCCGGCTTCAAGATGCTCATCGACTCCCAGCCCGACCTCAGCGTCGTCGGCGAGGCCGGCGACGGCCAGGAGGCCGTCGCCGCGCTGGGCCGGACCGCGGCCGACGTGGTCCTGATGGACGTACGCATGCCCCGCATGGACGGCGTCGAGGCGACCGGTCTGATCGCCGGCCGCCAGGACGCACCCCGGGTGATCGTGCTGACCACCTTCGACCTCGACGAGTACGCCTTCGCCGCGATCCGGGCGGGTGCCGCGGCGTTCCTGCTCAAGGACGCCCGCCCCGAGGACCTGCTCACCGCGATCCGCACCGTGCACGCCGGCGACTCGGTCGTCGCGCCGAGCACCACCCGGCGCCTGCTGGAGCACTTCGCCGCCTCCGCGCCCGCGACGGCCGGGCCGGCGATCGAGGGCCGGCTGGAGACGCTGACCGAGCGTGAGCGCGAGGTGCTCACGCTGGTCGGCCGCGGCCTGTCCAACACCGAGATCGCCGAGACCTTCGTGGTCGCCGAGGCCACCGTGAAGACCCACGTCGGCCGGCTGCTGGCCAAGACGGGCTCTCGTGACCGCGTCCAGCTGGTGGTGCTGGCCTACGAGACCGGCTTGGTCGGCCGCTGATCCCGGGGCCCTAGGCGAGGTGGTGCACCGGCGCCAGGTTGTAGATCGGCGTCTCGATCCCCTCGAACCGGGCCTTGAGCTGCAGCGCGAGATAGAGCGAGTAGTGGCGCGACTGGTGCAGGTTGCCGCCGTGGAACCACAGCGCCTCCTGCTGGGTCGGCTTCCACATGTTGCGCTGCTCGCCCTCCCACGGTCCGGGGTCCTTCGTCGTGTCGGAGCCGAGACCCCAGCACTTGCCGACGCGGTCGGCGACCTCCGGGCTGATCAGGTCGGCGGCCCAGCCGTTCATGGAGCCGTAGCCGGTGGCGTACACGACCAGATCGGCGGGGAGCTCGGTGCCGTCCTCGAGCACGACAGCCGACGAGGTCAGGTGGGAGACCTGGCCCTGGGCGAGCTTCACGTCGCCGTTGGCGACCAGCTCGGCCGAGCCCACGTCGATGTAGTAGCCCGAGCCGCGGCGCAGGTACTTCATGAACAGCCCCGAACCGTCGTCGCCCCAGTCGTGCCGGAACCCGGCGTTCTCCAGACGCTGATAGAAGTCGGAGTCGCGCTCGGCCATCTGCTGGTAGAGCGGGATCTGGAACTCGTGCATGATCCGGTAGGGGAGCGAGGCGAAGACCAGGTCGGCCTTCTCCGTGGTCACCCCGGAGGCGACCGCGCGCTCGGAGTAGAGGTCGCCGAGCCCGATGTCCATCAGCGTGTCGCTCTTCACGATGTGGGTCGAGGACCGCTGCACCATCGTCACGTCGGCGCCGTGCTCGAACAGCGCTCCGCAGATGTCGAAGGCGGAGTTGTTGGACCCGATCACCACGACCCGCTTGCCCTCGTACGCATCCGGCCCCGGGTGCTTGGAGGAGTGGTGCTGCTCGCCCTGGAAGACGTCCATGCCGGGCAGGTCGGGGATGTTCGGCTTGCCGGACATTCCGGTGGCCAGGATGAGCTGCTTCGGGTGCAGCGTGATCTCCTCCCCGCCGCGCGAGACGGTGACCGTCCACTCGCCGGCCTCCTCGTCATAGGAGGCGCTGGTAGCCGTGGTCGAGGACCAGTAGGGCACCTCCATCACCTTGACGTAGGACTCCAGCCAGTCGCCGATCTTGTCCTTGGGCGCGAAGACCGGCCAGTTGTCGGGGAACTTCAGGTAGGGCAGGTGGTCGTACCAGACCGGGTCGTGCAGGCACAGCGACTTGTAGCGGCCGCGCCACTGGTCCCCGGGCCGCTCGTAGCGGTCGATGACCAGGGACGGCACCCCGAGCTGGCGCAGCCGCGCCCCGAGCGCGATGCCGCCCTGCCCGCCACCGATGACCAACGCGTACGGCTGCTCGGTCAGGCCCAGCGTCTCCGCCTCGGCCTGCCGCTTCTCGGCCCAGGTCACCCGGTCGCGGTTGACGCCGTGCTCGGCACCCTTCGGGCGACGTACGCCGCGGGGCTCCTCGTGTCCCTTGATCTCGTAGAGCGTGGTCAGGAACGTCCACGCCTTCGCGCGGTCGTCCTCGACCTTGAGGCGCAGCAGTCCGCGGCCGCGACCGATCGCGGTCTCGAAGGTGAACCAGGCGGTGGTCACCCCGTCCGCGGTCGCCTCCGGCTCCTCGAGCGCGAAGCCGGAGGGGTCGACGCGGTCCAGGGTGCTCTCGAGCAGGTCGGCGACCCCGGCGGGGTCCTCGACGGTGGTGATGTTCCAGGAGAAGGCGACCAGGTCACGCCAGTAGCTCTTCGTGGCGAAGAGGCCGGCGGCCCGGGGGATGTCGCGTTCCTTCAGTGCGGCCTCGAAGTCGGCGAGCCAGGTCTGCGCCGGGCCGCTCTGGACGGCCGGGGGAGTGGGTTCGAGTGTCTGGGTCATGCCACCAGCACACCCCCGCGCGGGCACCGGAGGAAGGGTTGCAGCCGATTGCATGTGGCGCCGGTCACAGCGAGGACCTACCCTCGGAGTCGGAGGTGGACGCCAGATGACAGCGACCGGAGCAGTCCCGGCGGGAGCAGACCTGCCGCGCCTCGCCCGTGATCTCGTACGCGTCCACGACGCCGTCCTGTCCGGCGCCCGCCCACCGAGCACACCCCGGATCCTGGTCGAGCGCTCCTGGCGCCGCGTGATGAGCATGGGCCTGGAGCCCGGGAGCAGCAACGGCAGGCGTACGCCGTCGGCAGCCGAGTGCGCGACCAGGAGAGCCCGCTCGCCGCTGGCGATGGTGATCGACGACCTGCGGGCGGTGCTGACCTCGGCCGCGGATGCGGCGACGTACCTGATGGTGGTCACCGACGACGAGGGCGTGGTGCTGTGGCGGGCGGGCTCGGCGCGGGTCCTCAAGATCGCCGACCAGCTCGGTTTCGTCGAGGGCGCCCTGTGGACCGAGCGCGCGGTCGGCACCAACGCGATCGGCACCGCGCTGGCCGAGGCGGCGCCGGTCGAGCTCTTCTCCGCGGAGCACTTCGAGCAGGCCCAGCATCCCTGGTACTGCACGGCGGCGCCGATCCACGACCCCCGCACCGGAGCCCTGCTCGGCGTCGTCGACGTCAGCGGTCCCGCGCTGACCCTGCACCCGGCGATCGGCGCTCTGGTCGAGAGCGCGGTGCGCCTGGCCGAGATGTCGCTGTGGCGCCGCCACCAGGAGTGGCTCGAGCGGCTGCGCCGCGAGACCGACCACGTCGTCTCCGGCGTCGAGGGTCCGCTGCTGGTCGTCGACGACGACGGCTGGGTCGCCCACCACGCCGGGATGGCCGCCCGCGACCGGATCGCGGCGCCCCGGCAGGACAAGATGCTGACCGTCCCGGGCCTGGGGCTGTGCCTCCCCGAGCGGGTCGGCGAACGCGGCTGGCTGGTCCGGCCGACCTCCGGCGCCTCAGGAACCCTGACCGCGCGGCTCGACCCCGACGGCACCCTCGAGGTCGTCTCGGAGTCGGGGCGGTGGCGCACCACCTTGACCCGGCGCCATGTCGAGATCCTCACCCTCGTCGACCGGGCCGGCCCCGCCGGGCTCACCGCCCGCGGGCTCAGCGAGGCCGTCTTCGGCGACGCCGAGCACATCGTCACCGTGCGCGCCGAGGTCTCCCGGCTGCGCCGCTCGATCGGCGCCCTGGTCGCGACCAACCCCTACCGGCTGGCCGACGGAGTGAGCCTCATTCGGGGATGACCCTGAGCCGACCCTTGCCGATCCACCCCAGGTCGTACGCCGGGATCAGCCTCCAGCCCGATGCGGGCTGACGCCTCGCGACGAGAGGGTCGGTGGCATGACACAGACCTCTGTTCCCACGATGACGGCCGCCGCCCGAGCGGTGGGCCTGACCAAGACCTACGGCAAGGGTGCGACCGAGGTGCACGCACTGCGTGGCGTCGACCTGGAGATCCGCCGTGGCGCGTTCACCGCGATCATGGGCCCGAGCGGCTCGGGCAAGTCGACGCTGATGCACTGCCTGGCCGGCCTCGACCGTCCCACCAGCGGTGAGGTGACGGTCGCGGGCCAGCCGCTGCAGAACCTCAACGACGACCAGCTGACCATCTTCCGCCGGGAGAACATCGGCTTCGTCTTCCAGGCGTTCAACCTGCTGCCGATGCTCACCGCCGGGCAGAACATCCAGCTGCCGCTGGAGCTGGCCGGCAAGCGGGTGACCGACGAGACCCGCGCCCGGGCGCAGATGATCGCCGACACCCTCGGCATCGGCCAGCGCCTGGGCCACAAGCCCTCCGAGCTCTCCGGCGGCCAGCAGCAGCGCGTGGCCATCGCCCGTGCGCTGGTCACTCAGCCCGCGATCCTCTTCGCCGACGAGCCCACCGGAAACCTCGACTCCGAGACCTCGGCCGAGGTGCTCGACCACCTGCGCCGCAGCGTCCGCGAGCTCGGTCAGACCGTGGTCATGGTGACCCACGAGGCCTCCGCCGCGGCGTACGCCGACGAGATCGTCACCGTGATGGACGGACACATCGAAGGGGTGACGCGCTGATGCGGACGGTGCTGTTCGCATCCTTGCGGACATACGCCCGCCGGTACGCCGCGGCAGTCGTGGCGGTCGTCGCCGCGGTCGCGCTGATCGTGGTGACCAACGCCCTCACCTCGGCGACGAAGTCGGGCCTGTTCGCGGGCATCGACGCGCCGTTCCAGAACGCGGTCGGTGCGGTCGACCTCCCCTCCGACGAGGTCACCGACAAGTACGTCGAGAAGGGCGGCTGGGCGCTGGCCCTCTCGATGCAGCCGGTCCGCACCGACGAGATCATGCTCGGCCAGGACATCATGGTCGGCGCGGTCTCCACCGAGAAGCGCTGGCAGTGGCAGGACCTCGAGGAGGGCCGGTTCCCGACCCGCGCCGGCGAGGCCGTGGTCGACGCCAACGCCGCCAAGACCAACAAGGTCGCCATCGGCGACACGCTGAAGGTCGGCAGCGGCAAGACGGCGGTCGAGACCACCGTCGTCGGCCTGGTGGACGCCCCGTCGATGTGGTCCTCGCCGATCTACGTCACCGGGCCCGAGCTGCAGGGCTGGGAGGACCAGTACGTCCAGGCCGTCGTGACCGCCGGGACCGGCGACAAGGACGACGGCTGGCTGAACACCGACGACTACCTCACAGAGCTGCAGACCCAGCTCAACAAGGAGGTCAACATCGTCGCGTACATGGTCCTGATCTTCGCCTTCATCGCGCTGTTCGTCTCAGTGCTGGTCATCACCAACACCTTCTCGATCCTCTTCGCCCAGCGGATGCGCGACTTCGCGCTGCTGCGTGCGATGGGCGCGACGAAGCGTCAGGTCCTGCGATCGGTACGCCGCGAGGCGCTCGCCCTTGGACTCCTCGCCTCGTTGCTCGGCCTGGTGGTCGGCGTCCTGCTCGGCTGGGGGATCGTCGCGCTGGTGCGCCAGCTCGCCGAGACCGCCCCGCTGGGTGACGTCGCCTTCGAGTGGCCCTGGCTCGTGGGCGCGTTCGTCCTCGGCGTGCTCACCACGCTGGTCGCCTCGTGGCTGCCCACTCGCCGGCTGATGCGGCTGAGCCCGCTGGCCGCGCTGCGGCCGCAGGAGGGCTTCGACGTACGCGGCGCCGGGATGTTCCGGATCGGTCTCGGTCTGGTCGTGGCACTGGCCGGCATCGCGACGATCTTCGTGGCCGTCGGTTGGGACGACGCGCAGACCGGGATGCTGATCGTGCTGCTCGGCTGTGGGGTCACCTTCATCGGCGTGATGCTCCTCGGTCCCGCGCTCGTGCCCGGCCTGGTGCGGCTGGCCGGGTCGGCGCTGGCAGTGGTCGCCGGCTCCCCGGCGAAGCTCGCCGCGGCCAACGCCGGGCGCAACCCGAAGCGCACTGCCGCCACCGCGGCCTCGCTCCTCGTCGGCGTCACCCTCACCACCGGCGTGCTCACCGGGATGGCGACGATCCGCGGCGCCACCCTGGACGAGATGGCGCAGCAGCACCCGATCGACATCGCGCTCCAGTCCGAGTCGAAGCCGCTGGAGGACTCGGTGGCCGGGGACGCGAAGGCCGTCCCGGGCGTCGCGGACGCGGTCGCCGTACCGGGGGCCATGGCATCGGTACGCACCGACGGCAAGCCCGTCCCGCTGCCGGTCGTCGCCCCGCCGGGCGGCGACATCGCCCTGCAGGACATGACCGTGAAGCCGGGCACGATGGTGATCTCCCCGGTGGCCGCCTCGGCCTTCGTGGAGGACGCGTTCGAGGCTTCTGGGGAGAAGGTCACCCTGGTCGTCGGCGACCGGACCGCGACGGTGACCCTGGACGTACGCGAGATCGACGGAGCCCCGCAGATCTCCGCGGCCACGCTACGGACGCTGACCGAGGACCCGCAGACGTACGCCGTCTGGGTCCGTGCCGACGCGGGCGCCGACCCGGAGGACCTGGCGGGCGCGATCGGGGTGATCGCACCCGACGCCGAGCTCACCAACGGCAAGGGTCAGCGTGCCTGGGTCGAGCTGCAGCTGGACGTGTTCACCTGGGCGGTGATCGGGCTGCTGGCGATCTCGGTGCTGATCGCGCTGGCCGGCATCGCCAACACGCTGGGGCTCTCGGTGCTCGAGCGCGGTCGTGAGCACGCGCTGCTGCGCGCTCTGGGCCTGACCAGGCGTCAGCTGCGCCGGACGCTCGCCGCCGAGGCGGTGCTGCTCTCGGCCGTGGCAGCCCTCGTCGGCACCGCGCTGGGCGTCTTCTTCGCCTGGGGCGGCAGCGAGATCCTGGTCGGCGACATCATGCCCGACGCCACCTTCCAGCTGCCGGTGCTGCAGCTGATCGCGGTGGTCGCGGCCGCAGGCCTGGCCGGTCTGGTCTCCTGCGTGGCGCCGTCCAAGCGGGCCACCAAGGTCAGCCCGGCGGAGGGACTCGCGCTGGACTGACCGCGGGTAGCAATGTGTTGGTCTCGACACGGACTCGTTCGTTCCTCACGAGTCCGGCTCGACCGACGGCGTCGCCCCGTCGGTCGAGCCGCCGGTCCCTTCGCTGGTCGAGCCGTGAGGCCGCCCGCGGCCGAGCGTGTCGAGACCAACACGGTCGCCTACGCGTTCGTCTCCTCCAGGGCCTCGTTCTCCTCGCGGGCCTGCGTGCGCGCGGAGGCGATCAGGCTGGTGGTGACGGTGACGGCGAGGATGCCGACGATGACCACCAGCGAGAGCCAGGTCGGGATCACCGGGACGCTGTCCCAGTGACCGTGGCCCCAGTGCAGGCCGAGCTTGATGCCGATGAAGGCGAGGATCGCGGCCAGACCGTAGGAGAGGTGGACCAGCTTGGACAGGGCGCCCTCGAGCACGAAGTAGAGGGCCCGCAGGCCGAGCAGCGCGAACGCGTTGGTGGCGAAGACGAGGTAGGGGTCGCCGGTGATGCCGTAGACCGCCGGCACCGAGTCGACGGCGAAGACGATGTCGGTGGCGAAGATGGCGAGCACCACGATGGCCATCGGCTTCAGGCCGATCTTGCGGCCGATGCGTACGGCGAGCATCTCCTCGGGGTCGACCTTCTGGTCGTGGCCCTGGAGCGCCTCGGCGAAGATCTTCGCCGCGGTGATCAGCAGGATCGCGCCGAAGATCAGGAAGACGATGTCCCACTGGGAGAGTGCCGCGGCGCCCAGCGCGATGAAGATGCCGCGCAGCACGAGCGCGCCGACGATGCCGAAGAGCAGCACCTTCTGCTGCAGGTGCCGTGGCACCGCGAAGGCCGCGAGCAGCAGCATGAAGACGAACAGGTTGTCGACGCTGAGCGACTTCTCGACGATGTAGCCGGTGTAGTACTCGAAGCCGGTCTGGCTTCCGTGGGCGTTCCAGACCCAGACGCCGAACGCGAGCGGAAGTGCGATGTAGAAGGCCGACCAGCCCAGCGCCTCCTTCATGGTGACGTCGTGGGGCTTGCGGGTCAGGACGAAGTCGAGGGCGATCAGCACCACGACGGCGGCGATGGTCACGGCCCACAGAGTGGGCGTGGCGATGGTATCGAGCATGCGGGTTCCTCAGGCGTGTCGATGAACGTCTGAGGTCTCCCTCACCCCGAGATCGGGGTGCCATTCCGGGACGGTGTCGGCACCGACGTACTGACCGGAATGAGCTTGGTGAGGTACTCCCCTCGAGGGAAAGCGTATCGGTATCGTCGAAGGGGTTCGCAAATCGCTGTCTCACGAGAGGATGTCAGGATGACGACGGAGTCAGCGCTTTCCCTGATCGACGACCTCGCCGCCGGCGTCTCCGAGGTGGTGACCGACGAGATCTCGCTGCTGGCGGCCTCGACCGACCGGTCCGGATCGGTCGCCGCCGGCCTGCCGCTGGCGGTGGTGAGGGCCCACAGCATCGCGGACGTCCAGGCGGCGATGCGAGTCGCCTCGGCGCACCGGGTGCCGGTGGTCCCGCGCGGTGCGGGCACCGGGCTGGCCGGGGGAGCGGTGGCCGGCACCGGCCACCTCGTCGTCGACCTGTCCGCGATGGACCGGATCCTCGAGCTCGACCCGGTCGACGAGATCGCGGTCGTCGAGCCGGGCGTGCTCAACGCGCGCCTGGACGCGGCGGCGGCCGAGGTGGGGCTGCGGTATGCACCCGACCCGGCCTCGGCGGCGATCTGCTCGATCGGCGGCAACGTCGCGACCAATGCCGGCGGGCTGCGCTGCGTGAAGTACGGCGTCACCCGGGAGGCGGTCCTCGGCCTCGACGTCGTCCTGGCCGACGGCACCCTGATCCACACCGGCCGCCGCACCATGAAGGGCGTCGCGGGCCTCGACCTCACCGCCCTCTTCGTCGGCTCCGAGGGCACCCTCGGCATCGTCGTCGGCGCGACCCTGCGGCTCAAGCCACGGCCGGTCTCCACGTTGACGGCGTCGGCTGCGTACGCCTCGGTGGCCGCGGCCGCTCGCGCCTGCGCCGAGATCGCCGCCGCCCGGCGGCTGCCGTCGATGCTGGAGTTCATCGACCGGCGCTGTCTCGAGGCGGTCGACCGGTTCGCAGGCACCAGGTATGCCGAACGGGGCGATGCGCTGGTCATCGCCCAGGCCGACGGACCCGCGGCGGCGACCGAGATCGAGGCCATCGCGGCCATCCTCGGCAAGGAGGCGACCTGGATCGAGCAGGGTGTCGACGAGGAGTCCTCCGACCGGCTGGTCGAGACCCGTCGCCAGGTCCTGCCCGCGATCGAGGCGGAGGGGTCCTGGTTCATCGAGGACATCTGCGTGCCCCGGTCCCGGCTCGCCGAGGCGGTCGACCGGATCTCCGAGATCTCGGAGAGGCACGGCGTACGCACCTACACGCTCGCGCACGCCGGCGACGGCAACCTCCACCCGGTCATCGGCTGGGACCCGTCGCCGGACGACGTCCCGGGGGTGATGCCGCCGGCCGAGACCGCCGCGGGCGACGAGATCTTCGCCCTCGCCATCGAGCTCGGCGGCACCACCACCGGCGAGCACGGTGTCGGCCGGCTCAAGCGCAAGTGGCTCGAGCCCGAGATCGGCGCCGACTCCATCGACCTGCAGCATCGGATCAAGGCGGCCCTGGATCCGCTGGGGATTCTCAATCCTGGTGTCGGGTTCTGACCAGGGACATGACACCCTTGCTCCGTGCGTGTCGGAATTGCTGCTGTCGTCCTGACCCTCGGCCTCGCGATCACCCTGATCGCCTGCGGCGGCGAACCGGAGGCGGCCGACCCCACCTCGCCCAACGAGTCGCCCAACGTGGCGACGGTCGTGACCGCGATCAAGGGTGCCGACGGCACCTCCGCGACCGCGGGCGGCTACACGCTCGGTGACGTCAGCCTGCCCGCCGAGGCCGGCACCCCGGGCAAGGTGAGCTTCACGATCACCAAGGAGGGCGACCCGGTCACCGACTACATCGAGGAGCAGACCAAGGACATCCACCTCTACGTCGTACGCGACGACCTGGAGGTGTTTCGTCACCTGCACCCGACGCTCGGCGAGGCCGGGGAATGGTCAGGCGACCTGACGCTGCCCGCGGGCGGCACCTATCGAGTGGTCGTGGAGTTCGCGGCCCGGACCCCCGACGGCAAGGGGGAGCAGGCGATGCTCGGCACGACGGCGAAGGTCGCAGGGGCTTCCGAGGTGGACGTACCCGGCTCCGACGACGGCACCGTGATCGCTGCTTTGGAAGAGACCCCGAAGCCCGGGATCGACCAGGAGGTCGGCCTGCTGATCTCCGACCCGGCCGGCAAGCCCGTCAACCTCGGCACCTATCTCGGGGTCTACGCGCACGTGACCGCGTTCAGCCGGGAGACGGGCGAGGTGATCCACCTGCACCCGCTCGGCGGCCCCGAGAACGGCGAGGACGGCACCCGCCTCGGCATCCATGTGAAGCCGCCGAAGGCGGGTGACTACGTCTTCTTCGTGCAGGTACGTGTCGACGGGATGATCCACACGCTTCGGCTCCCGGTCACCGTCTGACAGTCACTGTCTGACGGTGAACTTCACCAGTCCCAGGGGGCTCTCGAACTCGCCCAGGCGCAGTCCGACGGTCGCCTCCCAGACGCCGCCCTTGGGCAGTACGACGTCTGCCTCCCAGGTGCCGGCAGCGACCGTCTTCAGGGCCAGACTGCCCAGGTCGACGTCGCCAGACCTCAGCTTGGCGGTCGGGACCGCCGACGCCTCGACGGGCTCACCGGCCGCGTCCTGGATCTGCAGCCGGAGCACGTTCGGACCCGGACCGGCCGGGGTCAGCGTCGCGTAGACCCGGTGGTCGTCGCCCAGCTCCGCTGCCTGGGTGTTGGTCTGCGCGACCGTGGCCGAACCGGTCCCGGTCGATCCGGCGCCGGCCTGCGGCGGCTGGTCGACCAGGAAGCCGGTGACGCCGAGGACGACGACGAGCACGCCCGCCTCCATCAGCACGGCCCGGCGCAGCATCGAGCCGGCCTCGACGGTGTCGTCGTGTCCGGCCGCCTGCCGGACGCGGGGGAGGACCAGCAGCCGGTTGCCGGCCGCCATCACCGCCACCGCGACGACCAGAGCGATCTTGGTCATCAGCAGGGTGCCGTACGTGCTGTTGAGCAGGTTGTCCCAGGAGCCGAGGATCCGCCAGCCCATCAGCACGCCCGAGAGCGCGAGGGCGGCCAGGGACGCGGCGGCAAGAGTGGAGAACCGGGTGACGATCTCGGCCGCGACCGTGCCGCGCCGGGTGATCAGCGGCAGGGTCAGCGCGAGACCGACGAGGCCGCCGAGCCAGAGCGCGCCGGCGATGAGGTGGATGACGTCGGTGGCGGTGACCAGCCAGGCTGGTACGACCGCCCGGGAGTGGCCCACCAGCGCCGGGGAGCAGATCGCCACCAGCGCCGCGGCCGCAGCCAGGCGGGGCCGTTCACGCAGCGCGAGCGCGGCCGCGATGCCCACGATCCCCACCAGCGCACTGAGCCACTCCTTGCCGACCGAGGCCGGCGACCAGGCGTCGAAGGTGAGGATCGCTCCCGGCCCGCTCTCGCTCTGCAGCGCGCCGCTGGCCGGAGCGAGGGCCACCAGCGCGACCACGGCGACCATGCCGGCGAGGACCTCGACACGCTGGACCCGGGCGGTGGCGCGGTCGGGGATGCGGTGCTCGCCGATGATCACCGCTCGGAACCAGACCAGGCCCACGACCAGCAGCAGTGCGGCGTACTGGAGGAACTGGAGCGCCCCGTGGATCACCGCCGTCGCCCTGGACGGCTCCGTGGACGGAGGCGGGGCGACGCTGAGGCTCGGGGCGCCGACCGCGAAGGTCAGCGAGCCCGAGATCGGGTGACCGTCGGCCGACACCGCGCGCCAGGCGACCACGTAGGTGCCGTCGCCGAGGCTGCTCGCCCCCGCGAGCGCGACCTGCATCTCGGTGCCGCTCGCGGTCGCCTCGGAGGTGACCTCTTCGCCCTTCGCGTCGTAGACCGTCACGCCCGCCGGAGGCAGCGTCACCGCCTCGTCGAAAGTGAAGGTGATCGTCTCCGGCGCCTGTTCCAGGACCGCACCCTCCTCGGGGTTCGTGCCGATGAGGCTGGCGTGTGCCTGGGCGGGGGAGATGCCGAGCAGGACGGCGTACGCAGCGGCAGCAAGCACCACCAGCAACCGCCCCACGGCGCGCCGACCCGGCCGGTCGAGGCCCGGCCGGCGCGTCAGGGGAGCACTCACGCCTTACGACGTCCCAGCGCGAGGGCGGTCGTGCCCGCGATCAGGCCGAGGATGCCTGCGCCGGCACCGATAGCACCCCACAGGTTGCCGTCGTCGCCGTCCTCGATATCCGCGGCGACCGGCTCGGCCTTCTCGGCTGACTCCTCGGCACCGTGACCGTCCTCGGACTCGGCCGCGGTGACCTCGAAGGACGGCGCCGGGTTCTCCGGCTCCTCGGTGGCGCCCTCGGGAGCCTCCTCGACCCAGGCGGTCTCGCCCTTCAGGCAGGTCTGGATGACCGGGAAGGCGAGCGTGCCCTCCTCCTCGGGCAGCTGCAGGGAGACCTCGAACGCGTCACGCTGACCGTCGGGCAGCGGCGTCTTGGACGTGTAGACGACGGTCGAGTCGCGCTCGGTGATCTTGTTGCCGTGGGCGTCCTCGATCGGCTCGGCGAGCTTCTCGGTGACGACCTTGACGTCGTAGAACGGCTGCCGCGTGGGCGTCACGTCGTTGATCCCCTCGGGGACCTGGATCGTGACCTGCTTGGTCGGCGATCCTTCGCAGCCGTGGCCGTTGCTGAAGGTCAGCACGGTGTACGCGCCGGCCGCCGTCTCGGTCGGGGTGACCGTGACATGCGCGGAGGCCGGGGCGGCGACGAGGAAGATGACGGCCGCGGCAGCGGCGGCGGGCGCGCCGAGGCGCGTGAGGGTACGTCGAGACATGTTGTTGCTTTCTGTGGAGTGTCTGCTGATGGGCGATGCCCAGTTGACGGGGTCGGGTCCTCAGGCGAGGACCGGCGGACCCCGGCCAGCAGCGACGTACGTCCACAGCCCGGTGCGCGGCACGACCGGCTGCGCCTGTACCGGCAGGCGGAACGGGATCGGGTTCCGGGTCGGCGTGAGCGCCCCGGAGATGACCTGCCAGGCCCGGCGGTGCAGCACCCACACGACGACGGTGAGCACCGCGGCCGCGGCGTGCGCGACCAGCATCGAGGTGTCGCCCGAGCCGGCGTTGTGCATGTGTGCAGCCGGTGCCGCGTACGCCTCGAAGGCCTCGTGCATCCCCAGCTGCGCCGCGCCGGCGAGCACCGCCCCCAAGACGATCCCGACCCGTCGTTGCAGCACGACGACCCCGGCGCCGAATGCGGCGAACCCGGTCGCCACCAGCCACAACGCGTCCGGCAGCTCCCCGCCGCCGGCCAGGTGGGCCAAGCTGGACCCGGTGGTGATCTCGATGGCCGCGAGCAGCGCCAGCCACACGCTCCCGCGCGTCGGCCGCACCACCCTCAATTCCACGCCGCACATTGTCGCAGATGCCGAGAAGGCCCGCGCGTCGACCGACGCGCGGGCCTTCTCGGGCGGTCAGCGGAGGATCGGAGGCTCTGTCTTCTCCTCGACCTCACCGAGCGTCACGCCCGGGGCGAGCTCGACCAGGCGCAGGCCCTCGGGGGTGATGTCGAGGACGCAGAGGTCGGTGATGATGCGCTGCACGACGCCGAGGCCGGTGTAGGGCAGCGAGCACTCGTTGACGATCTTGTAGGAGCCGTCGCGGGCGACGTGCTCCATCAGTACGACGACCTTCTTGGCGCCGTGGACGAGGTCCATCGCGCCGCCCATGCCCTTGACCATCTTGCCGGGGATCATCCAGTTCGCCAGGTCTCCGGCCGCGGAGACCTGCATGGCACCGAGGATGGCGGCATCGATCTTGCCGGAGCGGATCATCCCGAAGCTGGTGGCGGAGTCGAAGAAGCTCGCCCCCTTGCGTACGGTGACCGTCTCCTTGCCGGCGTTGATCAGGTCCGGGTCGACGGCGTCCTCGGTCGGGTAGGCGCCGGTTCCGAGGATGCCGTTCTCGCTCTGCAGCACCAGCTCGACGTCGTCGGGGACGTAGTTGGGCACCAGCGTCGGCAGCCCGATGCCGAGGTTGACGTAGTCGCCGTCAGAAAGCTCCGCGGCGGCGCGGGCGGCCATCTCTTCACGTGTCCATGCCATGTCAGCGGACCGTCCTCTTCTCGATGCGCTTGTCGGCGGCCTGTTCGGGGGTCAGGGGAACCACGCGGTGGACGTAGACCCCGGGGAGGTGGACGTCGTTCGGCGGGATCTCGCCGGGCTCGACGAGCTCCTCGACCTCCGCGATCGTGACCTGTCCGGCCATCGCGGCCAGCGGGTTGAAGTTGCGGGCCGAGTCCTTGAAGAGGAGGTTGCCGTGGCGGTCGCCCTTCCACGCGCGAACGATGCCGAAGTCGGCGACGATGGCCTCCTCCAGGACGAACTCCTTCTCGCCGTCAGGCGTCTCGAAGGTCATCACCGGCTTCTCGGGCGAGGTCTTGATCACGTTGCCGGCGTCGTCGTACTTCCACGGCAGCCCGCCCTGCGCAACCTGCGTGCCGACGCCGGTGCGGGTGTAGAACGCAGCGATGCCGGAGCCGCCGGCGCGCATCCGCTCGGCGAGCGTGCCCTGCGGGGTCAGCTC
The DNA here is from genome assembly GCF_040608935.1 of Nocardioides sp. NPDC004968. NCBI lineage: Bacteria > Bacillati > Actinomycetota > Actinomycetes > Propionibacteriales > Nocardioidaceae > Nocardioides > Nocardioides sp. NPDC004968. Next base: position 52,290 of record NZ_JBEXJF010000020.1, read on the forward strand.
GACCTCGAGGTCGCCGGAGAGGTACTGCCGCGCGAACTCCTTGTTCTCACCGACGTACGAGGCGACGACCCGCCGCAGCCGTCCGGCGCCGAGCAGCAGGCCCAGGCCCCAGTCGTCGACGCCAGCGTTGTTGGAGACCACCTCGAGGTCGGTCACACCGGCCTCGAGCAGAGCATTGATGAGCACCGAGGGAATGCCGCACAGCCCGAAACCGCCGACCGTGAGGGTCGCTCCGTTCGGGATGTCCGCGACCGCCTCGGCGGCTGAGGAGATGACCTTGTCCATGATGATCAGTCAAGGGTGGGCGGGCCGCTCGGTCAATAGATGAGCACGAGTTCACGCTCGATCTTTCGTTGACCGACTCCGCTGCCGCAGATGCGTTCACTGAGTGAACGTCGCCTATCGTACGTCCCATGGAACCCGGTCCCAGCGTGATCCGCCGCAGCGCGCACCTGCTGCGGCTGCTCGCCGCGCGCGAGCCGGAGGGCGCGACGACCACCCATCTGGCGACGACCGCCGCCATTCCGCGCCCGACCGCCCACCGGCTGCTCAGCGCCCTCCAGGAGGAGGGGCTGGTCGAGCGCGACAACGACACCGGCACCTGGCACCTCGGCCCGGAGTGCTTCCTGCTCGGCGCCGCCGCGACCACCCGCCACGACATCACCCCGGCGGCCCGGGCGGCCGTTCTGCGCATCGCCAGAGAGACGGGGGAGAGCGCCTTCTTCTCGATCCGGCGCGGTGACGAGACGGTCTGCGTACTGCGTGAGGATGGCAGCTTCCCGATCCGCTCCCACGTGCTCCACGAAGGCATCCGGTTCCCGCTCGGCGTCGCCTCGGCCGGCCTGGCGATCCTCGCCTTCCTCCCGGAGTCGCGGCGCGAGGCCTACCTGGCCCGCACCGACCTCGTCGGCGCCTACGGCGACCAGCACTCCGCCGACGCCCTGCGCGAACGCGTCGCCGCGACCCGCGATCGCGGCTTCGCGGTCAACCCGGGCCTCATCGTGGTCGGCAGCTGGGGCCTCGGCGCCGCCGTCTTCGACGCCCACGGGCAGCCGTACGGAGCGCTCAGCATCACCGGCATCGAGGCCCGCCTCGGACCGCCGCGTCAGCACGAGCTCGGCCGCCTCCTCCTGGAGGTCGCCCACACTCTGACCACTAGCTCCGGCTCGTAGTCCCGGTCAGGATCCCGGCGAGCGCGGCGTCGGAGGCGAGCTGGGCGTCGCGGTCGTAGGTGGAGGTGAAGGCGAGGAGCTCGTCGGCTCCGGTGGCCTCGGCCAGCTGGTCGAGACGACGGCGGACGGTCTCGGCCGATCCCGCGGTAGTACGCGCCAGATGCGCCTCGACCCGTTCGCGCACCTGGTTCGACCAGGCCTGGTCGCGGATCGCCGCGACAGGCTCGAGCGGGCCGAACTCGCCGGTCTGCCGCGACCTGGCCATTGCCCACGCCTCCGGCAGGGCGAGCTCGGCGGCCTCGGCGTCGGTGTCGGCGACGAGCACGTCGACGGAGATCATCACCGAAGGCTCGGAGGCCCGCGACGAGGGCCGGAAGTCTTTCCGATACGCCCCTAAGACCTCGTCCAGCCGCGGGCGGTCCAGCACCGGACCGCCCACGACGACCGGCAGCCCGAGGCTCGCGGCGAGAGCGACACCCCGCCCGGTCGCGAGCACGAACATCGCGATCTGCTGGGCGGCGGCCGGCCGGGCGGTGACCGCCGCGGTGCGGTCGAGGTAGCCGCGGAGCTCCTCGATGTCCTCGGCGAACGTGTCCGGGTCGTCGAGATCCTGCCGCAGGGCGCGGCGTACGGGAGCGGTGAAGCCCAACGTACGTCCCAAGCCGAGGTCGATCCGGCCGGGATAGAGCGCGTCGAGCATGAGGAACTGCTCGGCGACGACCAGCGGCTGGTGGTGCGGCAGCATCACCCCGCCCGACCCGAGCCTGATCGTGGAGGTGTGCGCGCCGAGCGCACCGATCAGCACCGGCGGCGACCCTGACGCGATCCCGGGCACAGCGTGGTGCTCGGCGACCCAGAACCGGTGGTAGCCGAGCCGCTCGGCCGCCACCGCCCGATCGATCGTGTGGGTCAACGCAGCGCCCTCGGCGTACCCCACCCGCGTGCGGGACCGGTCCAGCATGGAGAGCTTCACAACTGAAGCAACGACGCAGGGGCTCCGAGGCTTCCCGCCGTGTCCGGTGTGGCGAAGAACGCACTCGACAGGGGTGCGATGCGGGACACACATCCGCTGTCGGAGGCCCCGGTCTGGCTAGGCTGTTGCCTTCGGTAAAAGGATGACAGGAGCGGCTGGGTAATGGATCAAGACGTGCTTCGGCACGCACCGCTTTTCAGCGAGCTGGACGACGAGTCGATGACGGCGATGCTCGCGATGATGGGTCAGACACGCCTGCGGCGCGGCGAGGTGTTGTTCCACGAGGGCGACGCCGCCGACCGGCTCTACGCGGTCGTGGACGGCAAGGTGAAGCTGAGCCGTGCCGCGGCCAACGGACAGGACAGCCTGCTGGCGATCCTGGGGCCGGGCCAGGTGTTCGGCGAGCTGTCGCTCTTCGACCCCGGTCGGCGCTCGTCCACGGTCACGGCCGTCACCGACCAGGTCGAGCTCGCCTCGCTGTCGCACGACGATCTGCTGGGCCTGCTCGACGGGCGCCCGAGCGTGACGCGTGGGCTGCTCGCCCTGCTGTCGGGTCGCCTGCGCCGGGCCAACGATGTGATCGGTGACCTGGTCTTTGCCGACGCGCCCCGCCGGGTGGCGAAGGCTCTGCTGGACCTCGCAGAGAGGTTCGGGGAGCAGACTGAGGAGGGTCTCCACGTACGCCACGACCTGACCCAGGAGGAGCTCGCGCAGCTCGTGGGCGCGGCCCGGGAGACGGTCAACAAGGCGCTCGCGGACTTCGCGGCCAAGGGCTGGGTCCGGCTGGAGTCGCGTTCGGTGATCATCACCGACATGGAACGGATCGTCCGCCGAGCAGGGTGACCGCTGCTCGTCGGGGTGGGACCATCGAGCATGGTCTTGCCGCTCGATGAGCTGCCTCTGCCGCCGGCCCGGCGGCCGGATCTCGACGAGGACTTCTCCGGCGGACTGTCCGAGCAGTGGTGGATCCCGCACTATCTGCCGCACTGGACGACGCCGGAGCGGTCCGAGGCTCGCTACCGGCTCGTCCAAGGTGCGCTCGAGCTGCGGATCGAGGTCGACCAGTTCGACTGGAGACCCGAGGACGCGCCCCTGAGGGTCTCGAACCTGCAGACCGGCGCGTACTCCGGTCCGGTCGGCTCCGTACGCGGAACACACCGTCACCGGGAGGACGGACTCCTGGTTCGGACCGAGACGCCGCAACGGCTCCTGTTCGCGCCTGCTCGGGGTCGCGTCGACGTGACCGTCGCCGCGACCCGGGACGACGGCTGCATGCTCGCGGCATGGCTGGTCGGCACCGAGCATCTCTCCGGTGAGGATTCCGGAGAGATCTGCATCTTCGAGATCGATGCGGACGCGATCGGCGCGACCACGGTGGCCCGTTCCGGGGTCAAGGCGCACCATGACCCACGCCTGACCACCGACATGGCAGAGGTCACCGTCCCGTTCGACGCGACCCGGGCCCACACCTGGACGGCGATCTGGGACGGGCAGGAGACCGTCATCGGCTGCGAAGGCCTCGTCGTACGACGTCTTCCCCAGGCTCCGACCTATCCGCTGTTCCTGATGATCGACCTCTTCGAGATCGGGCCGCCCACCGGATCCCACCCGAAGACGGCGACCGTCCACCGGGTCCGAGGATGGACCTCGGTGTCAGAGGCTGACGCGGACCAGCTGGCGTAGCCGGCGAAGACCCTCGGTGCTCGGTCGTTCGGCCGGGGCGAGGGCGTCCGCGAGGCGCTCCTGGACGGGATCGGTCTCGAGATCCAGGCCGATGGCCACGAGCTCGCTCGTCGCGTCTTGTGTCCCTCTGGCTGCGGCGACATGGGCGCTGCGTCCGACCAGGTTCACGTGGTAGGTGCGCGGCCCCTGGCCGGTCGCGACGGCGACGGTCCCCTTGACCCGGTACGCCGTCGCCGGCGGCTCCTCGAGCAGGTCGACCAGCCGAGCCGGCTCGATGGTGCCTCGCGTCGTCACGGTGACCGCCCGGGCATGCTGATGGGCTTCGTGCGAGACGGCCGCCTCGCGCAGCAGCGCCGCGATCGGCAGCTCGTCGGGCGGGTCCTCGGGCACCGCGGCGTCGTAGACGAGCCGCGGGTCGATGCGGCCACCCACCGCGTACGCCACATGGACCTCGGGGTTGTGCTCCCGCACGCGCTGCTCGATGCGCGCGAGGACCTCTGCTCGCTCGACAGCCGGCACCAGGTCCGTCTTGTTGACCACGACCAGGGAGGCGGCCGCGAACCGGACCGGCGCCGGGCCCCGGCCGTCGTCGAGAGTGTCGAAGTACGCCGAGGCGTCGACGACCTCGATGAGCCCACCGCGGCGTACCCGCTCGACACCGCTGAACCGGACCAGCCGGGCCAGCGTCCCGGGCTCGGCGATCCCGCTGGCCTCGACGATGACGACGTCGAGGGCGAGCCGCGGGTGGGTCAGCTTCTCGAGGGCATCGTCGAGACCGCCCGCGTCGGGCAGGCAGCACAGGCAGCCGCCGGCGATCGAGGCCGGCTCGTCGACCTGCCCGGTGACGAGGCCGGCGTCGACGTTGATGTCGCCGAAGTCGTTGACGACCACGCCCACCCGCGCGCCGGGCTGGCGCAGCAGATGGTTGAGCAGCGTGGTCTTGCCCGACCCGAGATGGCCGGTGAGGATGACCACGGGGACCCGGGTGCTGGCGCTGGTCGGTGGCATCGGGCCATCGTAGGTCGTCAGATCTTGACGGCCGAGGTGGGCAGACCTAGGTTTGCCGCACAACTTCACATCCGCCACTTGAACCGCAGCGGGAGAGTCCTTGCCCATCCCGGGTGAGGCGCCGAAGGAGCAAACCTCCCCAGAATCTCTCAGGCCCACTGACCGCTGTGGTGAGGCGACCTCTGGAAAGACAGGATCCGCTGGATCCTGCACCCACGGTGCAAATCGCCCCTTCGGGGCGGTGAAGCTCTCAGGTAGCGATGACAGAGCGGGGAGGTCACCCGTCCACGGGTGCCGCGGCTGTCGGCACCCATCAGCAGGGAGCCTCCCGCACAATGACCTCACCCGTCCCTACCCCTCTGCATGAGATCCACCAGGCGCTCGGTGCTTCGTTCACCGACTTCGCCGGCTGGAACATGCCGGTCCGCTACGGCTCGGAGACCGCCGAGCACAATGCCGTACGCACCACCGCGGGCCTCTTCGACCTGTCCCACATGGGCGAGATCGAGGTGACCGGCCCCGAGGCGGGACGCGCCCTCGACCGCGCCCTGGTCGGTCGGCCGTCGAAGATCGGCCTCGGCCGCGCCCGCTACTCGATGATCTGCGCCGAGGACGGCGGCATCATCGACGACCTGGTCGTCTACCGGCTCGAGCAGGAGCGCTACCTGGTCGTGGCCAACGCGAGCAACGTCCATGTGGTCGCTCCGGCTCTGGTCGAGCGGGCCGAGGGGTACGACGCCGTGGGCCGCGACGCCTCCGCGGAGTGGGCGCTGATCGCGGTCCAGGGACCCGCCTCGGCGGCGATCGTCGCGGCTCTGACCGACCTGGACGTCCCGTCCCTGAAGTACTACGCCATCGACGCAGGCACGGTCGCCGGGGTCGAGGTCCTGCTCGCCCGCACCGGCTACACCGGCGAGGACGGCTTCGAGATCTACTGCGCGCCCTCGTCGGCCGCTGCTGTCTGGGAGGCGATCACCGAGGCCGGTACGCCGCACGGGCTGGTTCCCGCCGGCCTCGCCTGCCGCGACACCCTCCGCCTCGAGGCCGGCATGCCGCTCTACGGTCACGAGCTGAACCGCGACACGACGCCCTTCGAGGCCGGCCTCGGCCGGGTCGTCTCCTTCGACAAGCCCGACGGCTTCGTCGGCGATGCCGCCCTGGCCGTACGCCGCGACGAGGGCCCGCGCAGCGTGCTCGTCGGCCTGGTCGCCGCCGGGCGCCGCTCTCCGCGCGCCGGCTACGCCATCGTGGATCCGGCCACCGGCGACGAGATCGGCACCGTCACCAGCGGCTCCCCGTCGCCGACTCTCGGACGCCCGATCGCGATGGCGTACGTCAGGCCTGACCTCGCCGCCGCCGGCACCAAGGTCCACGTCGACGTGCGCGGCAGTCGCGAGGACGCCGAGATCGTCGACCTTCCCTTCTACTCCAAGAAATGAGCACCGCCATGAGCAACCCGACCAACCTGTCGTACACCGCCGAGCACGAGTGGATCGAGACCCGCGGCGATGTCGCGCGCGTCGGCGTCACCGCCTTCGCCACCGAGGCGCTGGGCGACATCGTCTTCGTCGAGCTGCCCGAGGTGGGCAGCAAGATCACCGGGGGAGAGAGCTGCGGTGAGCTGGAGTCGACGAAGTCCGTCAGCGACCTTTTCGCGCCCGCCGACGGCGAGATCCTCGAGATCAACTCGGCCGTCGTCGAGGATCCTGCGCTGATCAACAGCGACCCGTTCGGCGCCGGCTGGCTCTTCGAGATGCGTGTCTCGGGCGCTCCCGACCTGCTCGACGCCGCGGCCTACGACGCTCTGATCGAGGAGTGAACCGTCGTGACCGCTGACCTCAGCGGCGTCGCGACTCCCGTCGTGGCGATGACCTTGAGCACCTTCGACCTGTATTCGATCGGGATTGGCCCGTCCTCCTCCCACACCGTGGGGCCGATGCGGGCCGCGAAGACCTTCGTCGACGGCCTGGTCGAGGACGGGCAGCTGGACACGGTCACGCGGGTGAAGGCCGAGCTGTTCGGGTCGCTCGGCGCGACCGGTCACGGGCATGGCTCGGAAGGTGCGGTGCTGCTCGGCCTCGAGGGGGAGGAGCCGGCGACCGTCGACACCCGGGCATCGTCCGGGCGAGTGGCGGCCATCCGCGAGCGCGGGGAGCTGAGGCTGGGCGGTCACACACCGATCCGCTTCGTCGGCGACACCGACCTGGTGATGCATCGACGCAAGAGCCTGCCGGGCCACCCCAACGGCATGGTGTTCACGGCCTACGACGCCTCAGGGCAGGTGAGCCGAGAGCGGACCTACTACTCCGTCGGCGGCGGCTTCGTGGTCGACGAGCACGCGTCCGGCGCCGCCCGGATCGTGCCCGATCACTCGAGCGTCCGGTTTCCTTTCACCACCGGCGCCGAACTGCTCAGCACCTGCGAGCGCGAGGGGTTCCGGGTCTCCGACCTCCTGCGCGCCAACGAGCTGACGTGGCGTACGCACGACGAGATCCGCGCCGGTCTCCTGGAGATCTGGCGGGTGATGGCCGACTGCGTGCAGGCCGGCTGCGACCGTGATCCGGTCACCGACGGCGTACTTCCTGGGGGTCTGCGGGTCCCGCGCCGGGCGCCGCTGCTCTACCGCGACCTGGCGTCCGGAGCCGGCGCCCAGGACCCCTTCCGGGTCATGGACTGGGTCAACCTGTTCGCCCTGGCGGTCAACGAGGAGAACGCCTCGGGCGGCCGGGTCGTCACCGCTCCCACCAACGGCGCGGCCGGCATCGTGCCCGCCGTCCTGCACTATTGGGTACGTTTCGTGGCGCCTGCCGCCGGGCTGGACGAGGCCGCGATCGAGGACGGCATCGTCCGGTTCCTGCTCACCGCCGCCGCCATCGGGATCCTGTGCAAGACGAACGCCTCGATCTCCGGCGCCGAGGTCGGCTGCCAGGGCGAGGTCGGCTCGGCCTGCGCGATGGCAGCCGGCGCCCTGTGCGAGGTGCTGGGCGGCACCCCGGAGCAGGTGGAGAACGCCGCCGAGGTCGGCATCGAGCACAACCTCGGCCTCACCTGCGACCCGGTCGGCGGGCTGGTGCAGATCCCGTGCATCGAACGCAACGCCATCGCCAGCGTCAAGGCCATCAACGCCGCCCGCCTCGCCCTCAACGGCAACGGCTCCCACAAGGTCAGCCTCGACAAGGCGCTGAAGACCATGCGCGAGACCGGCGCCGACATGAAGGTGAAGTACAAGGAGACCTCCCGCGGCGGCCTCGCCGTCAACGTCATCGAGTGCTGAGCCCCCCGCTGGTCGAGCCGCGAGCCCTTGATCGCCCCGCTGGTCGAGCCGCGAGGCCGCCCGCGGCCGAGCGTGTCGAGACCAACACAGTCCCATCCAGCGTGACAGGGGACTGTGTTGGTCATCTCGACAAGCTCGATACAACGCTCGACACGCCTCCGCCTAGCGGCTCCGGCGGCTCGACCAGCGGGGCCACTCGACACCCAAAGAGCTGAACACGCTCGGGGTGAGCCTGTCAGGCAGGCCGGAGCACCCGCGCGACGAACGAGTCGAGGTTCCCGAGCAGCCGGTCGACCTTCTGCTCGGCGCTGAGGGTCTCGTGGATGACCGGGCTGTCGAGCTTGCGCTTGTTGCGCGCCTTGAGGGAGCAATCGAGGTCGGCGCAGATGTAGGTGCCGACGGAGTTGCCGTCCTGTCCGGAGCGACCGGCGCGGGAGGCGACCAGCAGCGCGACGTCACTGACCGAGGCGCACAGCGCGCACATCGTCTTCCGCGGCCCTCGCGTCTCGCGTGAGGCGCGAAGGGCAACGCCGCAGAGGCGCCCTTCGTGCTCGGTGACGAGGTAGTGGTTCTGCGGTGCCTTCGGGTCCTGCCAGCCGAGGTAGTCCAGGTCGTCCCAGGGCCGTTCGGCCAGGTCAGCGGGGAGGTTGAGGCGCTTGGTCGCACCCTTGGTGAGGTTGACGAACGATGCGCGTACGTCGGTCTCGGTCAGCGGCTTCATGCCAACCATGCTAGGTTTCCTACAACTGTTAGGCAATTCGTTATTGGATGGGTGCTGATGGGCCGACCAGGGCTGAACCGGAGCGCCGTGATCGCGGCCGCCGCCGACCTGGCCGACGAGCTCGGCTTCGACGCCGTCACGATCTCGGTCCTCGCGCGGCACCTCGGAGTCCGGTCGCCGACCCTCTACTCCCACATCTCGGGGGCCACCGACCTCCGCACCGCCGTCACCGCGTACGTCCTCGATGAGCTCGCCGACGCCACGAGCACCGCGATGGCCGCGGGGGAGGGCCGCGACCTCCTCGTCGCGTACGCCGACGCCATCCGCGACTTCGCCCGCCGCTCACCCGGCCGCTACGACGCCACTATCCGCCAGCGCGTCCCACCCAATGCCGACCCGGCTGCGGAGATCACGGACGCGGTCGCCGCCGCCATCACCGCCGGCCGCCGCAACGCCGACCTGGCCCTCACCGTCGTCCGCAGCTACGGCATCTCCGAGACCAACGAGACGTACGCCGTCCGGCTGATGTCCAGCCTCATCCACGGCTACATCACCCTCGAGATCGCCGGCACCTTCGCCCACAGCGAGCCACCGAGCGAGACCACCTGGCCTGAGGTCCTGGAGGACCTGGACCGCGCCCTCGGGCTAATCGCGACTGGGCAGCGTCACTGATCACGCTGGCTGAGAGCCGCGACCCACTGGTGGTCCGAACTCGTTGCTGGTCAAGTAGCGGCTCAACCGCTCTGGATTGCTGGACGTTTGCGAGACGCGATATGGCAAGCAAAGGCATGATGTCGCCATGCGCTACTTCTTCGCGAGTTCGGCGAGTTTTGCTCGACAACTGACCCAGTTATATGACGTCATTAACCCGGCCGCGGCGGCGATGTGGAACCTCCGCTGGCAGGTTCGCGGCTACGTTGCTGAGCGGGCGTCAGTAGACAACGACGAATTGCACGGTCGGTTCGTCGCTGGCAGCGGGATCGGGAGTGCCAACCTCAAGCGACATTGCTTGGAGGAGCCCTGGGATAAACAGACGAGCGAACTGGCTCTATTAGCAATGTACGCGGGAATCAGCCTGTATGAGGGCTGGACAGCAACACTAGAAGTGGGGACTCCCCAACAGCGCAACCGGCTTCAGTTTCCCAGCCGCGGCACAGCGCGCCATGTCAAAGACGGTGCGGCCGAGACGCTAGCCGCCGTTGGCACGAGCCGGTCTGCCGACTTGGAGGCAATCTATGGCCGTGTCCTGCGGGCGAATCGAAAGTACATGCCAGATCGCCTTGAGGATCTGCTCTTGGCCTATCGGTGCTACAAGGAGGCGAGAAACTCCTGTGCACACGCTGGGCGCATTGCTAATAGTTGGGCTGAAGGCGCCTTCACTGACGCTGAGGTGATCGCGGGTGGACTGGGAGCGCGCGGAAGGCCTTTGTCTCTACCGAAATTGGAGGAGGGGAAGCCTGCCCTGATCAGGTTGCAAGACGTCCAGGGACTTTGGGCCGTGATGCTCGCTCTTGTGACGACTCTTGACGCCACGCTCGCGACTACCAAGGAAGCTGAGACCTCTTTTCGATCGAGGTGGAAGGCTTCGCATCAGTTTAAGACACTGTCAGGAGACACGGCGCGACGACATACACAGTTGAATCGCCTCAGCCTTAACGCCGGGTTTCCAAAGGCATCTGATCCAGGTGTGCTCTACGAGTTCCTTAGGCGCGACCACTTGGTGATCTAGGTGCTGTGCTCGATACGGTGGCAACGACTTCTCGCCCTCCCGTAACGTCGAGAGCCAGAGCCGTTCTACCTCCGTGGGCCCAAAGAGCCTCATCGTCAGTTCGACGATGCCGAGGCGGCGCTCGATGACGTCAGCATCGGTGATCCTTGGCGATCCGGCTGCCATCGAGGCGGCCGACGGTGACCCCGAGCGGCATGCGGCTGCGCCGAGCAGGCACTCGCCAACCCCGCGGTTAACTGGTAAGCCACCGGCATGGAATGGATCATGACCGTACGCAAGGCCCTGGCACCCGGGCCGACCTGGACTGCGTACGCTGCCTCGAAGACCGCATCTACGACTGGGACAACACGTTGAGCGCGCTACGTCACTGATTCCTGTTGAGAGTCGCGATCCGCCCGGGCAGCTCGTCGAGCGACGAGATCCGGATCGTCGCGATCTCGTCCGCCTCCGGGTCGTGCTCCTGGATCACGCCCCATGGGCCTCTACGGATCAACGCGGTCGCCATCCCCGACTCGTAAGCAGGTCGGATGTCGTTGTCGAGCCGGTCGCCGACGTGGAGGATCTCCTCAGCCGGGTATGGGACCGCACGGATCACGTGCTCGAAGAACACCAGATCCGGCTTGCTCGCACCCCAATCCTCAGAGGTCGCGACCATGTCCACAGGAAAGTCCAGGTCCCGCAGGATCCGACCAGCGCTGACGGTCTGGTTGCCAGCAAGCCCCAACCACAACCCAGCGGCGCGAAGCTCCTTCAGAGCAGGACGTACGTCGGGATAGATGTCGTCCTCCCCGAACCACTCCGGCTGCCCAGCCTCCTCCCGCTTCCGCCGCTCCTCGGGCAGATCGAACCCCGGCCGGAACACCTGGAAGGTCTCGCGGTAGTCCAGCCCGCGGGCGATGACCGCCCCGAACACGGCGGAGAAGGTGTGCCGCGGCACCCCCAGCCAGTCAGCCCACGTGCCGTACCCCCGAGTCTCGTTCACCAGGCACTCGCCGACGTCGAACACCACCGCACGAATGATGGATCCGGATCCTTCCACACGACACCCAGAGCGCTATCTGGCCGGCGCGGGTGGCTTCACAGTAGGTTGCGACGGTCGGCCCATCGGAACGATGATTTCGACTTCGCTCTCCGCGCGCTCGCACGCGCCGCGAACGTTGGCCCGGGTGCCGCGATAATCAGAGGCTGCGTCATATGCGGTATGAAGCACTCCAAGTGGTTGCCGACTACCCGTCCAGTGAACAGCGGCGAGTGCCGCCGAGCTAGAAGCGGGCTAGAAGCCGTACTTGTCCTTTCGCAACTTGAAGGCCTTCTCTCCGCCTTCCATCACGCGGGTGATCTCCGCGCGGACCTCCGGCATGTCGATGGCGCCTTGCAGGCTGATCTTGCCGCCTGATTGGTCGCCGGAGCGGCGGTTCGCGCACACGATGACCAACTCGGCGTCACCGTTCACCACAAGGTTGGCGTTGTGACTGGCGATGATGATCTGCCTCTTCGACTTCGATTCCCAAAGCCATGTGACCACGTCTTGCACGACCTGGCTGTCCAGGTCGTCCTCCGGCTGATCGATAATCAGCGGCATCCCTGACTGCGACAGCAGCACGCGGAGCAGGGCCGTCGCTTGTTGGCCAGCCGACGCCGACGCGAAGGGGATGAATTCCAATTCGCCTGTCTGGTAGCGAAACACAGGCTCGTCTCGGATGGGAGTCAAGGTCAGGTCCAGCCAGGCGTCGACACTCATCCGGGCACGGAGTCGCTGCTGGTCGGCCAATCCGATCCCGAGTCGCGTCAGAGTCGGCGAGAGTTCGCTGGTGAAGTCAATGCCCTCAGGCACAAGCAGTAGTTGCTCCAACTCGGTCAGCACGGCTTCCCACGTCTCTAGTGGGTTAGATTCGACGGCCAAGCCGTCAAAGAGCGCATCGCGCTTCGATACGCGAATGTTCGAGCCCGCTGACAGCGCCGTAAAGCGTGCTCGGACGTCACCGAAACCGCGGCCGCGGACGATCTGGGCATCAAGAAGACCTTGCGAGAGCTTCGTGACGGCCGCGCACTGGGCGCTGAGCAGGGCAGAGCGATCAGCCGTCAGCGTCATCAGCTCTCGTCGTAGCGCGAGTTGCTGCGCGGCCGGGTCGCCGAGGCTACCGATTTCCTGCTGCTCCTTGGCGAGCTCGTCCGAGAGCATTGTTCGCCGCTCCTCGATCGCCGACAACTGTTCGAGCTGCTCGCGGTGAGAAGTCGAACGCTGTTTGACAGCGGCGTAGAGCACGTCGAGTTCGGCGAGCCTATGTTCGAGCGCAGCTGCTAGGTCGCCCTCAGGCGATAGGGGCGCACTGGCCTCCTTGTAGGCGACGAGAGCGAGGGCAATCGCAGCGCGCAGCTCCCGCAGAGCCTCGAGACCAGTTCCATGGATCCCGCGGATCGGTTCGCTCAACCCATCAGGCATACCGGCAGGCAACCCGCCGTGCAGGGCATCGATTGAGTCGAGGGCGTCCAAGGCATTAGTCGTTGCTTCTTCCACCTGAACCGGGATGCCCAACCAACGCTTGACGGTCCGGCGGCTGGTATCGACGCGCGGCCGGTCGTCGAGGACCTGCTGATCCTCAGGTGAGAGTCCGGCAAGCGAGGACCGAATGTGGCCTGCCTGATCGGTCAGGGACTTGATGTCGAGCTCGTTGCGCTCGATGGCCTGCTTGATCGATCGCGCTCGCTGGAGCGAGGCATAGTTCTGTCGGAGGCGATCGGACACTGCGACAATCTGCCGATCCTTCGCATCGAGATCGTGGCGGATGGGTGCCGTGACGAAGCGGGTCAGTTCGTCGAGCCGTACCGAGACGCTGCTGAGCTGCTTCTGACTGTAGGCGTGTACCGGCAGTAGCGACTGGATCGAGCGCTCTGTCGCCGGTTCGAACTCTTCGCTCCCGACTTTGAGGCTGAACTCGCCTGTCATGGCCTTACGCCGCACGACGTGGGTGATGCCGTTGATGACAACGGTGACTTCGACTGTGGCATCGACGGAGGCGAGGGTGGCCTCGATGAGCTTGCGTTGGCGGATAGTGCCTGGCAGTTCGTCATCCTCCACACCGGCCACAGGCGTATCGCCGAGACACCAGCGGAGGTAGTCCAGGATCGTGGACTTGCCGGTGCCGCGACCGCCGATGATCGCGTTGAGCTGCGGGTTGAGATCGAGATCGATGGGTCCTAGGAAGCTGCTGTTGCTCACATGAATGCGAGCGATATGCACGCTGGGCAGGGCTGGCTGCACCTGCGCGATGCGCGACTCCTGCGCGAGGCATGCCTGCCGCAGTGCTTCTGCTGTGGGTATTGACCACTTGACCCAGGTGGAGTTCTTGCCGAGGTCGTCGAAGTTGCGGTTGCGACAGTCAGATGTCTGGAACAGTGCCAGTCGCTTGTTCCCATAGTTCGCGTCCAGCCCGTCGAAGATGTTCCGGTTTCCGCTGCCGGTCTTCGCCTTCTTCCCGACGGTTCCATCCAGGTAGCCACCGACACAGGGCATGTTTTTGTACTCTGTGCCCATGCCAGACCGCATCAAGGTCTGGTAGCCGCCATCGGTGACGTTCGGAAACACGATGTAGCGATTACGCAGCCAGGGCTTCAAGTCGAGCAATTCGTAGAGCTTCGCCAGCTCCTTGACGTGCTCGAGTTTGATGACGTTGGGGAGCTTCTCCTCCGTGGGATCGCACTGCTCGATCGACAGGGCTTCGAGCACCCCCGACACCTTGTCGTCCGGGAAATCGGCATCGAGAATGAGCAGCGCCTGGCACGGCACAGCCAGGGTGAGCTCAAGGCCAGGAAACACCACGAGCCGATCCGCAGGATCGAGCGCCTGCCCGTTCTCGCCGAGCTCTGCCTGAGCCGCGTCGCGGATGTATGGAACCAGGACGAAGTCGTGATGATCCGTGATCGCGACAGCATGCAACTGCTTCGTACGACAGGCCGCAACGAATTCGAAGCCGTACGCCTGGCGTTCCTCTTCGCTGGTCGCCCGCGCGCCCTTCCAGTTGGTGTCCCGCGGAGTATGCACTTGGAAGTCCGCGCGGTAGTAGTGGGCGCCAGCATCACGCGGGTCGGTCATTCGAGACTCCATACGTCAGTGGTCCATCTTTTCCTGTGACCGCTCGCTCGGCGAGACAAGTTGCAGCGTTTGAGCGAGGCGAGATCGAATCATTTGGGACGCATTCCAGTGATTTCTGATTGCTGCAGACAGGCAACCCGCACCCTTCGCGAGGGGTAGACGCCCGGTCGTTGGGATCACCCGGGGGTCCGTCCCCACGTGATGGCCGCACGCACCGCCGGATCGAGGGCCTCAGCGAGGGCGATGTCTGGTCGGGCGCCGAGGGCGCCGTTGATGCTGGAGAAGGCCGTGCGTAGGCCGGCGAAGATGGTCAGGGCAACGATCTGGGGCTCCTTGAACCCTGCGTCGCGCAGACGCTGGATGTCTTGCGGCGTGCTGCTGCCGGGGGAGCGGGCGACGGTGCGTGCCCAGTCCGCCAGCGCCCGTTCCCGTTCGCTGAACGGCTCTTCGTCGGCGGTAAGTGCGGCGATCGCCGTCTGCGGGTCGGCCCAGTCGGTCAGGCGCTTTCCCCACGCGACGGCACAGTAGGAGTCACCGATGGTCGTTGCCTGGGCGATGACGATCACGGCTCTCTCTCGCGGCGTCAGCCCCGCCGCCTCGGCCGTGGACGCAAACAACTCCATGAGCTGTTCCTTCGCCTCCGGCTGATGCGCCCACACTCGGGTCAAGTCCCAGACGTAGCCGTGGTCAGCGACGTCGGCGGTGTACAGCCTCTCCTGCCCGGCGCTCGGCGCAGGTTCGTCCAAGAAAGTCACGCGCCCAGCACATCGGCGGGGTGTTTACCTTGTGCTGTATTGGTGCCGCACGTCCCCTGTGTTGGGGATGGACCTGTCGATCAGGCGCGGGTGCTGTCGGGCTGGGGAATGGCTTGTGCGAGTGCCAGACAGCGGCGCGCCGCGTCCTGGCCGGTGAGTGCGACCGATGTGAGTGCTTCGGCCCACCGTTCGTATTGGGAGACCTCGGTCGGATCCGCGATTTCCAGGCTGCCGGCCTGGGTCTCGATGGTGACTACCCGGTCGCGCTGGACCCAGCCGTGTCCGAGGAGTACGGGGTACTGATCGAGCGGGATGATCCCAACGGTCGCCCGGGCATTGGTGGCCAGCCCGGCCAGGTGCTCCAACTGGGCGCGCATCACCGCAGGCCCTCCGACGAGCGGGTGGAGCGCAGCCTCGGCGACGAGGACGGTGACGTCGCGGCCGGGCTCGTAGAGAATCGCAGAACGACGCATCCGCGTTGCGATCATTCTGGCCACGTCGTCCTCGCTTGCGCCGTGTTCGACCGGGCCACCGATCAGCTTGAGCAGCGCGGTGGCGTAGTCGGCGGTCTGGCACAGCCCGGGCACGCTGGTGGGGTGGTAGTTGAAGATCGTTGACGCGGCGTTCTCAGCTGCCGCCGCCGCCCGCTGCAACGCAGCCGCACCGTCTTCATCTTGGAAGGCGTCTCTGAAGACCGAGTACTCCCACGATGCGCGCTCTTGGATGGCGAGCAGCCGGTCTGCGTCGGCGCCGACTGCTTTAGCCCAGGCTCGGACCTCACCGGTGGTGGGCACCTGGCGGCCGGCTTCGATCTTGGAGATCTTTGGCTGCGACCACGGTCTGCCGGGCTGGTTCAGCTGCTCAGCGAGGGCAATGCCGGTCAGCCCCGCCTCGCGTCGCGCTGTCCGAAGCGCCTCCCCGAGCGCCTCTCGTGCTCGTCGGGTCGGGCCGCCCACGCCGCATCGTCTCCTCGATCATCGTTCGGTCATCTTGCGCCGACAGGTCAGGCGTCGCGACCAAGATAGTCGTTCAACGGCACTGCGGCCGCGAGCGCAGTGTCTCGCCAGCGCCGGTATGTCTCGATCGTCGCGGCGTCCAGGACCTGCTCGGCTCCACGGAATGCACCGCCCTCGTCATAGTCCATCGCCCATGCGGTGCCGCTGGGCAGCCCGTCATCGATGAGCCAGAAGTCGGTCTCTCGCGGCAGCCCTTCTGGCCACTGACCGCGAGGCACCGGGATTAGGCGGATGTCCTCACCCGCGGCGTGGTTGCCAACGTACGCTGCGATCTCGTAGCGCAGGTAGTCGGTGACCGGCTCCTCGATGATGTGCACGCGCCGCAATGATCGGCCCGCGCTCGCGTGCCGCGCGATCAGCGCGCGCCATTCCTCCTTGCGACGCGGATCGAGTTGCCCGGTGCGAAGGAACTCCTCGTACTCGTCACGCTCCGATTCGATGCTGTAGACCTGCAGCGTCTCGAGGCGGAACCACGACTCGGTCAGAGTCTGGAACGATTCTGCCCACGACGGTTCGGGTGTCGTCTTCTCTGCCCCCACGCCGGTCAGCCCTGGCCTTCGATGATCCGCGCTGCGCGGAGGATGACGTCGGCCGGGATGGAGACGGCGTCCTCATGATCGGGCAGCGTTCCGCCGAGTTCGGCCCGGGTAGCGGCGTCAAGCTTGTTGCCTTGGACGACCAGGACTCCTGGGTCGTCGGTCGTGTGCACCGACGGGCAGTTGGTGTCGTCGCAATTGTTGACTACCGCGATACGTGTGAGGGCCATGCCGAGTGCCTCCGTGTTCACGCCGTCTCAGCCTGTTCTGAGTCAGCCTGCTGGCAGCAATCATGCTCCTGTTGGCACCGATCCCGCAAGCATGTTTCTTACATTTTGATTGATAATATGATTCACTGATGACGCCCGGGGTGGCGACCGGTTCAGCCAGTCGGTCGCCCCGGGACCCATCACTCCAACCACTCGGGACGGAGCACCATGAGTTCCGCAGCCAGCGCCAGCCCGCGCCCACGCCCCGGCCGCCCACGCCTCACGCCCCCTTTGCTCGCCGGCCCTCCGCGCGAGCAGGTCCTCGAGGCGGCAGCTCGGCTGTTCACCAGCAAGGGCTACGCCGCCACCTCGACCCGAGAGATCGCCGATGCTGTCGGGATCCGCCAGGCGAGCCTCTACTACCACTTCGCGGGCAAGGGCGAGATCGTCACCGAGCTCCTAGGTCGGACGATCCGGCCCACCATGGACAGCGTCGCTCGGATCGAGTCGCTGACCGGTGATCCGAACACCGTTCTGTACCTCGTGGCCCTCACGGACGTACGCACCCTGGCGAGCGTGCCGCACAACATCGGCTGGCTCTACCTCGCCCCAGACGTCGCTCAGGTTGAAGGGTTCGACGAGTTCACCACCGCCCGCGAGGAGTTGGCGGCGACCTACGCCCGTCTGGCAGGGCGGATCACAACGGCCAATGCGCTGGCTCCCATCCCACCAGGGAGGCTGGGGGAGAAGCTGGTCCACACCGTTGAGGAAGTGATCGGGCTCCGAAACGCCGGTCACCGGATAGGCCCGGACGACGCCACCTGGATCGCGTCGTCGTGCCTACGCTTATGTGGCGTCGACAACGTCCGCATCGAGCGGACCACGAAGACCGCGGAAGCGCTCCTGGATCAGATCAACAGAGCGGTGCCGTGATTCGCAGACCGCTGAGGCTCCTCGAAGCTAACGTCCTGAGCACGGACTTCGCGTTGAAGCATTGCGGGTGATCTCGATAGCCACCGGGCGGGCTGGCAACCTATGCCCGGTGGAGAGAAATGATGCCCCGACGCCGTTTCGGTGGGACCTTGTGACGCCCGCCCAACTGGGCTCTTTGCTAGACGGGATCGAAGAGCAGACTCTGCCGTGGATCGACGAGTTCGTGGAATGCGCCGGCAAGGTGGTCGCGAGGAGCGGTGGTGGACAACTCGTGTTCGTCGGGCGGTCCCTGGATTCGATGTTCGACCTGCTCAGCGGCGCGTTCGATGGCCTCTCCCAGCCAGGTGTCTCACGCTTGCCGCTGTCCCTTCGCGCGAGCGGCAGTGCTCAAGAACGGGAAATGGAGCACGCCTGGTTTGACCAAGAACGAGGTTCGGCAGGCGCGCGAGATCCTAGCCTCGCTAGGAGCCAGTCCGGATGACCTCGCGCGGCGTGATCGTCCGCTGGCATTCGTTGATGTCGTGCACGAGGGCGGCACATTCACTGAACTCTTCGATCTGATGCGTGACTGGGTTGAGGAAGAGCGAGCACCGTGGACAGTGATCCGCAAGAAGGTGCGATTCGTCGGCGTCACCTCACGTGAGAAGACCAGCCCAAAGACGTGGCGCTGGCAGCAGCACGTGCCCTGGACTGGCCAGCTTCCGGCCGGCGCCGTAGTCAACGTATCGCTCGATGCGTACGCATGGTCCTACTTCGGCGATCACCAAACCAAGTTGCACCGCACTTTCAGGCCGAAGGATTGGACCGCAGACATCGAGGGGCCTGACCGTGACGAGAAGACTCGAAGCGCCCTGGCCCAGGCGGTGGGGGTCGTGAAGATCGGTCGGTCCAAAGAGGGGCGACGATCACTCGCACGCGCCATGGCTGATGAGCCCGCGTTGGCGGAGCCGTGGTTGCGAAGCCTCATCACCCACCTGAGCCGGACCGGCGGTGAGGAGCGTCGGTAAGGCCATCAGCTGACCGCATCAGGTGAATTGGCGCGATTAGAAGGCGGTCCATCTCCAGGGTCGAGGGACCTCGCCGCGCAGGCAGGTAAGGCGGTGGGAAACCTCGGCCGCCGCGTCGGCATTGTGCGCTGCCTTGACCGCAGTGAACGCGGTCCAACGCAGTTCTTGCAGGTCGGCAAGCGCTCGGAACCACGGCGCTTCGCGTACGTCGTAGCCGCCGTAGGCGGTGACGAAAGCGCTGTAGTCCTCGTTGTCGATCCGGGCGAAGTCTTCGTGGTCGACGGCGAGTGGGATCAGGTCCCAGGCCGGGTGCCCGATCGAGACGTGGTCGAAGTCGAGAAGGATCGGTGAGCCGTCGTCGGGCACGACCAGGTTGCCTTGCCAAGCGTCGCCATGCACGACATTCCGGGCTTCGAGGACCTCGGTGGCTGCCAGGTCTGCGTCCAGCTTGGCGAGTCGGCCTTGAAGCCAGTCGCGGTCGGAGGCCGGGAGTGCTTGAGCTGACCTGATGCGCTCGGCGACATGTTCGACCATGTCGAGGTTCGGCAAATCAATTGTGGACGGCACCGGGAGGTCGTGGAGCTTGCGGAGCTCGGCGCCCAGTTCCGCGGGAGTCGCGTGGCGGTGAGTCGGGATCGGAATCCACCAGCTCACGGGTCGCCCGGCGACAGTGACTAGGTCCAGTCCGTCGACCGGGAGGTTTGCGTTGATCCCGTTGGCGGAGAGCCAGAAGGCGATCTCGACCTGGCGCGCGGCGTTCTCGGCTGTCCCGGAGCGGCCAAGACGGGCTACGACGTTCGAGTTCGGCAGTAGATAGACGGCGTTGGTGCCGTTCCTCAACAAGCAGGCGTCCGCCGCGTCCAAACCTGCCTGCGATGCAGCCCGATGCAGCACCTCGAGGTCGTCGCTGATCGGAGGTTTCGCTGTCATCGAAGCCTCTCGGGTTCATCTGATGCCGGCGGCGTTGTTGCTGCGTGACCGAGTTCTCGCGCCGCGGACGATCCCACGGAGCCAGCCGCTGACGCCAGCACGGTCGATTCCTCGAGCAATCGCGATGAGCGTAGCCGTCGCTGGCCATGTCCGCGGCGTACCGACGTCTACCGGCCGGCGCTCGGTGCCGGTTCCTCCAAGGATTTGAAGGAGGTAGCAGGCCGTCAGGTGGTGGGCACGGCGATCGGCATCCCGAGTGCCCAGTCCGGGACGGCGGTGGTGAACATTTCGGGCGTGACCCAAGCTTCGAAGAGAGGTATGCCCTCCCATGCTCCGCCTCGGGCGATCGCGATGACCGCGTGGGGTCGGTCGAAGGAGACCTGGACGTGGCGGATCTTGCGCTCGACGTACTCAGGCATCGCGGAGCCGGCCATCCACGCCATCGCTGTCACCGCTGCCGCCTTGAATCCGTTCTGGTTGTAGGCGGCGGTCGCGTTCTGAGCGCAGCTGATTTCGATGCCGCCGTCCTGCGCGGGCAATAGGGCCGCGATGCCGTCGGCGACAGACGCGACACCTGGTGCAGCGTCCAGCTCGTGGGAGGCATCAGCGTTCCAGGCCGGGAGTCGCGTGGTGAAGACGACGGAGTTCGGCTCGGGCGCGTCGTACGCAACGTACTCGCGCCGCTCGCGCTTGACCGTCCATGCGTGGCCGTCGGTGAGGTCTTCCGGGTGAGTCAAATGAGTCACCTCGCCCGCGGCGTTCTGCTCGACGACCTCAGCCACCGCCACCCAGACGTCCTCGGCAGGCACCTCGGGAGCGGCGATGACCGAGAAGACGTCGACGCAGTCGTGGCTGTTGGGACGAGCCACGGCGACCGGGCCGACCGAGGTCTCGACGATGGCCTGGAGGCTCTTCCGAAGTACGAGGCGACCATCCTCGATCAGGAGTGGCTCGGCCCACTTCGGCGTAGTGACCAGAGCGGTCGCAAGCAGCAACATGGTCTCGGGACGGATCGTGACGGGCATCGTCTGGATGAGCCCGTGGGTGTGCTCCGCTGCCCAGGCGTCCAGCGTCTCTTGGTCCGGCAGCGGATCGACGGTCACCGGCAGCGGCGTCGTCGGCTCGACCCAGTCGGCTAGCCACGCGCCAAGCGCCGCGGTGACGGTCGGATGTGCCTCGGCGATGAGCTTCTCGGCGGTCTCGCGTGCTTCCTCAGGCGGCAGCCCGAGTGCCTTGGTGATGGCATTGCCTTCGGCAGCGGGAGCGACCAGGGCGAGCAGGAGCCAGAGCCCGGTGTACGAGATCACTGGTGCGTCCGCCGTGCCGAGCTGCGTTCGGGCGCGGTCGGCGTACTGCCAGATTTCTTTCACGGCCGGGAGGATAGCCGGGTTGTGTGGGGGTCTGTGGCGATCTTGTCGCGGTGGGGTCGATGGTCGCGCCGGCGAAACTGGATGGCACCGGGAGTCCGTGATCGGAGAGGATCAGCGCCATGTCTCTGACTCCTCCCGAAGCGTACGATCTCGCGGTCTTTCTCTCGCGAACGATCGTGGAAGGTGTCGGTGACCGTGACGAACTGCGGTCGACGCTGGCGGCATTGTCTGGCAGAGAGTGGCTCGTACTGGACCAGGCGGCACGGACCTACCGCCATCACTACTCGACGCCGGTCTCTGGCCTTCGAGGCTGGCTTGATGAGCGCCTGAACGAACCAGATGGGTTTGTCGCGGCGGTGACGAGCATGCACGTAGATGGACGGTTCAGAGAGCGGGCGGTGCGTGCGCTGCGCGAGGTCGGCGGACCAGTGGCGGTCACGGCGCTCGCCGTACGCCTCATCGACCATGTCCCACAGGTTCGCCAGGCTGCGGCGGAGTCTCTGGAGCACGCCAATGTGGCAGAGCATCTGGAGCGGGTGCTGGACGTCGTCCTCGCCGGACGTGACCGACGCTTTGGACCCGAAGCGGTCGAGATCGTCGAGTCAAAGTTGCGTGCGGAGGTCGGGCAGAGGGCGTTGATCGAGGCGTTGCTGGAGTCGCCCCAGCGACGGGTCAGGCGGAGGGGCGTTGAGTTGGCGCATCAAAGCGGCCTGCTGTCGGTTGAGCGGCTGCATGAGATCGCACGCACCGAGACGGATCAGCTGATCCTGGCTTGGTGCGCCGACTGGTTGCTGGCGTCGCGGGATGCCACAGGTCTAGCCGATCTGCTGGATTCTCGCTCTGCGATGATCCGGCAGATAGTCGTGCTGGCCATGGAGGACGGCGCACTGTCTGATGACCGCCTGCTGGCGTTGGCGGTCGACCGGGTTCCGCGCGTACGCGAGTCTGCTCGTTTCCGCGCCCGCAAGCGAGGGCTCGACGTCGCCGGCTGGTATCGAGCACAGCTTCAGGAAGACCTTCCAGGCAGGATCCAGGCCGCCGTCTTGGACGGGCTCCTTGCGGTCGGAGACGCGACCGACCTGTCGAGCTTCGTCGAAGCCCTGGACAGCTCGCGTCCGCGCGTCCGTGAGGTTGCCATCCGAGGAGTCGTCACCTGGGCTGGCCGAGACGATGCACTTGGCCTCTTGTCAGCGTTTCTCACCGATCCCAGCGGTCGGGTGTCCTCAGCCGCCGCGCGTGCCCTTGGTCGGCTCGGCGCTCCGGCGTCCATGGCGTCGGCGGCCTGGGCATCGGAGCATCGGTCGAACCGTCGTGCCGCGTGGCTCCTGGCCCGCTCGTGCGGCGGATGGGACCAGGTCGAGGCCGATCTCCGCCTCTCTGGCGACCAGGACGTGGAGCTGGCGGGCCTTGGACGTGCTCAGGTTTCGAACTGGCTGGAGGAACGGGCCGCGACCACGTGGCAGCCTATGAACGCAGAGCAGCGTGACCGGATCGCCGTACTGCTGGAGACATGGGACGGGCGACCGGGTGCGAAGCGTGTCATTGCGTTTCACGCTGGGATCAAGTCCGCCCCATCTGAGCGCACAGCGGACAACGCTGACGTCGCGCTACCCCGAAAGTGGTGGCGTCGTCGTTGACGTGTCGACGTGGGTATCCGATCGATCTGCCATTCTGCGGAGGTGTCTGAGATGTACGTCGAGGTCGCCGTCGAGGGCGAGGGGATCGCGGAGTTCCAGCGAGCTCTTCTGGCCCGGCGACGAGCCGAGGTGACGACCAGCTGCGCAACGGACACCGACTAGCGGATCGGATGCGCGTGATATTCACGCTGTGGCGAGCCGAAGGCGAGCCCGTTCTCATCGAGGTTGTTCTGGACGACTAGGTAGTCGTCGCCGAACCCGATACCGACGGCAATCATGCCGTTTGCCATGTCGTCGCCTCGGTACTCCAGTAGGTCCACGGCCGTGACGGTCCGTGCCTGCAGGCGCGCGAGTTGGGCAACGGCATCGTCGCGCCAAACGAGGTCGAAGTCCGGGTAAGGAACGTGTAGGAGCGGATCGATGGTGTTCCAAGTGAGCGACAGGTCGTCGAACTTTTGATGATTGATCTCCAGTTGCTCGCCGGCAAAGTCGAGCACGACTGGAGCATCGGTGAACCACTCGTCGTCATTTCGATCCCACAAGAGCCAGGATCGAGTGAGAGACCGACCGCGAAGGCGTCCGAGGCGGCTTCCGTTCGCGCGCGTGATGGCGCTGAGGCCACACTGCCACGACGGCTGGTAGTTGGCGATGTCGAAGTAGTAGTTCTCTTGGCCTGGATCTGACTGGCTCAACCCGAAGCTCCGATACATGCGGCAATGCGGTCGGCAAAGAGTAGGGCTGCTCGATGGGGCACGGCCGTTCGGCCGAGCAGATTGGCGGCGGAGTCCGATTTGGATCAGGCTGGCGAACCGGCGCCTCGAGCCTGATGGCCCGCCGGATCGCCGTAGGAATGGCAGCATGGGCACCCCGTCACCAGGAGGCCCCATGCCCACCACAGCCACATTCGTCTCGCCGACCGACGGCACTGCGCTCGCAATCCGGACATGGGGGGAGGAGCTCTCCGCGCCGCGGGGCGTTGTCCAGATCGCCCACGGCATCGCCGAGCACGGGCAGCGTTACGACCGGCTCGCTCGGGCTCTGGTCGCGGCTGGGTACGTCGTGCGGGCGGTCGACCACCGCGGTCACGGCGGGTCCGTCGCGTCGGCCGACCAGCTCGGTCACTTCGACTTCGAGGCGCTGGTGGCCGATGTCGCGGCCATGGGTGCCTCGCTGCGCGATGACTTCTCCGGGATCCCGGTGTTCCTGGTTGCGCACTCGATGGGGTCCTTTGCGGCGCAGACGGTGATCTTGGACCGGTCCGACCTGTACGACGCTGTGGTGCTGTCAGGCTCGACCGCCCTCGACGTACTCGCTGGTGCGCTCTCGAGCGCCGAGGGTCCGGTCGGGCTGGAGGCGTTCAACGCCGGGTTCGAGCACCGCACCGGGTATGAGTGGCTCTCGCGCGATGAGGCCGAGGTCGATGCGTACGTCGCAGACCCGCTGTCCGGGTTCGATCTGCCCGACACCGCCGTGCCTCAGCTGTTCGCCGGCGCCGAGCGTCTGGCGGACCCGGCAGCCATCGGTGGGATCCGCTCCGACCTGCCGATTCTCGTCGTCTCCGGCGACGCCGACCCGCTTGCCGGAGGCGGCGCCCTGGTCGAGCTGCTGGGGGAGCGTTATCGCGAGGCCGGGTTGAAGGATGTGACGGTGACGCTCTACCCCGGGGCGCGCCACGAGATCTTCAACGAGACCAACCGCGATGAGATCACCGCCGACGTGATCGACTGGCTCACGGCTCATTCCTGACTGCCGCGGGGCGGCCTCCTTGCGGGAGGCCGCCCCTCACGACAGCTCACCCCCGGGCGTACGGCCTGATGGCGTCGATGATCCGCGACCAGTTCTCGGAGCCGTGGCCGTTGGAGCGGGCCCAGGTGTAGTGGGCCTGGACGGCGCGGGGGAGGTCGACGTCGATGCCGGCCGCCTCGCTGGCCTCGACGAGGTGGTCGGCGGTGGCGCCCATCATCGTGATCGTGCTCAGGTGGCCGGGGTGTTCGCCGGCCTCGAGCTGGGCGCCGAAGTCCTCGCCGGCGGCCAGCATCGGCGGGATGCCGGCGAGGGTCTGCATCAGCTCCGGGATAGCGGCGGACGGCTTGATGCCACCCGTCTCGAGCAGCGCCACGGCGTGGAGCAGCGAGGAGAGGGAGGTCAGGAAGATGTCCAGGTTGGCCTGGTACATCAGCTGCGCCAGCCCCGGATTCTCGCCCAGGTAGCGGACGGACCCGATGCGAGCCAGCGCCTCCTCGTGCGGGGACAGCACGTCGGCGGGACCGCTGACATAGACGTACGCATCGGGCGTGCCGACCATCGGGGCGGGAGTCATCACTCCTCCGGTCAGGAAGTCGGCTCCGTGCTCGGTGACCCACTTCGCGCCCTGACGCGTCCCCTCAGGCGACTCGGAGCTGAGGTTGACGACCGTACGGCCCTTAAGCTCGTCGGTGGCTGAGCCGAGCACGTCGTACATCGCCTGGTAGTCGGTCAGGCTGAGGATGACCAGGTCGCTCGCGGCGACGGCCTTCGCCGGCGAGTCGGCCAGCTGTGCGCCCGCGGCGACGACCTCGTCGGCTCGCGATGCGGTGCGGTTCCATACGGTCACCGGATGCCCGGCGGCGAGCAGGCTGTGGACCATCGCCTGACCCATGGGGCCGAGGCCGATGACGGTGACGGCGTTGAGAGGTTGATTCATGAAGACAATCCTCGGCCTTTACGTACGATGGCGGGAGTACCCACTATTTACTGGGGTACTTACCAAAAGGTTAGTGAGGAGCAGCCCGTGACGAAGCCGGCCCGAAACGGTCCCTATATCTGCGGCATCGACGCCGCGCTCGACGTGGTCAGCGGCAAGTGGAAGGGGCTGATCCTGTGGGAGCTCGACAACTATGGCGTACGCCGCTTCGCCGAGCTGCGCCGCGGCCTGCCCGGCGTCAGCGAGAAGATGCTGACCCAGCACCTGCGTGAGATGGAGCAGGACGGGCTGGTGCACCGGGAAGTATATGCCGAGGTGCCTCCGCGGGTGGAGTACTCGCTGACCGAGCACGGCCGCACCCTCAACACCGCGCTCGGGCCGCTCGGCCGCTGGGGCATGGACCGCATCGCCCGAGAGCGAACCGAGCTCGTCGAGCATCGCGACGCCGGCCTGCTGCCCCGACCGTCGTAGTCGGCGTCAAACCGATCGAGCCTCCGACCCGACGGATCGCGTAGGCAGTCCCGCGGACGCCAGCAGAGCCACCTTGTCCGAGTCCGATGAACCGGCGTCGGGGTGGTAGACGACGAGCATCAGGTCGTCGGTGCCGCTGATCGCCAGCCGCTCCCGGTTGAGGGTGAGCTCGCCGACCTGCGGGTGGAGCATCTTGATCGGGGCGCCGGTCTGGGCGCGCACGTCATGGCGTCCCCACAGCTGTCGAAACCGTGGGCTGGCCAGGGAGAGCTCGCCGATGAGCTCGATGAACCGAGGGTCGTCGATGTCCGTGCCCACCGACTGGCGCAGGTTGCCGACGAAGCACTCCGTCATCGACTCCCACTCCGGGTGGAACGACTGCTGGTCCGGGTCCAGGAACTGGTCCCGCAGCTGGTTGCCGCCTGCGGCGAGCCTCGGCGAGAGCGCACGAGCAAGAGCGTTGGCCGCCAGGATGTCGAAGTAGCGCCCCTCGATGAACGCGGGCTGCACCATCGAGTCGAGCAGCTTCAGCGCCCCCGGCGGGACGGTCTCCTTGCGCCGGCGCCGACGCCGGCGGCGGGGAGCTTCGGCAACCAACGACATCATGTGGGCGGTGTGGTCGTCGTCGAGCTGGAGCACGCGAGCGATCGACCCCAGCACCTGCGCCGACGGGTTGCGGTCGCGGCCGCGCTCCAGGCGCAGGTAGTAGTCCGCGCTGATACCGGCGAGCATCGCGACCTCTTCGCGGCGCAGCCCCGGGACACGACGTACGCCCGCGGCCGGGATGCCCGCCGCCTCCGGCGTCACCAGCGCCCGCCTGGCCTGCAGGAACGCGCCCAGCGGGTTCGTCACCTCACTCATGTGTGCAGCCTCATGTCTCAAGCCTAGGTCGGCCCCGAGCGGACAGCGGGGGTCCTGTCAGACCCCGGTCTGACCAGGACTCTGGGCGGTGGTCGCCGGCGCGCCTAGCGTCGAAGACGGCCCGATCGGGCCGTCCTACGAAAGGAAACAACGGGAATGACCGTCGCACTCATCACCGGCGCCAACAAGGGCATCGGATTCGAGACCGCCCGCCAGCTCACCGACGCCGGCGATCACGTCTACCTCGGCGCACGAGACGTCGAGCGAGGCGAGAAGGCGGCCGCCGAGCTCGGCGCGCGCTTCGTACAGCTCGATGTCACCGACGACGCCTCGGTCCGCGCGGCGCTGGCGGCCATCGAGGCGGCCGAGGGGCGCCTCGACGTACTCGTGAACAACGCCGGCGTCCTCGTCGCCGACCCGCTCGACGGCCCGACCGCACTGCGGGTCTTCGACATCAACGCGGTCGGGATCGTCCGGGTCACCGAGGCCGCCCTGCCGCTGCTGCGCCGCTCGGAGAACCCGCGGGTGGTCAACGTGTCCAGCAGCCTCGGCTCGTTCTGGGCCAACACCACCCCCGGCCGGGTCGAGCACGGGATGTTCCTGCCGCTGTACGCCGCGTCCAAGGCCGCCGCGACCATGCTGACCGTCCAGTACGCCAAGGCGAACGCCGACATCAGGTTCAACGCCGTCGAACCCGGCCCCACGGCCACCGACATGACCGCCGGCTTCGGCATCGAGGACATCGCCAAGTCGCCCGCGGAGAGCGCCAGGACCGTCGTACGCCTCGCCACCCTGGATCTCGACGTCCCCACCGGAACGCTCCAGGACAAGGACGGTCAGCTCGCGTGGTAGTGGTCACATCCGGCGGTTATCGGCCGTTCGCGATTTGGGCGGGGGAGCGGAGACTTGTGAACCTGAAGTAATGAGTCAAGCTAAAAGTGAGACCGTCGCGGGCGAAGCCGGCGACCGGTCTTTCCTGGGCCAGCCGCGCGTACTGGCCAACCTGTTCGGCGTCGAGCTGTGGGAGCGGTTCAGCTTCTACGGCATGCAGGGCATCCTGGCGATCTACCTCTACTACTCCGTGGCCGAGGGCGGCCTCGGGATCAGTGAGACGGTCGCACTCGGGATCGTCGGTGCGTACGGCGGCGCGGTCTACCTGTCGACGATCATCGCGGCCTGGATCGCCGACCGCCTGATCGGCGCGGAGCGTACGCTCTTCTACTCCGCCTGGCTGGTCGTCTTCGGCCACCTCGGTCTCGCCCTGATCCCGGGGATCGCCGGGGTCGGCGTCGGGCTGGTGCTGATCGCACTTGGCTCGGGCGGCGTGAAGGCGAACGCCTCGTCCCTGGTCGGCACGCTGTACGCCGCCGACGACGAGCGCCGCGACGCCGGGTTCTCCCTCTTCTACCTGGGCATCAACCTGGGCGCCCTGGTCGGTCCGCTGCTGACCGGGCTGCTGCAGAAGCAATGGGGCTTCCACGTCGGCTTCGGGCTGGCCGCGATCGGCATGATCTTCGGTCTGGTGCAGTACGCCCTCGGCCGCAGCAGGCTTCCCGCCGAGAGCCGCGTCGTCCCCAACCCGCTGCCCGCCTCCGAGCGTGGCCGCTGGATCGCCATCGCCGTCGCCGCCGTGGCGGCGATCGTGGTGCTCTGCGTGACCGGTGTCATCACCGCGCCTCGACTGGCCAACATCGTGATCGGCATCAGCGCGGTCGCCGCGATCGCGCTCTTCGCCGTCATCCTGCTCAGCAGCCAGGTCACCACCATCGAGCGGAGCCGGGTGTGGGCGATGGTGCCCCTCTTCGTCGCCTCCGCGGTCTTCTGGTCGCTCTACCAGCAGCAGTTCACCGTCATGGTGGTCTACTCCGACCAGCGCCTGGACCGCGACATCTTCGGCTGGGAGATGCCGGTCTCGTGGGTGAACTCGATCAACCCGGTCTTCATCATCCTGCTCTCCGGGGTCTTCGCGGCTCTGTGGACCAAGCTCGGCTCCCGTCAGCCGTCGACGCCGGTGAAGTTCGCGATCGGCACGATCCTGATGGGCATCGCCTTCTGGGTCTTCCTGCTGATGCCGAGCGGTGAGCACACCGTGCCGCTGATCGGCCTCGCGTTCATCCTGCTGCTCTTCACCCTCGCCGAGCTGCTGCTCTCTCCGGTCGGTCTCTCCTTGGCCACCAAGCTCGCCCCCGAGCGCTTCCGCACCCAGATGATGGCGCTGTTCTTCCTCTCCGTCGCCCTCGGCACCGCCATGTCCGGCCGGCTCGCCGAGTTCTACGACGTCAACGACGACAGCGGCTTCTTCTGGTGGGTCGGGCTCGCCTCCGTCGTCGTCGGCGTCCTCCTGCTCATCGGCAACCGTCCCATCCGGCGGCTGATGGCTGGCGTGCACTGATCTCTTCCACGTAGGCGTCCGAAGGGTGTTCCGGGCGAACGAAAATTCGTTCGCCCGGGACAGCGGCCACCCGCCTCCGAGGCACCCTGGAGGTGTGGGTCAGGCGTTCTTCCGGCGACGGGTGAGGAAGGCCCCTATGCCGCCGATGCCGGCGAGCAGCCCGCCGACGGCGAGGAGCACTCCGTTCGGACCGCCCGTGTTCGGCAGGTTCCCAGCCAGACCGGCATCGATCCGGGTCGGGACCTCGGAGTCGGCCTTGGTACTGGCGGAGTCGGCCTTGGTGCTGGCGTCCTTGACGACCGCCGCGCACTTCTCCGACTTGTTGGTCTTGGTCTCGTAGACAGCCGGGATGACGACCGTGACCGAAGAGGCAGGCGAGTCCACCACGGTGACGTCCGATGCCGGGCTGTCCTCCACCGTGCGGGTGACCGCCTCGTGGTGGACCGTCTCAGTCCAGGCCTCCTTGTCCACTACGGTCTCGGTCCAGGCCTCCTTGTCCACGACCGTCTCGTCGTACGCCTCCTCGTCCACGACGACGATCACGTGCGACACCTCGTCCACAGCAGCCTGGCGGTAGAACCAGTTGCCGCCGATGTCCGGGTTGCCCTTGGAGTACACGCCGTCAGATCCAGCGTGCCCGGGAGGGACGTCGCCGTGGTTGATCCACGAACCGCGCGGGTCCGTCGGGTAAGACGGAGGGCCGACGAAGGGCGCACGGTGGTCGTTGGGCTGGAAGTTCGCCCAGACGCTCTGCACTGCTTCCTGGTCGATGACCGTCTCCTCGTGGGTGACCGCCTCGTGGTGGACGACGTGCGTCTCGGCCGGGTGCTCGACCGTGTGGGTCTCGGCCGGGTGCTCGACCTTCTCGTCGTACGCCTCCTTGTCCACGACAGTGCGAGTCACTGCGTCGGTGTGCTCCACGTGCGTGACCGCAGGCGTGGTCTTGGTGGTCTTCTTCGCGTCAGCGACCTTGACCTGAGAGGTCACGGTGGTCGTCTTGCAGTCCTGCGCGGCCTGAGCCCCAGGGGCTGCCACGACCGAGGCGACTCCGGCAACGGCTACAGCCGCGAGGCCGATCTTGGTGGAGTTGTGCATGTTCATGGGTTGGTTCCTTCACGGGTCGTTGCGGTCCGTGCCTGTGGTGAGCAGGCAGGGCTGAGGTACCCGAGACCGGGCGGGCGGACAGAGATGCCTGTCGCGGTCGGCCTGGGCCGATCTCAGGTGGATCGTGTGGACCTCTTGAAACCGAGGAGCAAGTGCGGCGCGTTGGGCCGCCCCGGCGAGGCCTGTGAGAGGAGGGTCTCCCGGCGCTGTCTCAGCGGGTTGAGGGAACTCTCTTCACCTACCCCATATTGGGGTAGACGGGACCTTCGACCCTGCGTTGCCCGACCCGGATTGGGACCAGGACGGGCGGTATTCGCCCTTGCCGATGGGACGCCGGGCGGCCCGCTCGCCCGCATCGGGAGGAATCTCCTGCGGGTCGTGCGCCGACTCCAGGTGCCAGCCGGAAAACGGGCCGGCCGCCGGACGATCGAGATCATCCGGCGGCCGGCCATCCTCGCTCGGGGCCTACTCGAACGGGTCGAAGTAGGCGACCGTGGTCGCGTCGAGGTTGCTGTCGACGCCGGTGGGGTCGAACGAGGCGGTGCTCACCCCGGTGACGTACACGCGTCGTTTCCCGTCGGGACCGCGGTCGAGCGCCACGCCGTTCGCGCCGTCCGGTGCGGCCGTCGCGTCGTAGCTCGCCGACCAGACCTTCTCGCCGTCGGCCATGTCGTAGGCGATGGTGGTGTAGTCGTTCTTCGTCTCCGAGTCCGTCGTCTCGCCGGTGACGACCGCGTGGGTGCCGTCCTCGGAGATCGTCACGTCCCAGGGGACGTCGGTTCCGTGGGCAGTGCCGTCGTGGTCCGCAGCCCAGACCTCGTCGCCGGTCGTGACGTCGTACGCGACGGTGGCGTAGTCCATGCCGGTGTCGCCCTCGACGTTGCCCGTCACGAGGACGGTGCTGCCGTCGGGGGAGACCGTGCTGGCCTGGGGCGTGTCGGTGCCGGGCCCGCCGTGTTCGGCCGACCATCGCTCCTCGCCGGTGGCGAGGTCGTAGGCGACCGTGCTCCAGTCACCCTGCCGGTCCGTGTTGCTGACCACGCCGGACACGATCACGGTGTCCCCGGCGATCTGCACCTGGCCGGAGATGTCGATCTGTCCCTCGGATCCGTTGCGCAGTACGTCCCACAGCTGGTCGCCGGTCGCCGCGTCGTAGGCCACGGTGCCCCAGTCGGTGAGACCGGTGTCCTCGCCCTGGCTCTGACCGGTGACGACGACCGTGCTCCCGTCCTCGCTGACCGCGATGGCGCGGGCGTCGTCGGTGCCCTGCACCGGGTCGTCGTATCGAGAGGTCCACAGCTGCTCGCCGGTGGCGGCGTCATAGGCGACCGTGGCGTAGTCCAGCTGCGCCTCGCTCACGGTCTGGTAACCGGTGACGTAGATCCGCTTGCCGTCGGGGCTGACCACCAGATCGTTGACCGTGTCCCCGGCCTGGCCGGGGCCGTCGAGCCGGGTGTTCCACTTCTCGGTGCCGGTGGCGCCGTCGTAGGCGATGGTGACGAAGTCTCCGCCGCTCGTCCCTGCCACGTAGACCGTGTCGCCGTCAGGGCTCATCCCGAAGCCGCCCGGCTCGTCCGACCCACCGTTCGAGCCGTCCCACTGGACCTCCCAGAGCGGGTCACCGGACTCGGGGTCGTAGGCCGCGGTGAGGAAGTCGGTCACCAGGGTGCCCGGCACCGGCGGGGAGCTCAGGCCGCTCATGTAGAGCCGCGTCCCGTCGGGGTGCAGGAGCAGGTCGCTGCCGACGTCGGCGGACGTGCCGAAGGCGCCGCGGGCACCGTCGTACCGGGTCGCCCAGTCCTCCTCGCCCGGGCGCTTGGCGCGCAGCACGATGGGGGAGCGGACCGTGTGTGATCCATCGGTCCAGGACAGCTGGCCGCCGAGGTAGCGGAACAGGGCGGCATCCTCGAGGGTGAAGGTCGCGGTGAAGGTCGCGCTCTCGCCCGGCTCGATCGTGAGGGTGCTCGGCTCGATCGCGACATCGACACCTTCGAGCCCGGTCACCGATGCCTTGTAGGTCGCCTTCTTGCGCCCCACGTTGGTGACGGTGCGGGTCACGGTCTCGGCCTCGTCGAGCAGCCCGATCCCGATGGACGGCGTGTTCAGGTCGCTGGGGTCGAGGGAGCGGCCGGAGGCCTCGAGGTCGTCACAGGTGCTGTCGAGTACGCCGCTGGTGGATCCGCACAGGAAGGCCAGCCAGTCGTTCGTGCCGCTGTCGTAGACGAGACCGGGATCGGCGGCGGAGTTGGGCTGAACGTGTCCCGCGCCCTGCTTGAAGATCACCTTGGGGTCCGTGGCCGCACCGTCGCGTACGTCGGATCCGGTGGTCATCAGCGCGGACTTGATCGCCATCGGCGACCAGGAGGGGTGCAGGTCCTGCAGCAGCGCCGCCAGGCCGGCGACGTGGGGCGCGGACATGGAGGTGCCGCTCATCAGGTTGAAGTCCATGCCGCCCTGCCCCGGGGGAGCGACCGCGGCCAGGATGTCCTGCCCGGGCGCGATCACGTCCGGCTTGAGGAGGTCGCCGTTGCCTGCCACGAGCGGGCCGCGGGAGGAGAACTCCGCGGTGTAGGGCGCCTCTCCACCACGCTGGATGGTGGCGGCCTCGATCGTCGCGGTGGCACCCGATGTGGCGGCGTACGCGTTCACCGCACTCCACTCGGTGTCGGCCAGGTGCACCGTGGGGACCGAGTGGAAGTCGGAGTTGAGCGAGTTCTCGTAGGCGTTGACGAAGATCATTCCGACCCCGCCTGCTTCGGCGACCGCGCGGCTGGAGTTGACGCGCGCGATGTCACCGCCGCGCTGGCACAGGACGATCTTGCCGGCCACCTTGGCCGGGTCGAGCGCCGGCTTGCCGTTGTTGTCGCTCGCCGGGTGGCAGCGTGAGCCCGCGGCGATCGACACTCCCGGCAGCCGGGCCGCGGCGCCGGCGATGAGCGGCGCCGGACCGACGCTCTTGGTGGCGACCGAGGCACCGGTGTAGCTGCTGCCGTCGCCCAGCGTGACCGCTCCGGTGGTGGTGCGGTCGTGGGTGCCCGCGGCGACGGTGGTCAGCCACGGTCCCGGGTGCGCGACGGTGGAATCCGTCGGGCCGGAGTTGCCGGCCGAGGCCGAAACGAAGATCCCGGCCGCGGCCGCGTTGAGGAACGCGACCTCGGTCGGCTCGAGGAAGTCGGTGCTGGAACCGGAGACCGAGTAGTTGATGACGTCCACGCCATCGGCCACGGCCTGGTCGATGGCGGCGACCATGTCGGAGGTGTAGCCGTTCGCGGTGCTGCCGTCCTCGGCGGACCACAGGGCCTTGTACGACGCGATCCGCGCGCGGGGTGCGATGCCGGTGATCTCACCGAACGTTGCCGCGGGGCCGGTGACGTCGACGCCGTGGTTGCCGCCGGAGGTCGAGGCGGTGTGGGTGCCGTGACCGTTGTAGTCGCGCGGCGAGCTGAACTCCCAGGGAAGCTGCTCGTCGATGCCCGCGTCGCCTCCCCAGCCCTCGTTGAAGTAGCGAGCCGTGACCAGCTTGCTGTTGCACAGGTTGGCGTCCCAGGAGTCGTCGCCGACGGTCTCGGCCGATGCGCAGGTGCCTCGGAAGCCCCTCGGCTTGCCGATGTAGACCTTCTTGCCCGCCTTGTTGCGGTCCGAGAAGCTCTTCGACTCCGGCCAGATCCCGCTGTCGATCACGCCGATGACGACGTCCTCACCCGCGCCACGCGAGTGCTTGCCACCTTCGGGTCCGCCGAGCTTGTCCCAGAGGCCGTTGCGGGCGTCGAGACCGAGGAAGCTGGTCGTCGAGGACGTGTCGGACTCGACCTTGGTGTCCTCGTGGACGGCCACGACGTCGGGCTGCGCGGCGAGCTTGGCGGCCTGGGCCCCGGTGAGCTCGGCGGTGAAGCCGTCGAAGGAGTAGACGTACTGCTGGGTCGGCTCGCCGCCCTTGACCTTGGCCAGGGCGGACCGGTGCCGCCCGCGCAGGTGGTCGGCGTAGTCGACCGAAGCGCTCGACTCCGGGTCGACCTTGGCACCCTTGCCCGGTCGCGTCGCCGAGAGGCCCTTGACGTCGCCGTCATAGGTGGCGACCGGGTCGAGCGCCATCTGGACGATGTACGTCCCGCGCTTGTCGGCCTTCGCATTGGCCGCGGCGATGTCTGCCGCCTTCGTGACCTCGACGCCACCGGCGCCACGGCTGAGCGCGCCGCTGGTGGGTCCGGTGCTGTCGGCGGTCTCGGCCGGCTCGTCGGCTCGTGCATCCGGCGCCATCGTCGTGACGAGGACCGTCGCGGCGGCCATCGCCAGCGAGCGACGGGCCCACCGTCGGATCGGGGGTTTGCGCTGCATCATCTGCTCCTCGCGTCCTGCTTCCACGGCACGTGGAAGGGGTTTGACGGAGGCTATGGGCGGAAACGGTACGGACACATCCGTCACCTACACTGAGGATTGCCTAGAACAGTGGGGAGGACGCTTGAGGAGCACTCCCACATCCCCGGTCCTGGTCGGCCGAGACGCCGAGCTGGCCCAGGTGAGGGCAGCGGTCGCGGCGGCGCCGTCCATCGTCGTCATCGAGGGCGAGGCCGGCATCGGCAAGAGCCGCCTCCTCCAGGAGCTCGTCGCCTCCGAGGCCGGCGACGCGCTGTTCCTCCTCGGGCACTGCCAGCATCTCCTGGACCCTTTTCCGCTGGGGCCGGTGATCGACGCGCTGCGCCGCCATGCCGACAGGATCGAGACGGTGCGGCTGAGTCCGGTCGTCGGGTGCCTGGGCGCCCTGGTCCCGGAGATCGCCGATCGCCTTCCGCCCCCACCGGAGCCGCTGGACGATCAGCACGAGGCGAGGCACCGGATCTTCCGGGCGGTGACCGAGCTGCTCGGACATCTGGCCCCGGGCGTGCTCGTCCTCGAGGACCTGCACTGGGCCGATCGCGTCACCTTCGACTTCCTCGCGTACCTCGCCGCGCATCAGCCGCCGGATCTGTCGATCGTCGTCACCACGCGCCCGGAGGCGGGAGCCCTGCCCGTCGGTGAGGCCTTCGCCCGGGCGGTGGCGGGACCGGCGCGCACCGTGACCCTCCGCGAGCTGGGGCCGGCATCGGTCGGCGAGCTGGCGCGGTCGATCCTCGATGCGGACGTGCCCGACGAGACCGCCGCGGCGCTCTACGAGGTGACCGGTGGCGTCCCGTTCGTCGTGGAGGAGGTGCTCCGCACCATGCTCGAGCGGCAGCCCGCCGCCGAGATCCCGAGGCATCCCGACGCGATCGCAGCGCTGTCGGTCTCGACCGCTCTGCGCGATGTCGTACGTGAGCGCCTGGCCGCCCTCGACGCCCTGGCCGTCGAGGTGCTCTCGGTCGGCGCGGTCTTCGCGGGTTACGTGTTCAAGGAGTACTTCATCGGCCACGACTTCGAGCATTTCTGGAAGTCGGCGCTGTTCATG